>NZ_JAOWCD010000065.1:0-87327 GCF_030337175.1 Citrobacter sp. Ca225 | reverse complement strand
TTTTCACCGTCCACGAGGGCGACACCGTAGCCATTACGACTGGTGTTACTCGTATTGCCGACGTAGCCAATGTTCATGTGTTCGCTTAAGGAGAGGGTTCCGCCGCGGGTAATCACCAGGTTACCGCGCCCCTGATCGCCGACCACGCTCCAGACGGAAGAGACGGACGAATTTGCGCCATCGATGGTAACCGTTCCCTGCGCGTTTGCGGCATATTCTCCAATGCGCAATTCATCAATGCCGCTGATTTTACTGCCGTTATTCACCAGCAGCGTACCTGAACCATCATGGGTCCCGAGTACCAGATTCAAATTGCCCAGTGTCCAGGTCGCACCATTCGTCAGCGTCACGCTGCCGTTTGCGCCATTACCGATCATACCGGCGGCGGTGGTGATAGCCCGACCATCGATCAGCAGTGAGCCGTCGGAGTTATCACCCACCCAAAGACTGCGGAAGTTATTCCATGCGGGGTCGGTATTTTCCGTGGCGGAAAGCGTAATATTTTGTCCATTATTAATAATGACAGTATCCCCCACACCTGTTGGTGGGGAAATATTATTATTGGCTACCGCAGTGGACGTTAAAGCCATGGAAATTGCAATGGCTAATAGAGTTTCAGGGAAACACTGTGCATTTATTTTCATATATTGACTCTTCCTTAAGATTTAAATATTACATCCAGGCATAAGCCATAAAAGCCAGTGCTGAATACACGGCTATTTGTCGGGTTGCTCATGCAAATAAAATTCTGATGATTTTTAATATTATTTGCCGTTGGCGATATAGCGTAATCGTTTTGCCGCAGGCTTGCATTCGATATTGATAGGCTGAGTCTATTAACCGTCGTTAACAGAGTGAAAATATTTAAGTGATGGCTAATTATTTGATTACAAATGTTTATTGCTTTTGGCTATCCCTCCAGGAATAATGCAAATATAAGGCGGAAAACAACAGGATAGGCGAGGCTTTTGATAAGGTAGACTGAATAGATGCGAAGGATTAACATTAGTGTGAGTATCGCTTTAATATGTTTAATTGCGGACGGGAATAATGTTTTTTAAGAATTTTAGGCTGGCTAATTATCATTGTTTTGATGAACGTCAATTTTTACATTGGTATTAATCTGAATGTTTTTTGTCGATGTTGAGATTATTGCCAATAAGCTGGAAAGGGTTTTGATAATAATCTTAAGCGGAGTTGTTCTGAACAGGGTTATGCATATTTACGCAATAATGAGAGATTTATTAAAAGACGGGGGTATCGGTCATTATTTTATTTATATGCAGAAAGTGACTTAACTTTACCGTAGTATGCAAAAAAGTACTGAGCAGGCCGAAACCACAAAAGCAACCTATCACTGAAAGGCCTCTGGATTTTTTCTGGAAGCTGAACTAGTTATTAATCATCCCTGAACAGCGGCATGGATTCAGCGGTGATGATAGCGTCATAACATAACCTGGAGCTT
This sequence comes from Citrobacter sp. Ca225, assembly GCF_030337175.1. Taxonomy (NCBI): domain Bacteria; kingdom Pseudomonadati; phylum Pseudomonadota; class Gammaproteobacteria; order Enterobacterales; family Enterobacteriaceae; genus Citrobacter; species Citrobacter sp. Ca225. The sequence goes on along the minus strand of NZ_JAOWCD010000065.1, from coordinate 85,862 downwards.
CTCTATGAAAACTGGATATAAACTCTTGATTGGTGCGTTGGCTTTTGTGGCGACAAATGCGTTTGCAGCGGAGCTGTTAACAAAAGCTGAGTTTGAGAAGGTGGAGTCGCAGTACACCCTGATTGGCAACATCAATACCAGCAATGAAACGTCCACTCAGGATGCGAAAGAAGATCTGCTCAAAAAAGCGGATGAGAAAGGGGCTGATGTGGTCGTGCTGACTTCCGGTCAAACCGACAACAAAATTCATGGCACTGCCAATATCTACAAGAAAAAGTAATTCGTAAGCGTGCCGGATGGCGCTGGCCAGGTGAAATGTGTAGGCCGGGTAAGACGCTGTGTGTCGCCATCCGGCCGTTCATTCCTTCAGCCGTCGCCAGAATGTGGTTCTGCTGATCCCCAGATAACGCGCGGCGGCGCGCTTATCGCCGTTAAACTGCGCCAGCACCTGCTGTGGCGTAGCGGAAGGCGAAGGGGATGACGGCGATTCGTTCTCCGCCAGTTCCGGCAGTATCTGCTGTAATAAATGTTCATTCAGTTGTGGCATCGGTTCAACGCTTAAAAACAGTGCCAGCCGTTCCATCATATTGCGCAATTCGCGAATATTTCCCGGCCACTGATAGTGCAACAGCGCACCGGCACTCTGCGCCAGTCCGGCGCGCACCGACTCGGTAAATGGTACGGAGAGCGCGGCCAGCGATTGTTTTAAAAAACCTTCCGCCAGCGGCAGGATATCGGCGGGGCGCTCCCGTAGAGCCGGTAACGACAGACGTAAAATACTCAGGCGATAAAACAGATCGCGACGAAACTGCCCGCGTTTCATCTCGTCTTCCAGATTGCAGTGGGTGGCGCTAATCACCCGCACTGTCACCGGAATGGGGTGATGTCCACCCACCCGGGTGACCTCTTTTTCTTCCAGCACGCGCAGCAGTCGGGTTTGCAGCGGCAACGGCATTTCGCCGATTTCATCGAGAAACAGCGTTCCGCCGTGGGCGATTTCAAACAGCCCGGCACGACCACCGCGTCGCGATCCGGTAAAGGCGCCTTCCTCGTAGCCAAACAGCTCCGCTTCCAGCAACGATTCGGCGATCGCCCCGCAATTCACCGCGACGAACGGATGCGCCGTTTTGTCGCCGCGCGTGCCAGGACGCGTACAAAACTCGCGGTGAATGGCCTGGGCTGCCAGTTCTTTCCCGGTGCCGGTTTCCCCCTGAATCAGGACAGAGGCGGGTGAACGGGCATACAGCATAATGGTATGGCGCACCTGTTCCATCTGTGCGGACTCGCCACGAATATCCCCCAGCCCATAGCGGGTGCGCAGCGCCTGATCGGAGGCATAATGACCGTGGCGACGCTGGGTCAGGCGGGTCATGTCCAGCGCATCGCTAAAGGCCTGACGCACCGTGGCGGCGGAATAGATAAAGATACCGGTCATGCCTGCCTCTTCCGCCAGATCGGTAATCAGTCCCGCGCCAACCACTGCGTCAATGCCGTTTGCTTTCAACTCGTTAATCTGCCCGCGCGCGTCTTCTTCGGTGATATAGCTGCGTTGTTCCAGTTGCAGGTTGAAGGTTTTTTGAAAAGCCATCAGCGCGGGGAGTGTCTCCTGGTAGGTCACCACGCCGATGGAGGCGGTCAGTTTTCCGGCCTTTGCCAGCGCCTGCAGAACGTCAAACCCGCTGGGTTTGATCAGGATAACTGGTATCGACAGGCGACTTTTCAGATACGCGCCGTTCGATCCGGCGGCGATGATCGCATCACAGCGTTCGGTGGTCAGCTTCTTACGGATATAGGTGACCGCTTTTTCAAAACCGAGCTGGATGGGGGTGATGGTCGCCAGATGATCAAACTCCAGGCTGATGTCGCGAAACAGATCGAACAGTCGCGTTACCGAGACCGTCCAGATAACCGGTTTGTCATCATTCACCCGCGGGGGAAGCGTTGTCGTCGCCATAGCCAACCCAAAATAAAAGGACAGAGTAATGGGTGTAGTCTTGTTTCATAATTGTTGCAATGAAACCGGTCGGGACGTTTCATGAAACGTTAGCTGACACGCTTTTTTTCGCTTATCGCGGTATGCTGTGGTTTATCTTATTGTTATATCGATGGTTATTTAAAACACTCTCTTTCAAAGCGCCTTTGGCATAGCCCTTGCTTTATGTGAATCAACGGTTAGTTACAAGTTGATAACACGAGGATGGACTATGTCTCTGGATTCTCCGGGTCAGGCATTTCGCGCTGCACTCACCAAAGAAAACCCCTTACAAATCGTCGGCACCATCAACGCCAACCATGCGTTGCTGGCCCAGCGCGCCGGGTATCAGGCGATTTATCTTTCGGGCGGCGGCGTCGCGGCCGGTTCGCTGGGACTGCCGGATCTGGGCATCTCCACCCTGGACGACGTCTTGACCGACATTCGCCGCATCACCGACGTCTGTCCGCTCCCGCTGCTGGTGGATGCTGATATCGGCTTTGGTTCGTCGGCGTTTAACGTTGCGCGCACCGTCAAGTCGATGATCAAAGCCGGGGCGGCGGCGCTACACATCGAAGATCAGATTGGCGCCAAGCGCTGCGGCCATCGTCCGAATAAAGCGATTGTTTCGAAAGAGGAGATGGTCGATCGCATTCGTGCGGCAGTTGATGCCCGTACCGATCCCCACTTTGTGATCATGGCGCGTACCGATGCCCTGGCGGTGGAAGGGTTAGACGCAGCGATCGATCGTGCGCAGGCCTATGTCGAAGCGGGCGCCGACATGCTGTTCCCGGAGGCGATCACGGCGCTTTCGATGTACCGCCAGTTTGCCGATGCAGTCCAGGTGCCGATTCTTGCCAATATCACCGAATTTGGCGCTACGCCGTTGTTCACGACCGACGAACTGCGCAGTGCGAACGTGGCGATGGCGCTCTATCCGCTCTCGGCATTCCGCGCCATGAACCGGGCTGCTGAAAAGGTCTACAACGTGCTGCGCCAGGAAGGGACGCAAAAGAGCGTTATCGACATCATGCAGACCCGTAACGAACTGTATGAAAGCATCAATTACTACCAGTACGAAGAGAAGCTCGACGCGTTGTATATCAAGTAGGCCGGATGGCGGCTACGCCTTATCAGGCCTGGACGAAAACCCTCAGTACCCTACATATGACAATAATGATGAGGACAACATGAGCGACACAACGATCCTGCAAAATAATACCCATGTTATTAAGCCTAAAAAATCCGTCGCGCTGTCCGGCGTACCGGCGGGCAATACCGCGCTGTGCACCGTCGGCAAAAGCGGCAACGATCTGCACTATCGCGGCTACGATATTCTCGATCTCGCCCGGCAGTGCGAATTTGAAGAAGTCGCGCATCTGCTGATTCACGGCAAACTCCCGACCCGTGACGAACTTCAGGCATACAAAAGTAAACTCAAAGCGCTGCGCGGATTACCGGCTAACGTCCGTACCGTACTGGAAGCGCTGCCAGCGGCATCGCATCCGATGGACGTGATGCGCACCGGCGTATCGGCGCTGGGCTGTACGCTGCCGGAAAAAGAGGGGCACACCGTTTCCGGCGCGCGTGATATTGCCGATAAGCTGCTGGCCTCGCTCAGTTCCATCCTGCTCTACTGGTATCACTACAGTCACAACGGCGAGCGTATTCAGCCAGAAACCGATGACGACTCTATCGGCGGCCATTTTCTGCACCTGTTGCACGGCGAAAAACCGACGCAGAGCTGGGAAAAAGCAATGCACATTTCGCTGGTGCTGTACGCCGAGCATGAGTTCAACGCCTCCACCTTTACCAGCCGCGTGATTGCCGGCACCGGATCGGATGTTTACTCGGCCATTATCGGCGCGATTGGTGCACTGCGCGGTCCGAAACACGGCGGGGCGAATGAGGTCTCGCTGGAGATTCAGCAGCGCTACGAAACGCCGGACGAAGCCGAAGCCGATATCCGTAAGCGCGTGGAAAACAAAGAAGTGGTGATTGGTTTTGGTCATCCGGTTTATACCATTGCCGATCCGCGTCATCAGGTCATCAAACGTGTGGCGAAGCAGCTTTCCGAAGAGGGGGGCTCGCTGAAGATGTACAACATTGCCGATCGTCTGGAAGAGGTGATGTGGGAGACGAAGAAGATGTTCCCTAACCTCGACTGGTTCTCGGCGGTCTCCTACAACATGATGGGCGTTCCCACCGAAATGTTTACCCCGCTGTTTGTTATCGCCCGCGTCACCGGCTGGGCGGCACACATTATTGAACAGCGCCAGGACAACAAAATCATTCGTCCTTCCGCCAACTATACCGGCCCGGACGATCGTGAGTTTGTGCCGATCGATCAGCGTCAGTAATTCATTACCTCTAAAGATAAAAAAACAGGAAACGTACCTTATGTCCGCTCAAATTTTAAATGTTCGCCCGGAATTCGATCGTGAAATCGTTGATATCGTGGATTACGTCGTCAACTACGAGATAGCGTCAACGGTGGCGTATGACACCGCCCACTACTGTCTGCTTGATACATTGGGCTGTGGTCTGGAAGCGCTGGAATATCCGGCCTGTAAAAAGCTGATGGGGCCGATTGTTCCGGGGACCGTGGTGCCCAACGGCGTGCGCGTGCCGGGTACCCAGTTTCAGCTCGACCCGGTACAGGCCGCGTTTAACATTGGCGCGATGATCCGCTGGCTCGACTTCAATGACACCTGGCTGGCGGCGGAGTGGGGCCACCCTTCCGATAACCTCGGCGGGATCCTGGCGACAGCGGACTGGCTCTCACGCAACGCGGTCGCGGCGGGTAAAGCGCCGTTGACCATGAAACACGTGCTGACCGGAATGATTAAGGCCCACGAAATTCAGGGCTGTATCGCGCTGGAAAACGCCTTTAACCGCGTGGGGCTTGACCACGTTCTGCTGGTCAAAGTGGCCTCCACCGCCGTGGTGGCTGAAATGCTGGGGCTAACGCGTGATGAGATCCTCAACGCGGTGTCGCTGGCGTGGGTCGACGGACAGTCGCTGCGCACCTATCGCCATGCGCCGAATACCGGCACGCGTAAATCCTGGGCGGCGGGCGATGCGACCTCGCGCGCGGTGCGTCTGGCGCTGATGGCGAAAACCGGTGAGATGGGTTATCCGTCAGCGCTGACGGCGAAAACCTGGGGGTTTTATGACGTCTCATTCAAAGGCGAGTCGTTCCGCTTCCAGCGTCCATACGGCTCCTACGTAATGGAAAACGTGCTGTTCAAAATTTCGTTCCCGGCGGAGTTCCACTCTCAGACGGCGGTTGAAGCGGCAATGACGCTGTATGCGCAAATGCAGGCAGCAGGTAAAAGCGCTGCAGATATCGAAAAAGTGACCATTCGCACCCACGAAGCCTGCATTCGCATCATTGATAAGCAGGGGCCGCTGAATAACCCGGCCGATCGCGATCACTGTATTCAGTATATGGTGGCGATCCCGCTGCTGTTCGGACGCTTAACGGCGGCGGATTATGAGGACGGCGTGGCACAGGACAAGCGAATCGATTCCCTGCGCGAGAAGATCCGTTGTGTTGAAGATCCGGCGTTTACCGCGGACTATCACGATCCGGAAAAACGCGCCATCGCCAATGCGATCACCCTGGAATTCACTGACGGTTCACAGTTTGACGAGGTGGTCGTGGAGTTCCCGATTGGCCATGCACGTCGCCGTACCGACGGGATCCCGAAACTGATCGAAAAATTCAAAATTAACCTGGCGCGCCAGTTCCCGACTCGCCAACAGCAGCGCATCCTGGAGGTCTCCCTGGACAGAACTCGCCTGGAGCAGATGCCGGTCAATGAGTACATGGACCTTTATGTCATCTAGAACCCGCTTCATCAGGCGTAAGTTCAACAGGAGAGCGTTATGTCTTTTAGCGAATTTTATCAGCGTTCTGTTACGCAACCGGAATCATTCTGGGCCGAACAGGCCCGGCGGATTGACTGGCAGCAGCCGTTTATCCGCACGCTGGATCACAGCCATCCGCCGTTTGCCCGTTGGTTTTGCGGCGGTACCACCAATCTGTGTCATAACGCCATTGACCGCTGGCTGGAGAAACAACCGGATGCGCTGGCGCTGATCGCTGTCTCATCCGAGACCGAAGAGGAGCGCACCTTTACCTTCCGTCATCTCTATGACGAAGTGAACGTGGTGGCGTCAATGCTGCAATCGCTCGGCGTGCAGCGCGGCGATCGGGTTCTGGTATACATGCCGATGATCGCTGAGGCGCATATCACGCTGCTGGCCTGCGCACGGATTGGCGCGATCCACTCGGTAGTGTTCGGCGGTTTTGCTTCGCACAGCGTGGCGGCGCGCATCGATGACGCGAAGCCGGTGCTGATTGTCTCCGCCGATGCGGGGGCGCGCGGCGGTAAAGTGTTGCCCTATAAAAAGCTGCTCGATGATGCGATCGAGCAGGCGCAACATCAGCCGAAACAGGTGTTACTGGTGGATCGCGGGCTGGCGAAAATGGCGCGTGTGGCCGGTCGCGATCTCGACTTTGCGACGTTGCGCCAGCAGCATCTCGGCGCCACGGTGCCGGTGACGTGGCTGGAATCCAATGAAACGTCCTGCATTCTTTATACCTCCGGCACCACCGGAAAACCCAAAGGCGTGCAGCGCGATGTCGGCGGCTATGCCGTGGCGCTGGCGACCTCAATGGCGACCATTTTTGGCGGCAAAGCGGGGGGCGTGTTCTTCTGCGCGTCGGATATCGGTTGGGTTGTCGGGCATTCCTACATTGTCTACGCACCGCTCCTGGCAGGGATGGCAACCATTGTGTATGAAGGACTGCCGACGTATCCGGACTGCGGCGTGTGGTGGAAGATCGTCGAGAAATATCAGGTCAACCGGATGTTCTCGGCACCGACCGCCATTCGCGTGCTGAAAAAATTCCCGACCGCGCAGATCCGCAATCACGATCTCTCCTCGCTGGAGGTGCTCTATCTGGCAGGCGAGCCGCTGGACGAACCGACCGCAAGCTGGGTAACGGAAACACTGGGCGTGCCGGTTGTTGATAATTACTGGCAGACCGAATCCGGCTGGCCGATTATGGCGCTGGCCCGGGCACTGGATGACCGGCCGTCGCGCCTCGGCAGTCCCGGCGTGCCCATGTATGGCTATAACGTGCAGTTGCTCAATGAGATGACCGGCGAACCCTGCGGCGCCAACGAGAAGGGGATGGTGGTGATCGAAGGGCCGCTGCCACCCGGCTGTATTCAGACCATTTGGGGCGACGATGAACGGTTTGTGAATACCTACTGGTCGCTGTTCAATCGTCAGGTATACGCCACGTTTGACTGGGGTATTCGTGACGCCGACGGTTACTACTTCATTCTGGGGCGCACGGATGATGTGATTAACGTCGCCGGGCATCGCCTGGGCACACGGGAAATCGAGGAGAGTATCTCCAGCTATCCGAACGTGGCGGAAGTGGCGGTGGTCGGGGTAAAAGATGCGCTGAAGGGGCAGGTGGCGGTAGCATTTGTCATTCCCAAACAGAGCGACAGTCTGGAAGACCGCGATGTGGCGCATTCGGAAGAGAAGGCGATCATGGCGCTGGTGGACAGCCAGATTGGCAATTTTGGTCGTCCTGCCCACGTCTGGTTTGTTTCGCAACTGCCGAAAACCCGATCCGGCAAAATGCTCCGCCGCACGATCCAGGCCATTTGCGAAGGCCGCGATCCGGGCGATCTCACCACGCTTGACGATCCGGCGGCGCTGCAGCAAATCCGCCAGGCAATGGAGGAGTAATCTGATGGCCCGATAGGGCGGCGTAAACGCCTTATCTGGCCTACAGGAATAGTTATATACAATGAAATAGTTCTTTATTTAATGCCTTTGTTAAGGGCTTTGCACAGTAACAAATTGCTGCGGGCGGTATATCAGGCCCAATTCGCCAGTAGCCGGTCCTAAAATAAATTCGAATGCTTCTGTGAGCGGGTTATTACCTGCGGCCACATATGGCTGGATTGTTGACCAGATATATGGCGCATTGAAATAAAATTAAAGAAGGGACTCTGATAACGTCCCTTCTTGCAATTTACACTATAGTTTCAATGCAAATATAACCAGATAATAGTATAGTCAATATGAACCAAATGGCAGCTTCCACTCTAAAACCTGTAATCAGATAACCAGGTAAACTGCGAATAAATCTATATCCTTCTATGTTCATATCATGATTTGTAACACGATTATATGGAAATATTAGGCTGCCCATTATAAAACCAATTTTTGCATGATATGCTGCCGGGGAACCAATCAAACTTGCCCCCCTTGCCATACGCGCTGTCATAGGTAAATGGCCAAATTTTTCCTCATATAATTCCACGATTTTTCCATAACTATCTTTATTAATTACATATGAAACAAATAATAATACAACAAAACTGAAGAAAAAAGCCACACTAAATAACAACTGTATATTATCGAAGTTTTCTATCAAAAAGTTTTTCATATATTAATAAGCCTGATTCTTCATTAAACGTATCGGGTGAATGGGTTAATTTATCTGGATTATTATTTATCGCGTCATTAATAGCGCCTCCCAAACGCCCCCCCAATCTTTCACCTGTTTTCACTGCCATTTTTCCAGCTACAATTCCCGTACCGATACCTGTCACCAGGCATAGTCCCGCTCCGACCGCGCCTGCTTCTGATGTGAGAAGCCCCAGCGCCCACAGACATACACTCCTTGCTGCAGGCCCAGCGATACCTCCCGCAGTAATACCCACTCCCTGTTTACCACCGAATTTACTATACTCAGTTATCGCTGCTTTTCTACATTCGCTCTCTCGCCCCTTTGCGCAGGCCTCATAAACGTTAGTTGTATAACTCGCAAAATCAAGACCAATACCGACATAGCCTGTTGTTCTCATTATTTTGATTAGTTTTGCGGATTTTTCTATATAGCTTGCATATCCCTCGATATCTTTCACTCCGGTTTGATCCCACTTATGCATAATGGATTTTGTGGATAAACCCAATGCTTGTTTTATTTGTTCGTATTGTTTTAAATCCAATTGTTCTTTTGAAAATTGATTCAAAAGAACATCTAACTTTTTAAATAATCTTTCTCGTTGACCGAAAAACTCCTCTCCAGAAATGAGACCGGAATTTTGGCGATATGTTATTTTATAAAGCTCCTGAATTTCGTTTAGTATTTTATTTATTTCTTCATAATAACCCCCGCCAGCATCCTTTATGTAACCTAAGATATCTCCGCTTTGTCCTAAAGCATCACTATATAAATTAGATGAGAAAATATCTATCGAGGTTCTGTTTTCATACAATAATTTAGCTTCCTCATTAGTCAGCGGCTCAAGTGCTTTATCAATTTTGTCCCTTGCTGTTTGTACTTGCGCAATTTTTTCAGATGACCTGGATAGTGGGTCAGCAACAACTAAGATTGAACCGGGCTTTTTCTTTTTTTCCGGATTCAACTGATGATATAACTCTTTTACTCCTGTTGGTGGATTAACCATTAACTCATATTCATATGATTTGGGTGTCGTCAATTCTGGTACTACACAAAAACCCGGTTCAACTGATTGTCTGGTCTCTGAAATCTTTCTTGTTGCGTGAACTGGAGGTGTGGAATTTTGAGGTCTGTTTGCTGATTCATAGCTTGCTAAAATATAATTATCATATCTGTATGCAATATTTAAATGGGGTATAAATCGACAATGGCAAGGACATGTACCGCTGCTATGTGCTGAACCAGCCAGCGAACAGATAATTTCCGTCTCGTATTGAGACATATCATGCCCCATTGCTAAGTAATGATTATATAATTCGTTACTTATCCTGGTTCGGAATTGAAAATGAGACATTCTATGTGAAAAAATACCTCCTTTTTCCTCATTAACGATTGTTTTTTTTCTGAGATTAATCGTTCCTCCCACACTTCCGAGAAATCTGTTATGTTCAAAGCCAAATCCGTTTTCAAAATCCCGAAGAGAATCGGGTTTCCTCCTGTATAAAAAACTTTCTTCATTAAGCCGCTTTATCGACACTGATGGAGGTTCTACTTTTCGCCCTTCCAAATCTATATCACTATCCCAGGAACTTAAGTAAGTCCGACGAAATGGTTCTTTCCCTCTTTCAATCCGTGAACCTTTAGGTACACCACCTTTAATCTCATATTTTTGACCATTCACCCCGCATATATATTCATCCATTTCATATACTATTTCCATGCCATCAAGAATATAGCGTTCTTTACTCTCTACTATATAACCGCCACAACTTGTTCGATCTCCCGGTGATAATAAAAAACCTTCAAAATGCCTGTCAAATGATCTCACAATGTAAACTCTCGTATGAATTATCAGAGTTTGATATCAGACTATTTTTGTGACTTTCATTGTGACTCTATCCGCATATTCGAAAAAAAAACCGTGAATCACTCTATTGGAAATTCAGGTGGTAAATATAAGTTAGTGGGTTTATTGGTCTGGTAAATTAAAATTCTCGAACCTTTTCCATTATCAACTAATCTCAGCAAGACTATCTTTTGTTAGTAGTATCTGAATAGCTCTCTTCCATTTCAATGTTGTTTCACGTTTTTCAACAATATAATCATCTCTATCATAAAGTTTTTTACCTGGACTGTTGTAGGCCTTACCCGGCCTACAACTTAAGCCGCCCATCAGGCACTTAGCTCCAGCTTACACGATAGTGATAACGCCCGGCGCTCAGCTGATATTCCGGCGACACCGAAGGACTCCAGGAGTCGTCGCCGCCGACGCCCATATGGAAACCATCAATATTCAGCCAGGCCCCGGCCTCCGGTTGTAGCAGATGTCGATGGCTGGTCTCCATCAGTTGTTTCTGGCTGAATCGGCTGATGTTGAAAAGAAAATCACCGCGCCAGACGTGCGCACCGTACTTCAGTTCACGCGTACCGCAACGCAGGCCGTTTTCACTGGGGAAAACGTAAGGGGTATACATCTCATCCAGTGATAAATCCCAGCGGTCAAAACAGGCCGAAGACAGGCGATCCGGGTAGTTTTCATGCGGACCAAGCCCCAGCCAGTTCACCCGTTCTGCTTCCTGCGCCAGTTGGCAGGTCAGACCGATACGTGCCGGATGCGGCGTGCCGCTGGCAACATCGACATCAACGGCGATCTGCATTTCGCCGTGGCCGTCGATGCGCCAGGCTTTACGGCTGATAAACAAGGTTTCACCCTGATACTGCCAGGCGTGAACGGTGGCTACCTGAATCGCGTCTGCAAGGGTATCGGCTTCGCATTGCAGCAACACCGCCTGCGCCTGGTAATGCCCGGCGGCTTTCCAGCGCTCAACCCAGGCATTAGGATCGATCCTTGTCACCTCACTGATACCAATATCGTTATCCAGCGGCGCGCGGGTAAATTGATCGTGCAGTGGCGTCAGTAACTGGGCTTCATCGCCAATCCAGTATTGCGTTAACGTGCCCTGCTGGCGGCAGAATTCCCAGCGCTTATGGCCGAGCGTGACGGTAAACGCGGCGTCGCTGACGCTGAGCTGTGGCGCAGTACTGGCGCGCGGTGAGCATACGACGCTCAGTTTTTCCTCCAGCGGCCACTGCTCCCAGGCGCTGATGTGTCCGGCAGGCGACCAGGCGGTTGCCTGCGGTTGTTCCACGCGCACCGTCAACCAGAGCTGACCTGCCGCGTCAGGCTGTGTGATGTCCGGCAGGGTGATGCGCTGACGACCCTGCGGCGCGATATCCAGCGTGACCTCCCCGGTGGCAACTGGGTTGCCATCCAGAGCGAGGGTCCAGTGCAGGATCTCGTTGTCGCTATGGCGGAACAGATATTCGCTGGTGACCTCAATCTGACGTTGCGCGCCAGGCAGCAACGTGAACTGGAAAAACTGTTGTGCGTGCTTCGCCTCAAACAACGACGGATGCGGCGTGCGGTCGGCAAACACCAGCCCGTCCATACAGAACTGGCGATCGTTAGGCGTGTCGCCAAAGTCGCCGCCGTACGCGGACCAGGGGTTGCCTTCGTCATCGTATTTAATCAGCGACTGATCGACCCAGTCCCAGACGAAGCCGCCCTGCAGGCGCGGGTACTGGCGGAACGCCTGCCAGTATTTGGCGAATCCGCCGAGGCTGTTACCCATCGCGTGGGCATATTCGCAGAGGATCAGCGGGCGCTGTTCGCCGGGCAGCGACAGCCATTTTTTGATTGACCACTTCGGCACTGCCGGGAACGGCTGATCCTGATCGACGCGCGCATACATCGGGCAAATTATATCCGTTGCCGCCGTGTCCGCGCCGCCACCTTCATACTGCACCGGGCGTGACGGATCGTCTGATTTCAGCCAGCGATACAGCGCGTCATGGTTGACGCCGTGACCCGATTCATTCCCCAGCGACCAGATAATAATGCTCGGATGGTTGCGATCGCGTTGCACCATGCGCGTCACGCGCTGGCTCATGGCGGGCAGCCAGGTCGGGTCGTCGCTCAGGCGATTCATCGGCACCATGCCGTGGGTTTCGATGTTGGCCTCATCCACCACATACAGACCATAGCGATCGCAGAGCGTGTACCATCGCGGATGATTCGGATAGTGGGAGCAGCGCACGGCGTTAAAGTTGTTCTGCTTCATCAGAATGATGTCCTGCACCATTGTCTCTTCGTCCATCACCTGACCGTTTTCAGGATGATGTTCATGACGGTTGGTGCCGCGAATCAGCAGTGGCTTACCGTTCAACAACAGCAGGCCATTTTCAATGCACACCTTCCGGAAGCCGACATCGCAGGCCTCGGCTTCAAGCAGTGTGCCATCCGCCGTATGGAGCAGCACAACTGCGCGATAAAGATGCGGTGTTTCGGCGCTCCACAGTGAAGGCTGATCGACATGCAGACGCAGCGTCGTGCGATCGCCATAGGCTCCGCGCTCATCAACGATCTCGCTGCCAAAAGGCGCGGTGATTTCGCCCGTCAGCTCGTCGCCATCCCACAGTTGAACGGTCACGCGCAGAGTGTCACGGCATTCTCCACGCATTCTGACCTCGGCGGCAAAGATTGCCCGGCTGAAATCCTCGTTGAGGTGGGTAGTGATGCGTAAGTCGCTGATTTGCGTGGCGGGTTTGTTTAACAGGGAGACATCGCGGAAAATGCCGCTCATTCGCCACATATCCTGGTCTTCCAGATAGCTGCCGTCGCTCCAGCGTAGCACCATCACCGCCAGACGGTTCTCACCGCTGACCAGAAACTCACTGAGATCAAATTCCGACGGCAGGCGACTATCCTGACCGTAGCCCACCCAAAGCCCGTTGCACCAGAGATGAAAAGCGGAATTTACGCCATCAAAGATAATTCGCGTCTGTCCATCACGTATTTCAGCTTCGCTGATTGTAAAGGTGAGCGAATAACATCCTGTCGCATTTTCATGCGGCACATACGGCGGATCCACCGGGATCGGATAGGTCACGTTGGTATAAATGGGGGCGTCATAGCCGAGCAACTGCCAGTTTGATGGCACCGCGATCGTATCGGCATCGTCCAGATCGCCCAGACGCCAACGTTCCGGCACCGCTTCCGGCGAGGCGAACCAGATAAATTTCCACGCGCCGTTCAGACTGCGAACGGAAGATGAGGCGGTATTGTGACGCGCATCAGTCGCGTTGCGCCAACTGGCAAAAGGAGGATGCGCCTCCAGACGGTTTAGCTGCGTGACGCCGGGATTTTCCCAGTCGCGTCGGGCCAGTACGGCGGCGAGTGAATTCGTGCTGAAGGTCATGGAGGCATCCTGTTGCGCAGTTTGTTCGTTCACAGGTTGCTGAAGATACGGTGTGCGGTGAAAGCCTGTAAAGGTGAGAAAGAGGAATGAGTGAGGTCTCTCACTCAGAATCTGCTTGCGTTACACCCTGAAAGGTTTTTCGCCATTCTGCCGGGCTGACGCCGAAGCGGGACTTAAAATGCTGTCGCCAGGTCACTGGAGACAGAAAACCGACCTCTGTGGCGATACGTTCGACGGGCAGCCGGGAGGATTCCAGTAGTTCCTGGCTGCGGCGCAGACGTTCAGCAATCAGCCATTCAGCAACGCTTGAGCCAGTGGCTTTCATAAAATGACGGGTCAGAGTGCGGCGACTCATCATCACCTTTTGCGCCAGCGAGTCCAGATCGTGCTGTTCGTGGCTATGCTGGCGAAGGTACTCCAGCAGGCCGTTAATCCGTTGATCCTGGGTGTTTTTCGCCACCGGTTGGGCAATAAACTGCGCCTGCCCCCCCTCGCGATGCGGTGGCACAATCATCCGGCGCGCAATCTGATTCGCCACCGAACTGCCAAACCGTTGGCGAATGAGATACAGACAACAGTCTAGCGCAGCGGCGGTACCGGCCGAGGTGATGATGCCATCATCGTCGACGTACAGGGCGTTGATATCCAGGCGCGCGGCGGGAAAACGCGTCTGAAAATCGGCTTCAAACTCCCAGTGGGTAGCGGCGCGTCTGCCGTCGAGCAGTCCTGCGTAACCGAGAACAAATGCGCCAAGGCATAACCCGACCACCTGGGCGCCGTTTTGCCGGGCCTGAACCAGCGCATCGAGTAGCGACTGCGGTGGGCGAATCGCGGTCGTCCCCCACCAGGGAACAATCACGATATCAGCCCCTGTCAGCGCTGCAAATCCCTGGCGGGCAGTAACGGAAAAGCCTTCAACAGAGGTGACCACGCCGGGTACTTCTGCGCAAATCTGCACCTCAAAGCGTTTCTTCGTTGCCGCTTTTTCACTGAACATGATGCACGGCACTGAGAAGTGAAACGGACTAAAATCTTCAACGGCGACGATCGCGACGGTAACAGGGCGCATACCACTCCTCGACTGGGGATTAAAACGTCAGGGTTTCTCCATCTTCCGGCACCCGTACGTATTCTGCAATCTGGTTATCGCGCGCGTATTCCCTGAGCGCCGCGCGTGTTAGCAGGCAGTGGTTTATCGCCTCCATGTGAACAGCCACAATCTGCGCGTCGGGCAGAACGAAGTGGGTTTTCAGCACATCTTCTGCGCCCATGATAATCGCGCCAAAACCGATCACGTGGGCAAACCCGGCGTTCAGGACCACCACATCCGGCTGGAAGGCGATGAAGTTGCTTTCAACCTCATCGCGCCAGATCGTATCGCCAACCAGATACAGCGTTTTTTCTTGAGGATGCTGGAAGATTACCCCGCAGGCATCGCCCATCCGCTCGGCCATGGCGGGAATGGCGTACAGCCGGTCGGAACCGTGCTGACCGCCCGTTTTGCGCAGGGTTACCTCACCTAATCGGCTCTCGTCCGTTAGCACGGTGAGTTGGCTGAAACCCTGTTCCCGCAGGATTTGCGCATCCTGGTCGTTTTGCACATATATCGGCTTGTCTTTCGGCACGACCTTTGTGGCGACCTCGTCCCAGTGGTCCGCATGAAGATGGGTGACGATCAGAGCATCCGCCTGCAACAGGGTGTTGATGTCGCACGGAAGTTCCACCGTCGGATTACGGATGTCGGCCCGCGCCGTGCCGGGAAAACCGGGATACGCGCCCTGCGGGGCGAGCATCGGATCGATCAGAAAGGTTTTGCCGCCAAAGGTAATCAACTGGGTGGCGTTGCGAATATGGGTAATGTTCATAGTGATACTCCACGTGAGGGGGCCAGTGGTGTCATCGTAGAGTGTTGACCAGAAGCTGAATGTGGGCAAATGGGCGAATACCGATGGGATTGGGCCAATAGAGGGAATTTGTGCCAAATCAGAATACCGCTTCTACATTTCCCAGTTTATTTGTTGGTTGCAGATGAAATAAAGAAATTTAAGGATTTATAAATGTACCGCTTTATATTGTCGAGTACGAGAGGTAACAGCCTGTTTTTATCAAGAATTAAATTGATGCTGTTGCTTAAGTGATTGTCTCTATATTAATGCTATGGCGATTTGAATTCTAACTAACTTGTTGATTTTGTGTTGTTAATGTTCTTATTTATTAAAGCATAAAGTTATTTAAGAATTATTCGTTACTTTTCTTTTGCTATTTACTCTATAACGGAAGTTCGGTAGTTTTCAAATACTATGCTTGCTACCCATTCAGTGTTAAGCGAAATTCCATAATTTAAATATTCACTGTTTTTCTTACTCGTTAGTTTTTTCAGGCTTATTTATTGTCTAAATAATGCATTGAAATGAATTAAATGTTGTAGAAACTAACAAAGGATTTATTTATGCAACATTTTAATAAAAATAAAATAGCGTTATTGCTTGCTTCACTCTTTATTTCCCCTGGACTGGTAATCGGTGCCACGATTCATGTTGATGGCTCATTTCCTTATACGGCGCAATCCAACACAGGGACTCACGGGATTAGCGGCGGCAGTGAAGGCGCCGGAGCCGGGTATGCCTTATCGCCGAACCCAGAAACGACCGCGGCGGATAACAGCGTAAGCGTTGGCAGCGGCACCACGATTAAAGGCGGTAATGGCTACGCTGGCGGCGACGGTGCTGACGGAATGACCGGTAATAATGTAACCATCACTAACGGCGGAGCAATTACGGGTGGTGATGGGAGCTATAGCGTTAGCAGCAGTGGCACAGGGGGGGTGGGAATCTCGGGTTCTGACCTGTCGATAACCAATTCTCGTACTGGCTCTATCACCGGTGGCGAAGGGGACAGATATTCCGCTAGCGGTGCGGGTATCTCAGGTAACAGCCTCATGATAACCAACGATGGTGCTATCACCGGAGGCGATGGCAGTTACGGTTATGATGACTACAGCGGTAGGAGCGGTATTGGCGGTGCTGGAATATCCGGCACTGACCTGACGATTATCAATACTTACCGTATTACCGGTGGTGAAGGCGATTCCAGTGGCGTGGGAGGCGATGCCATTTCGGGTTCTGCGCTGACCATAACCAACAGCGGCGCTATTCTTGGTGGCGAAGGGGGCTATGGCTATGATGGGGCTGAAGGTGGCAATGCCGGCGCCGGAATATCCGGCAGTAATATGGTGATTGATAATATTGCCCGTGGGTCAATTACGGGTGGTCGAGGCGAATCCGGCAGCGCAGGTGGCGATGCGATATCGGGTACCGACCTGAGAATCACCAACGGCGGATCCATTGTCGGGGGCGAAGGAGGGTTTGGCTACGGAGAGAATGCCGGCAATGCTGGCGCGGGAATATCCGGCAGCAATATGACCATTAACAATTTAGCCGGTGGTTCCGTGACCGGCGGTGAAGGCGGCTATGGCGGTCTGGACGATGCCGGCGGTGCCGGGATGCCCAGCGCAGGGGGCGCGGGAATACTGGGTAATAATATGACAATCACCAATGCGGGATCGGTTACCGGTGGTGATGGGGGTTTTTCAGGCGGTCAGACAACAGGCCCCGATGGCGCAGACGGTGGTGCAGGCATATACGGTAATCATCTGACTATAACCAATATGGCCAGCGGTTCGATCGTCGGTGGCGAGGGATCCTACGGTGGCGCTGGCAGTGATAGCAACAACGGTGGTAACGGTGGTACCGGAATCGTCGGCGACAGTCTGACGATTATGAATACCGGCTCTATTGTAGGAGGGCGAGCCAGCAATGGCAGAAACGGTGGCACTAACGGTGCAGGTGGCGCAGCGATATCCGGCAGTAACCTGACGATAATCAATAACCGCGTGATTACCGGCGGTGCTCCGTACTCGAGCGGTGGCGAAGCTGGCGCGGCTATCAGTCTTACCGGCGGCAACAACATGCTGACACTGAATACCGACTCGACTATCACCGGCGATATCAGGCTGGCCGATGGCGCGACAACGTTGCAGATCGTCAGTAATGATGAAGCAAACAGAGCCATCAACGGTAATCTGACGGTGGGTCAGGCGGCCAGCGTGACGCTGGCTGAACAGCCGATTGAATTTTCCGGTAATGCTTCGTTTGCCGATGGGGCAGCGCTCACCCTTGGCAGTGACGTCAGCCTCAAGGCGGCATCGCTTACTGTTGGCGACAACGCCTCGCTTAACGCCAACATTACCCACTGGGATATGCAGGACATTCTTCTGGTTGAAACCACAAACGGGATTACGGGCGCTTTTTCTTACAGTAATGCCCTCGTGGCAGGCATGAACCAGCCGGACTTTGCTTATATCAACGCAGGTTCTCGAGTCATTAAGTACTCTCTGTACTGGAACGGGCTGGATTCGGATGCGCACGGAACGTTCACGCTTGATGAGGGCAGAACCTTCGATCTCGGCGTCGCGCTGGCGGACAATACGGTGCAGGTCAATCCGGCCTGGGATGGTAAAAGCCTGACCAAAGCGGGAGAAGGCACGCTGATACTGTCAGCGGAAAATACCTATACGGGGTCGACTTTTGTCAGTGAAGGCATGCTGAAGACGACCACGTCGAATGCATTTGCCAGTACCTCCGGCGTCATCGTCGGCGAGGAAGGGACGCTTAACCTTAACGGCAACAGCCAGACCGTCAACGCGTTGGAGAACCGTGGCACCTTGCTGATTGATGATTATGGTGTTCCGCCTTCCTCACCTCTCAACGTCATGCTGACGGGCGATGTGACGAATAGCGGCAATATCATTCTTAACAACAGCGTGACCAGCGCCGGGAATACATTAACCATCAATGGTGACTATGCGGGTAATGGCGGTACGCTTTCGCTGGGCACCGTTCTCGGCGGCGACAACAGCCTGACGGATAAGCTGGTGATTACCGGCAACGCGACCGGCACGACCTATGTGCATGTTAACAATGAGAATGGCTCAGGAGCCTTGCTGCATGAAGGGATTAAAATTATTGAGACCGGCAGTTCAACGCCAGAGGCCTTTGTGCAACGAGGTCGTATCGTGGCGGGAAGCTATGAATATCACGTGAAGCAGGGAACGGCTGCCGGCAGTGACAGGAATAACTGGTATTTAACCCATTTGGCGGATACGCCTGTTCCTGATGATTCCCCTGATGTCATTGATAACGATCGGCCTGCGCCGGGCGAACCCTCGGATGCGGTCAACCTCTATCGCCCTGAGGGGGGAAGCTATGCCAGCAACCTGGCGGCAGCGAATACGCTGTTTAACACCCGACTGCAGGACCGTCAGGGAGGTTGGTATACCGACCCTGCTACCGGGGAACGGCATATGACCAGTCTGTGGCTGCGTACGTCAGGCGGGCACAGCAAGGGGCGGATGTCGGACGATCAGAACACATCGTCTTCTAACCGCGTTGTTGTGCAGATCGGCGGCGCGTTGTTGCAGGGGAGTGTGAACGGCACGGATGGCTATCAGTTGGGCGTAATGGCAGGCTATGGTAAGCAGGATAACGACATCCATAACAGCCTGTCAGGCTACGATTCTCATGGTGAGGTGAGCGGCTACAGCGCGGGTCTGTACGGAACCTGGTATCAGAACGCCGTGGATAAAACCGGCCTGTATGTCGATTCATGGGTACTCTATAACTGGTTTGACAATACGGTTAAAGGTGATGAGATTGCTCAGGAAAGCTATAAAAGCAAGGGGCTGACGGCGTCGCTGGAATCGGGTTACGCCTTCCATCTGGGGTCATTCATGGCAGCAGACGACATAGAAAGCAACGTGTATCTTCGCCCACAGGCACAGGTCACCTGGATGGGGGTGAAAGCTAACGACCATACAGAGAAAAACGGCACGCGGGTTCAGGGGCAGGGCGACAACAATATTCAGACCCGTCTGGGCATGCGTCTTTACGTCAATGGTAAAAGCGCCGCGGAAAAAGGAACCGTACGCGAGTTTGAACCCTTTATCGAGGCGAACTGGATACACAACTCGAAGCAGTACGGCGTCAGGATGAATGACACGAGCACCTCCCTGCAGGGAAGTCGAAACGTCGGTGAAGTGAAGGTGGGCGTCGAGGGGCGGTTGACCCGGGACCTGAGCGTCTGGGGCAACGTTGCGCAACAAATGGGTCATAACGGTTTTCGCGATACGAGCGGCGTGCTGGGAATCAAATACCAGTTCTAGCCTTATGATGTGCCTCCAGCCCTCCCGGCTTTTTTGCCGGGAGGGCTGTTTCTCTCTTACTTGCCCCGCACGTTGTGGTATGAGCAATAGCACAGCATTCCTACTTTTGTCTTAGTGTCAGGCTGCTTTGCCCCTGCCAGAGTGTAGATAACCCCATGAAGTGGAGGTGTTATGAGCTGGCGACCCATTCTGTATCTGATTGTGACTCCTGATCCTGCATTAAGCGCCCGGCGCGGGTTTTTACGACTGGTGCAACGCTGACGGTATGTCGGGAATTGCGTGCGAGCGCGGATCCCCGTCGCTGGCGCTGTGTTATGGTGACTGTTCTCGTTCGCAAAACAGGAGCCTTATCATGTCGCAATATAATCCGTTAAGCGCCCTCCTGGATAAGCAGGATTTCCTGTTGCTGGATGGCGCTCTGGCGACGGAGCTGGAAGCGCGTGGGTGCCATTTAGTCGACAGCCTATGGTCAGCGAAAATTCTGCTGGAAAACCCGGAGCTTATCCGCGAAGTGCACCTTGACTATTTTCGGGCGGGGGCGCAGTGCGCCATCACCGCCAGCTATCAGGCGACGCCAGCGGGATTTGCCGCCTGCGGCTTTGATGAGGCGCAGGCGAAAGCGCTGATTGGGAAAAGTGTCGAGCTGGCGCGTAAAGCGCGTGAGGCGTATCTGGCAGAAAATCCGCAGGCGGGCACGCTGCTGGTCGCCGGTTCGGTTGGGCCTTACGGCGCATTTCTGGCTGATGGCTCGGAGTATCGCGGAGATTACACGCTGAGCGGCGAAGATTTTCAGGCGTTTCACCGTCCGCGCGTGGAGGCGTTGCTGGATGCCGGAGTCGATCTGCTGGCCTGCGAAACGCTACCAAATTTTGCCGAGATTCAGACACTGGCGGCGTTGTTAACCGCATATCCGCGTGCGCGAGCGTGGTACTCTTTTACCCTGCGCGACAGCGAGCATCTGAGCGACGGCACGCCGCTACGCGAGGTTGTGACGTTTCTCGAACACTATCCGCAGACGGTGGCGGTGGGGATAAACTGTATTGCCCTGCAACAGGCCACCGCCGCTTTGCAGCATCTGCACGGGATAACGGCGCTGCCGCTGGTGGTCTATCCGAACAGCGGAGAGCATTACGATGCGAGCAGCAAAAGCTGGCATCATCATGATGAATCGTGTGCGCGCCTGGCGGATTACCTGCCGCAGTGGCAGGCGGCCGGGGCGAAGTTGATTGGCGGGTGCTGTCGCACCACGCCAGAGGATATTGCCGCGCTGAACGCGCAACGTTGAGTTTGTGCCGGGTGTGGCTGATGCCTTACCCGGCATTGCATCATGCCGCATCCGCTAACACAAACATGCCGTACGGGTGGATTTCCAGATAGTACGTCTCACCGACATCCGGCTGCAGGCGTGTAGCGTTGACCTGTAACAGGATCTCCTGTCCGTGCCACTCCACCGTGACTTCATACTGCGGTCCCATATAGGCGACATGACGAATCACACAGCGCTGACTCTCCTCTCCGCGATCGCTTAAGGTGATCGCTTCCGGCCTGACGCCAACGGTGCCGGTGCCCTGAGCCACAAAGTGCGCCGGGCGAGGCAGGCGATAACCAAAGATATCAACAGAGGCTTCGCTGAAGGTCGCCGGGAACAGGTTGGCGTCACCCATAAAGCTCGCCATAAAACGGGAGGCGGGTTGGCGATAGAGATCCTGCGGCGAGCCTATCTGCATGATATGCCCCTTGTTCATCACCAGCACGGTGTCGGAAACCGCAAAGGCTTCGCTCTGATCGTGGGTAACGTATAGCGAGGTGATATCAAACTGCTTTTGCAGCTCGCGGATCTTATCGCGCATGCTGCGGCGCAGGTTGGCGTCGAGGTTACTCAATGGTTCGTCAAATAACAGCACCTTCGGTTTGAGGATCAGCGCGCGCGCCAGCGCCACGCGCTGCTGCTGACCGCCGGAGATCTGATCAACATAGCGGTCCTCGAATCCTTCCAGATCGACCATTGCCAGCGCCTCTTTCACCCGCGTCTTCACATCGGCGCGCGACACGCCCAGCATCTTCAGACCGTAGCCGACGTTTTCCCCCAGCGACATATGCGGGAACAGAGCATACGACTGGAACACCATACAAATATCGCGCTGCTGAATAGAACGATGAGTGACGTCTTCGCCATCAATAAAAATTTGACCTTCGCTCGGTTTTTCCAGACCGGCGACCAGGCGCAGAATGGTGGTCTTGCCGCAGCCGGACGGGCCAAGCAGCGTCACCATCTGCCCTTGCGGGATGGTGAGATTGATATTGTCGATAACCGTGTTGCTGCCGAATCGTTTAGTGACGTTGCGCAGTTCAACGAAATTTTTCTGACTCATAGTGCGCTCCATTACGCCTGGTTTTTGGCTTTAGACCGGGAAATACGCGCTTCCCCAATCAGCCAGTCAAAGATGAAAATAATCGCCAGCATGACCACGATCAGAATCGACCCATAGGCAATCGCCACGCCGTACTCGCCGTCTTCCACGCGGTTCAGAATGTAGGCCGTTGCCACGCGGGTGTCCGGGGTGACGAGGAAGACAATCGCGCTGACGGTGGTGATGGCGCGCACGAAGCTGTAGATCAGCGCCGAGAGAATGGCCGGGCGCAGCAGCGGCAACAGAATGTGCGTGATGGTGCGTAAGCTCCCGGCACGCAGACTGAGCGAGGCTTCGTCCAGTGATTTATCGATCTGGCCGAGTCCGGCGATCCCGGCGCGAATACCGACCGGGACGTTACGCATCACCATCGAGATAATGACAATCGCCGCCGTGCCGGTGAGGTATACCGGAGCGCTGTTAAAGGCAAGGATGTACGAAACGCCCGCCACGGTGCCCGGTACGGCAAAGCACAACATGGTGGTGAACTCGATGGTCTTTTTGCCTTTGAA
The DNA here is from genome assembly GCF_030337175.1 of Citrobacter sp. Ca225. Taxonomy (NCBI): domain Bacteria; kingdom Pseudomonadati; phylum Pseudomonadota; class Gammaproteobacteria; order Enterobacterales; family Enterobacteriaceae; genus Citrobacter; species Citrobacter sp. Ca225. The sequence goes on along the minus strand of NZ_JAOWCD010000065.1, from coordinate 62,984 downwards.
CTGCTGGCGCACCACAATCCAGGCGATCAGCAGACCGAAGGCGGCGGTGATCGGCGCGGCAATCCCGGCATACAACAGGGTATCGAGCAGCGAAGGCCATGCGCCGTCACTCATCCCCTGACCAAACAGTTTGATGAAGTTATCCAGCGTCAGGGTGTAGTCCACGCCCCAGTTCACGGTGAAGCTGCCGTAGAAAATGCTGCCATAGAGCAGGGCGTTAAAGGCAATCCATATCGCCAGAATAGCCACCACGCTCCAGACCAGCGTCACCGGCAGCGGCTGGACGTCGCCACGGTACGATTTCCCGGAAACGGTGACGTAAGAGCGCTTGCCAATCCACATGTACTGTACGCAGAACACCAGCAGCGAGAACAGCAGCAGGAACGCACCCAGCGTACTGGCGGCCTGGTAATCAAGCTGTGAGCCGGTGATGTAGAAGTAAATTTGCGTTGCCAGCACGTCGAAGTTCCCGCCGAGCACCAACGGGTTACTGAAGTCGGCCAGCGACTGCACGATGACAATCAGGAAGGCGTTCGCCAGCGCCGGTTTCAGCAGTGGGACAAACACGCCGTTAAACGTCTGCCAGCGGCTGGCGCGCAGGGTATATGACGCTTCTTCCAGCGACGGGTGAATGGTTTTGATCGCGCCGTCGAGGATCATAAACGCCATTGGGGTAAACGCCAGCACCTGTGCCAGCCAGATGCCGGTAAATCCGTACAGCCAGTTGGTGTTCGTCAACCCGAACCAGTCGACCATTAATTCGGTCACATAGCCGGAACGGCCCATCATCAGCGTGACGCCAAGCCCCACCACAAACGGCGGTGTGACGATCGGCAGAATCGAAAAGATACGCCCAATAATGGCGCTTCGCTGAGCGATGCGGGTAGTATAAATCGCCAGTACCAGACCGAAGAAAGTACAGCCGATACCTACCGCAATCGACAGGGCGATAGAGTTGAGGATCACCTGAATGATATGCGCCTGCGACAGCACATTCATAAACGCCAGCGGCGCGAACTCCCCGGCGTCGTTGGTGAACATTGGGATGAAAATGGCGATGCTCGGCCAGACGATAAAGATGCCGATGAGCGCCACGATAGTGACCAGCGAACCGATCACAAACCGGTCGCCGCCCAGCCATTCGAGGCGGGTCAGCGCCAGCGTCATGATCGCCCCCAGCGCGACAAACAGCACGATAGTGGCGTAGCCTAAACCGCGCCCTTCAACGGTGGCGCTGATGACGATAAACGCCATACACAACAGCGCCCAGCCCGCATCGAGGGTGTGGCGGCTGCGCTGTTCGCGTCTGGCTTCGTGGAACGGGCGTACCAGCAGCAGGCTCGGCAGCAGATACCAGAGCCAACTGATATTGAACCGTGACCAGCCGTAGGCCTCGAGGATTTCATCGCTCGTGGACTCCAGCAGACCGTAATCCAGGCTCCAGCTCGGCAGCAGAACGAATGCCAGCCAGCCGAGTAAAACCCAAAGGAATATCGCATCCCGCTTTTTCACAGGATGGAGTGCAAGTGTGTGTGACATACGTTTTCCGGTGTTCAATCCCGAGTAGGCCGGATACGCGTGAGCGCCATCCGGCATTCAGGGTGACGATGATTGCCGGGGGGCGGCGTTGCCTTACCCGGCCTACGTAACCTTAACGTCAGGAAGTCATCGTGTGGGCTTATTTACCCATCTTCACTTCGCTGACCCATTTATTGATCAACGCTTTACGGACATCCGTTGAACCGTATTTATCCATGTCATAGTTGATAAGCTTCAGGTCGTCGAGCTTCAGCGAGTTCGGCGAGGTTTCGGCGGTGGTATTGGTCAGGATCTGATAGGACTTGCCTTTCTTCCACGCCAGTTCCTGGGCGTCTTTTGACAGTACCCAATCGACGAACAGTTTGGCGTTGTCGAGGTTACGTGCCCCTTTCAGGATGCTGACGCCGCCGATTTCATAACCGGTACCTTCACACGGAGAGATCAGCTCCAGCGGTGCGCCCTGTTCTTTTTCCAGCGAGTAGTCATGCAGGAAGCCAATGCCGATGGCGGTTTCGCCACGAGCCGCGTTACGCGCCGGGGCAATACCGGATTTGGTGTACTGCGAGACGTTGGCGTTCAGTTGTTTCAGGTAATCAAAGGCCTGATCGTCACCCCAGAGTTGGGCGAAAGTGGCCAGTGCGGTGTAGGCCGTACCGGAGCTTTGCGGATCGGCAATCTGAATTTCACCTTTGTATTCCGGTTTGGTCAGGTCTTTCCAGCATTTCGGCACCGGCAGGTTTTTCTCTTTCAGACGTTGAGTGTTGACGCCAAAACCGAGGATCCCCACGTAGACCGCTGACGAGAGGTTGCCTTTCACTTTCGCCGGATCGCGGAATTTCTCCATGACCTGTTCCAGGTTAGGGGATTTGTACGGCTGCAGCAGACCCATTTCACCGGCCTGAGATTGTGGATCCAACGTGCCGCCGTACCAGACGTCAGCCTGCGGGTTTTTCTTCTCGGCATCAACCTTCGCCAGCGTGCTGCCGGAGCCGTTGCGAATAAACGACGTTTTCACGTCATATTTTTCCCCAAAGGCTTTGGTTTCCGCTTCGCACATCTCGTTGGTGGCGCTGCAATACACCACCAGACGCCCTTTCGCGTGTGCGGCGCCCGATAAGGTCGCCAGCGCAACGGCGGAGGCAATCAGAGTAGAGGTAAGGGTCATTTTCATTGTTTTATCCTTTGACTGAGAGTGGTGGTGATGCCCGCCATCAGCAGCGGCATCAGCAGTAAACCCATAAGTACGGCGGCGACCGAGAGCAAACTGAACATCCCCGACCAGCCGTAGCGTTCAATGACCAGCGACAGAGGCCAGCCCGCCAGCGCTGCCCCCAGATAGGCGAACAGGCCGAGAAAACCAGTGATTGAGCCTGCAGCCGCTTTGTGCCCGCATTCCACCGCCGCCAGACCAATCAACATTTGTGGACCAAAGACAAAAAAGCCCACCGTAAAAAAACAGACAGCCAGCAGGGCGTAATGATGAACGGGTGCCAGCCATAGCGCGGCGACAGAGACCATCAGGCCCAGCGTAAACAGCAAAATCATCGGCGCCCGCTGACCGCTAAACAGCAGGTCCGACCCCCAGCCGGCAAACAGCGCGCCGAGGAGTCCGCCGACTTCAAACAGCATCACCGTGGCGTTGGCGCTGAGCAGGTTGACGCCGTGGCTTTCCGTCAGCCAGATGTTGCCCCAGTCGTTAAGCGCAATGCGGATCAGATAGACCAGTACATACGAAACGCCCAGCAGCCAGATCATCGGGTTTTTCAGCATCGTGGTACGCAGCATTTGCCACAGTCCCATCGGTGGACTCTGCTGCTCCTGGCGCAGCTCCAGCGGATCGTTACGCCAGTTGCCGACGGACGGTAACCCCTCTTCCTGGGGCGTGCCTTTCAGTTGCAGCGCTAACCCCATTCCCAGCGCCATGCTAATTATCCCTGGCATCAGCATTGCGGCCTGCCAGCCCCACCAGTGGGCGGCGAAGGCGCTAATCAGCGGGATAATCGCCCCGCCAATGTTGATAGACATATTCCAGCAGCCCCACCAGAAGCCGCGTTCGTTACGCGAATACCAGTGGGTCAGCAGGCGAGCACAGGGCGGCCATCCCCAGCCCTGAAAAAAACCGTTCAGCGTCCAGACTGCCAGCAGCAGCGTCAGCGACTCGCCAAAAGCAAACACCACGTTCAACAGGCCAGTAGCGAACAGTCCCGCGCCCATAAACCAACGCTGTCCGTGGCTGTCATGCCACAACCCGGCGGTAAATTTCGACAGGCCGTAGGTCAGATAAAACAGGGAACCCAGCAGACCGATGTCACTTTTATCCAGCCCGAGATCGGTTTGCAGCGCTGGCAGCACGTAGTTAACGCTTTTACGCGTCAGGTAAAACGCGGCGTAACCGATGACCATGTACATCAGCAGCCGGGGACGCAGCGTCCGGTAACGTTGTGTGATGTCAGTTGCTGCGCCTGCGTGCATAGCCGTCTCCGTTTTGTTGACTATAAGAAAGAGAAACCGAAAGGGGATGAGAGAAAGTCCGGAGTGACTAAGACTTTTTCCTGGTCAGAAGGCGATTTGTTGCAAATTTGTGGGCAAGTTAACACTTACCCGCGTACCGTGCCGCGATTCCAGCGCCAGTTCACCCCCGAGGGCGCTGACCCGCTCGCGCATTCCCTGAATGCCAAAACCGGCTATCTTGTCTGCACTGATCCCCACGCCGTTGTCGGACACGTCCAGATGCAGCATATCTCCCTGCTGACGCAGAACAATTCGTACTTCGCTGGCCCCGGCGTGTTTACAGATGTTGTTGAGCAACTCCTGTAACAGTCGATAGAGAGTGAAGCGCACCGTTTCATTCTCGGGCATGGTGGTAAGCTGATAGTCAAACTGGCAGTGAATGCCGCGTTCCGTAAAGGCAAACTCGTTGAGCAGGTGGAGCAGCGCCTCTTTGAACGACAGTTCGTCCAGCGCGGGTGGGCGAAGCTGGCGCAACAACTGGCGGGTGGAGTGATGGATTCGCCGGGCGAGATCGTTGATCTGGCTGGCGGCGGCCTGGGCTTGCGCCGGATCGTGCGCCCGTTTTACCAGTTGCGACTGGATCTGAATGGCGGTGATGTTTTGCCCAATCTCGTCATGCAGTTCGCGCGCCAGGCTCTTGCGCGTATCCTCTTCGGTATGCACCAGTTTTTCGGCCAGCGCGCGCCGCGCCGCCAGTTCAGCTTCCAGACGCCGGCGATAATGGTGCAGGTTTTGCGCCAGATGCTGCTGACGACTGATGGCGATCCCCAGACCAATACCGAGCAGTGACTGTGTCGCGAGAAAAATCTCCAGTTCAATCAGATTGCTGAAGCCCACGCCAATCTGGCGGGCGATGGTGATCATCATGCTGCCGAGTAGCCCCGAGAGCACGCCACCCTGCCAGCCGAATTTCCACGCCATCACCACGTTGGGCAGAAACACCACAATCAACAGCAGGCGTTCAATCTCTGGCGACAGCACCATCTGGGTGCCAATGCCAATGATAAAAAACAGGCTGCACCAGATGATGAGCGAGGTACGCAGCGGCGGGTTATTGGTGTCCAGACCCAGCAGGTGATAGCGATGCTGCTGGCGCAGAAACTCGAAGATCAGATAAACGAACGGCGTCAGTAGCACGCCACCGGTAAAGGACGCCAGCCCGAGCAGCATCGCCGGACTTTTGACAAACGGCGACAGCAGAGCGGCGTTGAGCAATGAGGCGGCTGTTACCGTGGACAGCAGCAGCGTCAGCCGCTGCCAGTAAAGAGGGAAACGGTACCAGAAAGTCTGTGCGAGGCTGGCGGGAATCATGCTGATAAGCGGTGTGGTCAGCAGAATATAACCATTGAGCAGTTGCTCGCTGTGCAGCCAGAACATCATCATCATCGGTGGCAGCACCAGCGCGAGCCAGTAGCGGCGTGAAAGCAGGATCAGCAGCGCCAGGTAGACGCCGTGCGGCAGGAACAGGGCCGCCTGCTGGCCGTTGTGGGTCAGATAAAAACCAAGCGTCCACAGCATCAGCCAACCGGTACCCCAGGCCAGCACAATAAACAGTGAAATGACGACGTGGCGGAGGTTGTGCGACATCAATGCCCCGCCAGTAACTGATGGTCGAGAGCGAAATGAACCAGCTCGATGGTGCTGTGACAGTTCAGCTTGCCCAGCACGTTGGCGCGATGGACATGGACCGTTTTATGGCTGAGATCGAGTTTGAAGGCAATCTCCTTAACGCTGTCGCCTTTGACCAGTAAATCAAACACTTCCCGTTCGCGTGGTGTCAGAACTTCCAGTACCGGTGATGGCGGTTCTCCACCACGCAACGCCCGCAGCGCATCCGCGCAGAGGTAATGTCCCCCGAGTCCAACGGAACGGACGGCCTGCACTAACTCTTCCGGCCCGCAGCGTTTGGTCAGATAACCGCTGGCTCCCGCATCCAGCGCGCTCTGCACGAAGGCTGGTGTGTCATAGATGCTAAGAATAATGGCGCGAAATTGCGGCCTCTGGGCCCGCAGGCGTTTCAGCAGGCTCAGACCGTTTTCGTCCGGCATGGCGATGTCCATCACCGCAACGTTAACGTCGTCCTGCAACAACGCAGGCCAGGCTTCCGCCGCGCTGCTATACTGGCCTGCGACGTCGAGGTCTTCTTCGAGACTGAGTAACTGCGCAAAGCCGGAACGCACCACCACATGGTCGTCCACCAGCACCACACGTATCATGATTTTGCTCTCTTGCCGGATAATGATCCTATGATGCCTGGCGCCGCTGCGCTGGCAATCAATCAGGTACAGTTATGTAATGAATGTAACAAAATGGCAATATTTGGGGGCGCTGGTGGTATGTGTTTTCATGTCATTTCATTAAAGGGGCCCGGGAAAGATTTCAGGCATTTCCATGTCACTTCATCAAAGGGTTCCGTTCGCTTTATGACTATTGCTTCTTTGGAACTTACTCACCCGCGAACGTGTTAAGGGCGTTCTCCGCCACGCCCTTAACAATCCCGGCTCCCGGCAAGGAAAATCGCCACTTCGTGGTCCATTCGCCTTATGTCGTCTGCCTTTCGGGTCGGGGTCGAGCCTGCATCCCTGCAGGCCGACCCCTCCGCCCGCTTCCCTGCGGGCGGACCCGGGCAGCCGTCAACAGCTCATCGATTTTCACGCCGGACCAATGGCACCGCTTCGATTCTCTGCTCTTCAGGTAAATTCATTTCGCTGTAAAAAAAGCAAACCGCAGAGATGGTCAGGTGTGGATGGGTCCGGCTGAAAATTGCCGACGTGTTTCCGGAGGGCCGGGAGAACCCGCAGGGATGCGGGTTCAGGGCGCGCGAAGCAGGGATGCTGAGTCGCGCCCGGCCCGGTAGCCTGGAGGAATAAGCGGAGGGTATCGCGAAGCGACAATTTTCCTGCCGGGAGCCAGGATTGTTAAGGAGGCGGCGATGAGCCTCCTTAACACGTTCGCGGGAAATTTACGTCCAGAGAATCACGGTTCGTAGGGCGAACGGAACCCTTTGATGAAGTGACATGACAACGTCTGTTCCACGGTTAGAAATACAAGGCGAACGGAACCGTTTGATACGGTGACATGAAAGTCATATCCCAACTAACCATTCCCACTTTTTTTCTAAAAACGCTTTGTTCTTAGCAAGAATTTTTAATTCCTTTATCAAATCCGGCCATAACGAAATACTGCCTCCATAACAAGACAGGGGAGCAGACACTATGGCCGTTTCATCGCGTAATACACTTCTTGCCGCACTGGCATTCATCACCTTTCAGGCGCAGGCGGTGAACGTCACCGTCGCGTATCAAACCTCCGCTGAACCGGCAAAAGTGGCCCAGGCGGATAACACCTTCGCCAAAGAAAGCGGGGCCACCGTCGACTGGCGTAAATTCGACAGCGGCGCGAGTATTGTGCGCGCCCTGGCCTCCGGCGACGTGCAAATCGGTAATCTCGGCTCCAGTCCGCTGGCGGTCGCCGCCAGTCAACAGGTGCCGATCGAGGTTTTCCTGCTGGCGTCAAAACTCGGTAACTCCGAAGCGCTGGTGGTGAAAAAAACGATTGGTAAACCCGAGGATCTGATCGGCAAACGCATCGCGGTGCCGTTTATCTCCACCACCCACTACAGCCTGTTGGCCGCGTTAAAACACTGGGGGATTAAACCCGGTCAGGTGGAGATTGTGAACCTGCAGCCGCCAGCGATTATCGCCGCCTGGCAGCGCGGAGATATTGATGGTGCCTACGTCTGGGCACCTGCCGTTAACGCGCTGGAAAAAGACGGCAAGGTGCTGACCGACTCGGAAAAAGTCGGTGAGTGGGGCGCACCGACGCTGGATGTGTGGGTCGTGCGCAAAGACTTTGCCGAGAAGCATCCGGAGGTAGTGAAAGCCTTCGCGAAAAGCGCCATCGACGCGCAGCAGTCCTATATCGCCAATCCCGACGAATGGCTGAAGCAACCGGAGAACATCAGCAAGCTGTCGCGTCTGAGCGGCGTTCCGGAAGCCGATGTGCCGGGACTGGTAAAAGGCAATACCTATCTCACTCCCCAGCAGCAGACGGCTGAGCTAACCGGACCGGTGAACAAAGCGATTATCGACACCGCGCAGTTTCTGAAAGAGCAGGGCAAGGTGCCTGCGGTGGCAAGCGATTACAGCCAGTACGTCACCGACCGCTTCGTGCAATAAAGGAGGCGCTGATGCTGCAACTTTCTCATCTGTACGCCGATTACGGTGGTAAACCGGCGCTGGAAGATATCAATCTGACGCTCGACAGCGGTGAACTGCTGGTGGTGCTGGGGCCTTCGGGATGTGGCAAAACAACGCTGCTGAACCTGATTGCCGGATTTGTACCGTATCAACACGGCAGCATTCAGCTGGCGGGAAAACGCGTTGACGGGCCGGGGGCAGAGCGCGGCGTGGTGTTTCAGCACGAAGGGCTGCTGCCGTGGCGCAACGTGCAGGATAACGTCGCGTTGGGTCTGCAACTGGCGGGCATCGGGAAAGCGCAGCGTGTCAGCATCGCTCAGGATATGTTGAAAAAAGTGGGGCTGGAAGGCGCGGGAAAACGCTTCATCTGGCAGCTTTCCGGCGGTCAGCGCCAGCGCGTTGGCATTGCCCGCGCGCTGGCGGCGAACCCACGGCTGTTGCTGCTGGATGAACCCTTTGGCGCGCTGGACGCCTTTACTCGTGAACAGATGCAAACCCTGCTGCTGAAACTCTGGCATGAGACCGGCAAGCAGGTGCTGCTGATAACGCATGATATTGAAGAAGCAGTGTTTATGGCGACCGAACTGGTGCTGTTGTCACCAGGACCTGGCCGGGTGCTGGAGCGTCTGCCGTTGACCTTTGCCCGGCGCTTTGTGGCAGGCGAAGCGAGCCGCAGCATTAAGTCCGATCCGCAGTTTATCGCGACCCGCGAATATGTCTTAAGCCGCGTCTTTGAACAACGGGAGGCCTTCTCATGAGTGTGGTGATCAACGACAAACCGCGCCAACGGCCACTGAGATGGCGCTGGCCGTTCTCGCGCCAGATTACGCTGAGCCTGGCGACGCTAACGCTGATTCTGGCGGTGTGGTGGACGGTTGCCGCGCTGCAGCTGATAAGCCCGTTGTTTTTGCCGCCGCCGGACCAGGTGATGCAAAAGCTTATCACCATCGCTGGTCCGCAAGGATTTATGGATGCCACGCTGTGGCAGCATCTGGCCGCGAGCCTGACCCGCATCGTGCTGGCGCTGCTGGCTGCGGTGGCGTTCGGTATTCCGGTCGGGATTGCGATGGGGCTCAGTCCGACGCTACGCGGCATTCTCGATCCGATCATCGAGCTTTATCGTCCGGTGCCGCCGCTGGCTTATCTGCCATTAATGGTTATCTGGTTCGGGATTGGCGAAACGTCCAAGATCCTGTTGATCTACTTGGCAATTTTTGCCCCGGTCGCCATGTCGGCGCTGGCGGGCGTGAAGAGCGCGCAGCAGGTACGGATCCGCGCCGCCCGATCGCTGGGCGCGAGCCGGGCGCAGGTACTGTGGCTGGTGATCCTGCCAGGCGCGCTGCCGGAGATCCTCACCGGATTACGCATCGGACTTGGCGTGGGCTGGTCGACGCTAGTGGCGGCGGAGCTGATTGCGGCAACGCGGGGGTTAGGGTTTATGGTGCAGTCGGCCGGTGAGTTTCTGGCGACCGACGTGGTACTGGCGGGGATCGCGGTGATTGCGATTATCGCCTTTATTTTAGAACTGGGTCTGCGTGCGCTTCAGCGCCGTCTGACGCCCTGGCATGGAGAATCCAATGAGTGAACGTCTGAGCATTACCCCGCTGGGGCCGTACATCGGCGCACAGATCGCCGGGGCGGATTTGACTCGCCCGCTGAGCGACAATCAGTTTGAGCAGCTTTATCACGCGGTACTGCGCCATCAGGTGGTGTTCCTGCGCGAACAGGCCATTACGCCACAACAGCAACGGGCGTTGGCCCAGCGCTTTGGCGATCTGCATATCCATCCGGTCTATCCGCATGCGGAGGGCGTCGAGGAGATTATCGTGCTGGATACCCACAATGATAATCCGCCGGATAATGACAACTGGCACACCGACGTGACGTTTATTGAGACACCGCCTGCCGGGGCGATTCTGGCGGCAAAAGCGTTGCCGTCAACCGGGGGCGACACGCTGTGGACCAGCGGCATTGCGGCGTATGAGGCGTTGTCGGAGCCGTTTCGTCAGTTGCTGAGCGGTTTGCGGGCGGAGCATGACTTCCGCAAGTCCTTCCAGGAATACAAATACCGCAAAACAGAGGAAGAGCATCAGCGCTGGCGTGAAGCGGTGGCAAAGCATCCGCCGCTGGTGCACCCGGTGGTAAGAACCCATCCGATCAGTGGTAAACAGGCGCTGTTTGTGAATGAAGGCTTCACTACGCGCATTGTTGACGTCACGGAGAAAGAGAGTGAGGCGCTGCTTGGCTTTCTGTTTGCGCATATTACGAAACCGGAATTCCAGGTGCGCTGGCGCTGGCAGCCGAATGATGTGGCGATTTGGGATAATCGTGTGACGCAGCATTATGCGAACGCCGATTACCTGCCGCAGCGGCGTATTATGCACCGGGCCACGATTTTAGGGGATAAACCGTTTTATCGAGCGCCGTAATTTCCGCCTCGGGCCGGTATGTCATTGTCGGCCCGGTACGCGTCACGTCACCGGGCAATGGCGTGATAAATGTGCCTCAATATAGCGCTGATAACGGTTGGCCTTCAGACGGGTCAAATCCACCAATACCAGGCCATCTACGCAGTGGTTAAAATCCGGATCGCTGCCGAAATCGATGAACTGTACGCCGCCGGGTTCGCAGAGCTCTGAGTATTGCTTATAGAGTGGGGGAATACCGCAGCCCAGATTTCCCAGCAGCGACTTCAGCCGCGTCAGATCGTCGGCGTAGTCGCTACCGGTAAACTGCGCCAGCACATCCGGTAGCGAAGCGGGATACGGCTGGCGTGAGACGGCCAGCGGATGCGTGGGCGGGAACCACAGACGATAGAAGGCAACCAGCAGATCGCGCGCATCCGGCGGTAATCCTCCGGAGATAGACACGGGTCCGAACAGGTAACGATACTGCGGGTAACGCGCCAGGTATGCGCCGATTCCTGACCAGAGATAATCCAGCCCGCGACGTCCCCAGTAGCGCGGCTGAATAAAGCTACGTCCCAGTTCAATACCGTGTTTCATGATGTCCGCCATCTGCTCATCGTAATCAAACAGACTGTGACTGTAGAGTCCATCCAGCCCCTGCTTTTCCAGTTGTTGTGCGCAGGGGATAAACCGGTAAGCGCCGACGATCTCAAGATCCTCCTCGTCCCATAAGATCAGATGCAGATAGTCATCATCGTAGCGATCGATATCTCTGCGCTTGCCGCTCCCTTCACCCACAGCGCGAAAGGCGATTTCACGCAGTCGTCCCAGCTCGCGCAGGACCGTCGCTTCCTCTTGCCCGTTGCGCTGCCAGAGATAAATGTGCTTACCGTCGGCGGTTATTCCCAGACATTCCGCCTGTGCCAGCTCGCGTTTCAGTCGCGCTCTGTTTTCCGGCGGGGCGATTGTCGATTCGGTACGAAAGAGACCTGGTCGGCCTTTGCCCAGCGCAATCACGTGCTCCCGGCACTTTTCCGCCTGCTCGCGCACGCTGCTTTTGCTGGTAGACCATTGCGTCCAGGCAATTTGCTGGCCTATACGTACGGGTAGCGTGCTGCCACGGCGGCGAAACATTTGCTGCATTAACAGCAGCAGCGTGGCGCGGGAAGAAACCAGTCCGCTGGCATAGAACAGCGGACTGTTATAGGCCTGAATATGTACCGGCAGTAGCGGCGTCCGGTACTTTTCTGCCATGCGGATAAACCCGGAGTGCCAGCGGCGTTCAGCGATTCCCTTTAGCGTGAGACGCGAAACTTCCCCTGCCGGGAAGAAAACCAGCGCGCCGCCGGTCTGCAGATGGCTATCCATTTGCTGTAACGACGATTTGGGCGTGCGTCCCTGAATATTATCGACCGGGATAAACAACGAACTCAAAGGTTCCAGATGGGAGAGCAGCCGGTTAGTCACCACTTTGATGTCGCGCCGTACGCGGGAGAGGGCATAGATGAGCGCCAGTCCATCCAGCGCCCCGGTAGGGTGGTTGGCAATAATGATCAGAGGGCCATTTTCGGGGATGTTTTCAATGTGGTGCTCGGGGATTTCACAACGTATTTGGAGATGTTCCAGGACTTGTTCCACCATATCCACGCCTTTCAGATGGCAATGGCGGGCGGCAAACAGCTGGAACTCTTTTTCATACAATACGCGTTGTAACACCTTTTTCTGCCAGGGCGTGGTTCTCGCCTCGGGCCAAAGGTCGCTGAGTACGTTATCGAGACTGAACATCACAACACCTCCTTCTTCCTGTGCTGACAGTAGAAGCGGTAAGTGTCGCTGGTATGACGTTTGGGTGACGTTTTGGGGAAAGGCCGGATGGCGAGGCCACCCGGCATGTTCAGGGAAAACTTAACGCAGGATTTTTTTCTCTGCCAGATCCAGTGCGAAGTAGCTGAAGATCAGATCCGCGCCTGCGCGTTTGATAGCGCCTAAGCTTTCGAGTACCACTTTTTCTTCATCAATGGCGCCTGCCATAGCGGCAAATTTGATCATCGCGTATTCGCCGCTGACCTGATACGCGCCGAGCGGCAGCTCTGTGCGCTCACGAATGTCACGCAGTACGTCAAGATAGGCTCCCGCCGGCTTCACCATCAGGCAGTCCGCGCCCTGTGCTTCATCAAGCAACGATTCGCGAATCGCTTCACGGCGGTTCATCGGGTTCATCTGGTAGGTTTTGCGATCGCCTTTCAGCGCCGTGCCCGCCGCTTCGCGGAACGGACCATAGAACGACGAGGCAAATTTGGTGGAGTAGGACATGATGGCGGTGTCGGTAAAGCCTGCGGCATCCAGCGCCTGGCGAATCGCCTGCACCTGACCATCCATCGCCGCGGAAGGGGCGATGAAATCTGCGCCTGCGGCGGCCGCGACAACCGCCTGTTTACCCAGGTTTGCCAGCGTGGCGTCGTTATCGACGCCGTGTTCACACAGCACGCCGCAGTGGCCGTGGGAGGTATATTCGCAGAAGCAGGTGTCTGACATCACGATCATTTCTGGTACGGTCTGCTTGCAGATACGCGACATCCGCGCCACCAGACCGTCTTCCTTCCAGGCATCGCTACCGGTGTCATCGGTATGGTGTGAGATGCCAAAGGTCATGACGGAACGAATACCGGCGTTGGCAATACGCTCAATCTCGCGCGCCAGGTGTTTTTCCGGGATGCGCATGACGCCGGGCATGGCCTCAATCGCTTTGTAGTCGTCGAGTTCTTCTTCAACAAAGATCGGCAACACCAGATCGTTCAAGCTGAGTGTTGTCTCTTCAAACATGGCACGTAGCGCTGCAGATTTGCGCAGACGGCGAGGGCGATGGATTAAGTCTGTCATGGGATGCCTGATGCTTGTGAAAGTGAAGGCCATAGTATACCTGAAGCCGCGGACGAGTGTTTTACGAAAATGGGCCTTATTGTTTTGTTTTATTAATAAATAAAAGAAATCGCATGGCAATTTTTTAATATGAATAGCTAAAAATTCATATTTGAAAGTGTGATTGTTATTCGTTTGGTTATTTTGAATATCTATTTATTTGAGTTTTTATTTATTTAGGTTGGCTGGTTTTTTATTTGTTCGTTATTATCAATGCTCGCTGCATTAAGTATTGATTTATTATATGTATCCTTGTCTTTTTCCTTTTTATTGCATTGATTTATAAGTAATTTTTTTATTTTTCAACTGAGTGTTTTCCTGGTTTTTGTTATTGTCCGTTTTCGGACTACGGATAAAGAATAATTGAACCTTTCATTGTGGACACCGCATAATCTTCTTCGCGAAACATAATGTTTTCTATGCATTGATATTGATGGATCAACACTATTACGTCCCTGAGGAGGGATGACAAATGCACTCCTGGAAAAAGAAACTTGTAGTCTCACAATTAGCATTAGCCTGCACTTTGGCAATCACTTCTCAGGCGAATGCTTCAACTGATATTTCTGGCAAGACGTACACCACCTTTGAACACCTTAACGACGCGACTTATGCGGATGGTGTGTACTACGATGGCTATGTCGGCTGGAATAACTACGGCACCGATAGCGTGTATAACGGAGACATCTATCCGGTCATCAATAACGCGACCGTTAACGGTGTGATTTCAACGTACTATCTGGATGATGGTCTGACGACCAACACCAACAGTAACAGCCTGACGATTAAAAACAGTACTGTTCACGGAATGATTACCTCACAGTGCATGACGGAGGATTGTGCCGGACGTGATGCGACCGGCTATGTTTATGATCGTCTGGCGCTGACCGTTGATAACTCAACTATCGACGACAACTACGAACATTATACTTACAACGGCACCCATACCGACGGCACTGCAGATACGCATGTTGTTGATGTCTACAACCTGGGCACCGCGATCACCCTGGATCAGGAAGTTGACCTGGCTATCAGCAACAACTCCCATGTTGCCGGTATTACCCTGACTCAGGGTTATGAATGGCAGGATGTTGACGATAATACCGTCAGCACTGGCGTAAACAGCAATGAAGTGTTCAATAACACCATTACGGTGAAGGACTCTACCGTGACCTCAGGCTCATTGTCTGACGAAGGCACCACGGGTTGGTTCGGCAATAACGGTAACGCCAGCGATTACAGCGGTACAAACACCGCAGATGATATTGCATTAGCTGTGATTGCAAATCCGGCGGCAGACAATGCGATGCAGACCACCGCAACTTTCAGTAATTCTACGCTGATGGGCGATGTGGTTTTCTCCAGCAACTTTGACGAAAACTTCTTCCCGAACGGCGCTGATAGCTATCGTGATACCGATGCAAATGTGGATACCAACGGCTGGGATGGCACCGATCGTCTGGATCTGACATTAGATAACGGTAGTAAATGGGTGGGTGCGGCGATGTCCGTCCACCAGGTCGATACCGATGGCGACGGTGTGTATGACAGCGTTGCTGCGGGTACTGACGCGACTGCTACGCTGATTGATATCGCGTCTAACAGCCTGTGGCCGACCTCAACGTATGGCATTGATAACGGCGACACCGCCTATGACGAAAATGGTCATGTTGTGGGGAAAGAGGTTTATCAAAGCGGTCTGTTCAACGTCACGCTGAAGAATGGTTCACAGTGGGATACCACCAAAACCTCTCTGATTGATACGCTGAGCATCAACAGCGGTTCTGTGGTGAACGTCGGCGATTCATCGCTGGTTTCTGACACCATTGGCCTGACCGGTGGCGCAGCGCTGAACATTAACGAAGATGGTCATGTCGCGACAGATACCCTGACGGTTGACAACAGTACCGTGACTATTGCTGATGATGTGGCTTCAGGCTGGAGCGTGGGTGATGCTGCGCTGTATGCCAACACCATTAAGGTCACAAACGACGGTGTTCTGGATGTCGGTAACAGCGCGGACTATGCGCTGCAGACGGATACCCTGAATCTGACCAGCACCACCGATGCGGGTGGCAATGTGCATGCCGGTGTATTTGACATTCACAGCAACAACTACGTTCTGAACGCTGATCTGGTCAACGATCGCACTGCAGACACCAGCAAGTCAAACTATGGTTACGGTGTTATCGGCATGAATTCCGATGGTCACCTGACGATTAATGGTAACGGTGATGCTTACACCGCTGATCTGTCTGAAGTGGATAACGCGGGCGACGGCATTGCGGCGGCAACCGGTAACTACAAAGTGCGTATCGATAACGCCACGGGTGCAGGCTCCATTGCCGATTACAAAGGCAAAGAGCTGATCTACGTTAACGATAAGAACAGCACCGCGACTTTCTCTGCGGCCAATAAAGCAGACCTGGGGGCGTACACGTACCAGGCTCAGCAGCAGGGTAATACGGTTGTTATGCAACAGATGGAGCTGACTGACTATGCCAATATGGCGCTGAGCATCCCGTCTGCGAACACCAATACCTGGAACCTGGAGCAGGATACCGTTGGAACACGTCTGACCAACTCTCGCCACGGTCTGGCGGATAACGGCGGCGCATGGGTAAGCTACTTCGGCGGCGGTTTCAGCGGCGACAATGGCACCATCAATTACGACCAGGATGTCAACGGCATCATGGTGGGTGTGGATACTAAAGTTGATGGTAACAACGCTAAATGGATTGTTGGTGCGGCAGCCGGTTTCGCTAAAGGCGACATGAGCGACCATACCGGCCAGGTAGATCAGGATAGTCAGTCTGCTTACCTGTACTCCTCTGCCCGATTTGCCAATGACGTCTTTGTGGATGGCAACCTGAGCTACTCTCACTTCAACAACGATCTGTCTGCCAATATGAGTGACGGTCAGTATGTCGATGGCAACACGTCAACAGATGCCTGGGGCTTCGGTTTGAAAGTGGGCTACGACTGGAAAGTGGGTGACGCGGGTTATGTTACGCCGTATGGCAGCGTGTCAGGTCTGTTCCAGTCTGGTGACGACTATCGTTTGAGCAACGACATGCATCTTGATGGTCAGTCTTACGACAGCATGCGTTATGAACTGGGTGTAGATACGGGCTATACCTTCACCTATAGCCAGGATCAGGCTCTGACGCCTTACTTCAAACTGGCGTACGTGTATGACGATCAGGGCAACCATGCGGATGTCAACGGCGATTCAATCGACAATGGCACCAAAGGTTCAGCGGTTCGCGTTGGGCTGGGTACGCAGTTCAGCTTTACCAAGAACTTCAGCGCGTATACCGATGCGAACTACCTTGGCGGCGGCGATGTTGATCAGGACTGGTCGGCTAACGCAGGCGTTAAATATACCTGGTAATCCTTCCCTTACGGAAATGGATATCGCGTCGTTAATCTAAAAAATGCCCGTCAAGAATTTGGCGGGCATTACTGCAAGGAACGCGCAGATGTTATCTCTGAATAAACCGTTAAAAGAATTTGCTCAGCTTGATAAGTCGTTGTCAAAATTTGGGACACGTTTTGAATATGTCCATGCAAAACATCTTCTTTATTCCACTGAAAAGAATCCCGACACGACGGTAGTGATTCTGGAGGGGATTATCTCATTAAGACGTAATGAACATATTCTTGTGGGTATCGCCCAGGCCCCTTTCATTATGGGATTGAGCAATGGGGTGATGAAAAATGATGCTCATTATGATCTCATCAGCGAGGGAGTATGTTCAGGCTATCACCTGCAGTCTTCACAAGCTATTGATATTATTGAATAATATCAGCTATGGCGTGAGGCGTTTTACTGGCTGACCTGGCAGAACCGTATCCTGCAGCAGCGCGATCGCCAGTTAATTGGTAATAATTCCTACGAACAGATCCGAACCACCCTTTTCTCGATGATTGAGTGGGATGAAGGTTTACGCTCAAAAATTGGGGTGATGAGTTATATTCATCAGCGCACGCAAATTTCGCGTTCCGTGGTAGCAGAGGTCCTTGCGGCGTTACGAAAAGGCGGCTACATCGAAATGAATAAAGGCAAACTGGTGGGAATAAACCGTTTGCCTTCTGATTATTAATTAAGACGCAGGAACCTCGCGCGGTGTATTTTCGCTCAGTTCAACCACCAGTTCGTTAATACCGTCGCTCATGCTTGTGAAGCGGGTGAGCGGAGAGCGAGTGACAACGACAAACGCACCCACATTTTTTTGCGGAATCATTGCCATATAGGTAATGAACCCTCCGCCACCGCCGGTCTTTTGAATAATGCCCGGGCGTCCATTCTTCGGCGCCATATAGACCCATCCTAAGCCCAACGCATCGGCCTTGCCGGGGACATCCATACCGGTTACCCGCGTTAACTGCGCGCGCTGATAAATCAACGTTTGCATTCTGTCGGCCTGATTACTGCGCTGGTAAAAATCAGAGGAAAGATACTGCTGCATCCAGCGCATCATATCCCCCGGCGTTGAATAAACCCCGCCGCTGCCGATGGCTGCCAGCGTGTTATTACACGGACTGGCCCCTTTCTCCGCGACCATCAGACGTTTGCACTGATCGGGAGAGGGAGTATAGGTCGTGTCTTTCATGCCCAGCGGGCGGGTGATTTTCTCTTCAAAAAGCTGGGCATAGGGTTTGCCGGAGGCGTTTGCCAGCGCATCCGCCAGCAGGTCGAACGCCAGATTGGAATAGGCCGCCTGTGAACCCGGAGCGGCTTTTAACGTCGCCGTGGAGAGATAGCTCCAGCGCTGTTCACGCGTCGGCCAGACAAATACCGGGCGCTTTGCCGCGCCGCCGGGTTGTTCACGGGGCAGTGCGCTGGTGTGCGTCGCCAGGTTGACCAGCGTGATCGGTTTTCCCTCATACGACGGTACGCGCGCGCCGACGGGGGCATATTTGCTCAGCGGATCGTTCAGTTTTACGGTGCCCTGATCGAGCAGTTTGACCAGCATTTCACTGGTCATCAGTTTGGTGAGTGACGCAATGCGAATCACCGAATCCAGCTGCGGACGAACGTTATTGCCCGGACGGGTTTCACCGAAGCTGCGAAAAACACGCTGGTTTCCGTCGATCACGACGAGTGCCATCCCCGTCGCGCCGCTGCCATAAAAAATATGTTCGGCGTAACGTTCGACAATATCAGACGCAAAAACCGGTTCGGCAACAGGCTGAGCCGCCTGGACTGAGGTCAATGACGCCGCACACAGCGCGGCAGAAAAAAGCAGACTACGTTTCAACGGTGGTGTCCATGAATGAGAGTAAAAAACTAAGCGTATTTATACTACTGTACCGCCTGTTGCAAAGCGCTAATTAGAGCAAGGATAGTGAGAAAAACGTAACGACGCGTAAACGTAGCGTTTTTGCCGCGAAAGAAAGTCCGCTTTTGTGATCCGGGGCGTGCAATAATCTTTCATTACCACTCTTGGATGGGGCTGACGATGTCTGAAAAACGGGTTGTGATGGTTGTTGATATGCAAATCGGCGTGTTTGCCACGCCGCGTATTAATCGGGATGCGTGTGTGGAACGTATCAATCAATTGACGCGGGCAGCCGATCTCACGATTTTTATTCAACACACCGAGGCGGGTGGCCTGGAGGAGGGGAGCGCGGGGTTTGCGCTGCTGCCTGAACTGGAGACACCCGTGAACGCCAAATATGTTACGAAAACCGCCTGTGATGCTTTTTACAAAACGGCGCTCGAACAGTTGCTCCGCGAGCAGGCGATTTCACACTTTGTCATCTGCGGCTGTGCGACGGACTATTGTGTCGATACCACCATCAGAAACGGTGCCAGCCGGAGTTATCGCATTACGGTTGCGGAAGATGCCCACACCACCGCACATCGCGCGGCTGCACCTGCCCAGACGCTGATTGCGCACCATAATGATGTCTGGCGCAATCTGATCGTGCCGGGCAATCCGGTACGTGTGAAACCCGTCGAAACAATTCTTCAGGACTGGAAAACGAACTAAGCGTCGCCATGTTGGTCACAATGGGCGGTTTCGCCTGTTGTGATCGTTTATTTTTAGTCCGCGCAGCGGCAGAAGCACAGCAGTTGTCATAACGATAAGAAGTTAGCAGGAGAGCATCATGTTTAAGTCTTTTTTCCCAAAGCCGGGTCCTTTTTTCCTTTCGGCTTTTATTTGGGCAATAGTCGCGGTTATTTTCTGGCAAGCCGGTGGTGGGGACTGGGTTGCGCGGATGACTGGCGCAACGGGCGCCGTGCCTATCAGCGCCGCCCGTTTCTGGTCGCCGAGCTACCTGATTTTTTATGCCTACTACGTGCTCTGCGTCGGGCTGTTTGCGCTGTTCTGGTTTCTCTACAGTCCGCATCGCTGGCAGTACTGGTCAATTCTTGGCACCTCGCTGATTATCTTCGTCACCTGGTTTCTCGTTGAAGTCGGGGTGGCCGTCAACGCCTGGTATGCGCCATTTTACGATCTGATCCAGACCGCCCTCAGCGCACCACATAAGGTCACCATGAGCCAGTTCTATAACGAACTGGGGATCTTTCTTGGTATCGCGCTGATTGCCGTGGTGATTAGCGTGCTGAACAACTTTTTTGTCAGCCACTATGTGTTCCGCTGGCGTACGGCGATGAACGAATATTACATGGCGCAGTGGCAGCATTTGCGCCATATCGAGGGGGCCGCGCAGCGTGTGCAGGAAGACACCATGCGTTTTGCCTCAACGCTGGAAAGCATGGGCGTGAGCTTTATTAACGCTATCATGACGCTAATCGCCTTCCTGCCGGTGCTGGTTGCGCTTTCTCCGCACGTGCCCGAACTGCCGATAGTCGGCCATGTGCCTTATGGCCTGGTGATTGCGGCGATCGTCTGGTCACTGATGGGCACCGGTATGCTGGCGGTAGTCGGGATCAAGCTCCCGGGACTGGAATTTAAAAATCAGCGGGTGGAAGCGGCTTATCGTAAAGAGCTGGTATACGGGGAAGATGATGCCAACCGCGCCACGCCGCCGACGGTTCGTGAGCTGTTCAGTGCGGTTCGCCAGAACTATTTCCGTCTCTATTTCCACTACATGTATTTTAATATCGCGCGCATTCTCTACCTGCAGGTGGACAACGTTTTCGGGTTGTTCCTGCTGTTTCCGTCGATTGTTGCCGGTACGATTACCCTGGGTCTGATGACGCAAATTACCAACGTCTTTAGCCAGGTGCGGGGCGCGTTCCAGTACCTGATCAACTCTTGGACAACGCTGGTTGAACTGATGTCTATCTATAAACGTCTGCGCAGTTTTGAGCGTGAACTGGACGAGCGGGATATTCAGGCTGTCACCCACACACTTGGTTAACAAAAGGAAACGTTATGTCGGCGGTGTCTCGTCTTTACCCTTTGTCATTGCTGGCCGGACTGGTGCTGGCGGGATGTAGCAGTCAGCCTTCGCAACCGCTCAAAAAAGGCGAGAAACCGGTCGATGTCGCGAGCGTGGTGCGCCAGAAAATGCCGGCCAGCGTGAAGGATCGGGACGCCTGGGCGCAGGATATCGCCAAAACCTTTGAAAGCCAGAAGCTGGCACCGACGGTGGAAAATATCTGTTCGGTGCTGGCGGTCGCGCAGCAGGAGTCCAACTATCAGGCCGATCCCGCCGTTCCGGGATTGAACAACATTGCCTGGAAGGAGATAGACCGGCGCGCCGAACGGATGCATATTCCGGTTTTCCTGGTGCATACCGCGCTGAAAATCACCTCCCCGAACGGGAAAAGCTATAGCGAGCGTCTGGACACAGTAAAAACGGAAAAACAGCTCAGCGCCATTTTCGATGACTTTATTAATATGGTGCCGATGGGGCAGACGCTGTTCGGTTCGCTGAATCCGGTCCATACCGGTGGTCCGATGCAGGTCAGCATTGCGTTTGCCGAGCAGCACAGCAAAGGATATCCGTGGAAGATGGAGGGAACGGTGCGCCAGGAAGTGTTCAGCCGTCGCGGTGGACTCTGGTTCGGAACCTACCATTTGCTCAATTACCCGGCCAACTACAGCGCGCCGATTTTCCGCTTTGCCGACTTCAACGCCGGATGGTATGCCAGTCGAAACGCCGCGTTTCAGAACGCAGTCAGTAAAGCCAGCGGCGTCAAACTGGCGCTGGATGGCGACCTGATCGCCTACGGCAGTAAAGACGCCGGTAAAACGGAGCTGGCGGTGCGTAAACTGGCGGGAAAACTGGATCTCAGCGAAAGCGCGATCCGTCGCCAGCTGGAGAAAGGCGACAGTCTGGCGTTTGAAGAAACGGCGCTTTACAAAAAGGTGTTTACGCTTGCTGAAGCAAAGACAGGGAAGAGATTACCGCGTGAAATGCTGCCCGGTATTCAACTGGAAAGCCCGAAAATCACCCGTAATCTCACCACGGCATGGTTTGCAAAACGGGTCGACGATCGTCGTGCGAAGTGCATGGGGCAATAACCGCCTGGCCATTACTGGCGGCGGTAGCGCCAGCGCAGAATGGCGGCGATGACGCCGAAAATCAGACTGCCGACCAGAAACGGCACCAGACCAAAGATGGTGCCGACGCCCAGCCCAATCTCTACGCGCGGGCGTCCTGTCTCTTGCACTTGCATCAGATGTTCATATACGCCAGGCGCGTGAACCAGCAGGTTCAGGATCTGCGCCCCGGCCCAAAAACAGAACAGAACAAACACGGCATAAGCGATATTGCCTGGCGTAGAGGCGGTTTCTCGATGTTTCCCGTTAAACAAGGATTTTGAGAGAGTGAAATCAGCCATAAATGACCTCCGCGAGTAATTCTGCATCTCTGACACCATGCCAGTAACTTACCGTGAGTGTGACAGGTCATCGCGTTTGTCAATATCAGAATGATGGTAATTTCAGTCTGGGATGAATCCTGGATTGCAGATTTTTGTCAGTTGTCACAAATTGGTTACCTTAAATTAAATTTGGCAACATTTAAGAAATTCCGCACACGACACAGACCGGTTTCCCGTAATATGCGACGATACGTTTTTTTCGCTGCGGAGTTTCCATGAACCTGCCTTTAAAAATTCGCCGTGACTGGCACTACTACGCCTTTGCTATCGGCCTGATTTTCATTCTGAACGGCGTTGTCGGGCTATTGGGGTTTGAAGCCAGGGGCTGGCAAACCTATGCCGTGGGGCTGGTGACCTGGATCGTCAGTTTCTGGCTGGCAGGATTGATTATTCGTCGTCGTGTGGAGGATGACGCGGCGTAAGCCTGACAACAAACCGCAGTCAGGCTTATCGGGGAGTGCAGATTACATTGTCGTTTTCAGCGCGTTATCTGCAGCATGGCGTTCCAGCGCCAGTTCGATCAAGCGGGTGATCAAGTCGGTGTAACCTAAGCCACTGGCCTGCCAGAGTTTCGGATACATGCTGATGTTGGTAAAGCCTGGCAGGGTGTTGATCTCATTGATCACCACCTCATTGTCGGCGGTTAAAAAGACATCGACGCGTGCCATGCCAGCGCAGCCCAGCGCCTGATACGCCTGAATGGCGATCTCGCGGATTTTGTCGTTGATGTGCGGATCAATCGCCGCAGGAACCACCACTTTCGCGCCGTTATCATCAATGTATTTGGTGTCGTAGGCATAGAAATCACTGTTGAGCACGATCTCGCCACAGGTACTGGCCTGCGGATGATCGTTACCCAACACCGCGCACTCGATCTCGCGCCCCTTGATCCCTTGCTCCACCACCACTTTGTGATCGAATTCGAAGGCGAGGGCGACCGCCTGCGCGTACTGCGCTTCGCTGGTGACTTTGCTAACGCCGACAGACGATCCCTGATTGGCGGGCTTAACGAACAGCGGCAGGCCAAGACGGGCTTCTACCTCGGCAAAGCTTATCGTGTTGCGGTTGGCTCGCGTCAGCGTAATAAACGGCGCGATAGTCAGTCCGGCATCACGCAACAAGCGTTTGGTGACGTCTTTATCCATACACGCGGCTGAACCCAACACGTCGGAACCCACGAAGGGCAGATTCGCCACGCGCAGCATTCCCTGCAGTGAGCCATCTTCACCCAGCGTGCCGTGCACAATCGGGAAAATCACGTCTACGGTCGGCAGCGGCTGACCATTTTGCGCATCAATCAACTGTTGCTCGTGTCTGCCCGGAACCTGCGCAAGGCTGGTCGCAGAAGGACGCAGCGCAATATGCGCAGGATCGTTGGCATTGAGCAGATAATTGCTGGCATCGCTGACGTGCCATTGTCCTTGCTTATCAATGCCTAACAGCACGACCTCAAAGCGGGTCTTGTCGATGGCATCGACAATATTTTTTGCCGATTGCAATGACACTTCATGTTCCGCTGATTTACCACCAAATACGATTCCTACCCGCAACTTTGCCATCTTAAACCCATTCCTTCGAACGCAAAGCGTATACATTACCACGACAAAACGAGGGATTCGCGGGCTTCTGCCATAATGTTAGGGAGAATTACACGGGAGGATGCGTGAGAGGAAAAGTCTGGCTGACGATGATGATTCTGAGCGTGGCGTGTGGCGTGGGATATCGCTATCTGCCGTCTTATTATGACCCGCTCGCCCCGCTTGAGTTATCCGATCCGCCAAACTGGCTTACCCAATTTAAGCTTAAACGTCTGACGCCAGCGCGCTGTCAGACGCTGTTGCAACAGGCAAACGAGCAGAAGCTGATCACGTCGCAGTCCGTAGCCGACAGCGCTGGCGAATGTCCCTTAACCGACGTAGTACGGGTGCGGGATTTTGGTGCAGTCAAACTGAGCAGCAGCTTCCTTGCCTCCTGTCCGTTAGCACTGCGTTCCGCGCTGTATGTCGCTCAGCAGGCTGCACCCTTAACGGAACGTATGATGGAAAGCCGGCTGACCCGGATCGAGCATCTCGGCAGCTATGCCTGCCGCAACATTTACCATCGCCCTGATGCACGCCGTAGCGAACATGCGAGCGCAGAGGCCCTGGATATCAGCGGCTTTATTCTCGCCGACGGGCGACACGTTACCGTTCTGCGCGGCTGGAAGCAGGAAGAAAGCGCAACGTGGCTGCGGGCGCTGCTCAGCGCGAGCTGTCAATATTATGGCAACGGCCTGGGGCCGGACTACAACGCCGCTCACGCCAACCATTTTCACCTGGGAATACGGGGAATTGGCCTTTGTCGCTAAGCATAAAGCCCTGTGGCTTGTTGGGTTTTAATGTGATGTATGTCACAAATGTGGTGAACGGGAAGATAAAATAGCAAATTGCGCGCCACCGCACCTGCGGATCCCCTGACAGACGTGGAGATTGCTAAACTAGCCGGCGTTTTCTGCTATTTATCACGATGAGCGTTTATGGAATCCTGGAAAGTTAATCTCATTTCCGTCTGGTTCGGCTGCTTTTTTACCGGTCTGGCAATCAGTCAAATCCTGCCGTTTTTGCCACTCTATATTTCGCAGCTTGGGGTGAACTCCCACGAAGCGCTCTCAATGTGGTCCGGTCTGACATTCAGTGTCACATTCTTAATTTCCGCGATTGTTTCTCCGCTCTGGGGTAGCCTGGCAGACCGTAAAGGTCGCAAGCTGATGTTGCTACGCGCCTCGCTCGGCATGGCGATTGCGATACTGCTGCAGGCTTTTGCTACCAACGTCTGGCAGCTTTTCCTGCTGCGCGGCATCATGGGGTTAACGTCCGGCTATATTCCTAATGCGATGGCGCTGGTGGCGTCTCAGGTGCCCCGTGAACGTAGTGGATGGGCACTCAGTACGCTGGCGACCGCGCAAATCAGCGGTGTGATTGGTGGCCCGCTGATGGGCGGTTTTATTGCCGATCATGTGGGCTTACGCCCGGTCTTTTTTATCACTGCAATGCTGCTGATCGTCAGCTTTATGGTCACGCTCTTTTTGATTAAAGAAGGCGTGCGCCCGACGCTGAAAAAGAGCGAACGATTGAGCGGGAAAGCCGTATTTGCGTCGCTACCTTATCCGGCGCTGGTGATCAGCCTGTTTTTCACCACGCTGGTGATTCAGTTATGTAATGGCTCAATCAGCCCGATTCTGGCGCTATTTATTAAGTCGATGGCCCCTGACAGTAATAATATTGCTTTTCTGAGTGGATTAATTGCCTCGGTGCCTGGGGTCTCCGCGCTTATCTCCGCGCCCCGGCTGGGTAAACTTGGGGATCGCATCGGCACCGAAAGGATCCTGATGGCAACGCTGATTTGTGCGGTCGTGTTGTTTTTTGCCATGTCGTGGGTGACGACGCCTTTCCAGCTCGGGGTATTACGTTTTCTGCTCGGTTTTGCCGATGGCGCCATGCTACCCGCGGTTCAGACGCTACTGGTCAAATATTCCAGTGACCAAATAACCGGGCGTATATTTGGTTATAACCAATCGTTTATGTATCTTGGCAATGTCGCTGGCCCGCTGATGGGCGCAACGGTTTCAGCCATGGCAGGATTTCGTTGGGTATTTATTGCCACTGCCATTATCGTGATGATTAACATTTGTCAGTTAGCCCTGGTTCTGCGTCAGCGGCGAAATATCCGCAAGCGGGTGTGAAGCGATTAAAAAGAAATGACTTAAGTGAAATTAGTCATTTTTTAGCATAACTTTTGATTATGGCCAGGGGTGACTATTTTATTCCTGGCTTTTAATTTAGCGTTCGGTTTTTGCGCGAGAAACGTTTCGCTCACCGTATTCTGTGATTATTTACGCAAAGTCTTTCCTTTTTTATAAAAATACTACTTTCAGACTCTAGGCAGCATGGATTCATAGTGATACCGTCAGCCTTCTTTGGATAAGGAAATGCGGTCATGAAAAATCTAATAGCTGAGTTGTTGCTTAAGCTTGCCCAGAAAGAGGAAGAGTCGAAAGAACTGGTTGCTCAGGTAGAAGCATTAGAGATTATCGTTACAGCGATGCTGCGCAATATGGCTCAGAACGAGCAGCAAATGCTGATTCATCAGGTAGAGGGCGCACTTGATGACGTAAAGCCCGATGCCAGCGTTCCGGATAACGATACGGAGTTGCTGCGCCAGTACGTACAAAAGCTGTTGAGGCATCCTCGTTACTAGTTTATTTCGTTTCTATGCTGTCATAAACCTGTCATATCAGAGACCTATAGTCGCTTTGTTTTTTATTTTAAGTGTATTAAGTACATGGAGAAAATAAAGTGAAACAAAGCGCTATTGCTCTTGCATTGTTACCACTGTTGTATATGCCTGTGAGTCATTCTGAAACGTCGTCAATGGCGGTGCTGGACAATCGTGCCGCACAGGGTGATATTACAACGCCAGGCGGAGCACGCCGATTATCGGCCGATCAAACACAAGCATTGCGCGAATCACTGAATGATAAACCGGCTAAAAATATTATTTTATTGATAGGCGATGGTATGGGTGATTCGGAAATTACGGCCGCGCGAAATTATGCTGAAGGCGCGGGTGGCTATTTTAAAGGGATTGATGCCTTACCGCTGACTGGCCAATACACCCACTATGCGCTGAATAAAAAAACCGGTAAACCGGATTACGTGACGGATTCTGCGGCATCAGCAACCGCATGGACAACCGGCGTGAAAACCTACAATGGCGCGCTGGGCGTCGATATTCACGAAAAAGATCATACGACGCTGCTGGAAATGGCGAAAGCGGCGGGGCTGGCGACGGGTAACGTCTCAACCGCCGAGCTGCAGGATGCCACTCCAGCCGCGCTGGTAGCGCACGTGACGTCTCGTAAATGCTATGGCCCGAGCGTAACGAGCGAGAAATGCCCGACGAATGCGCTGGAAAATGGCGGTAAAGGCTCGATCACCGAACAACTGCTGAATGCCCGCGCGGATGTCACGCTGGGCGGCGGTGCGAAAACGTTCGCCGAAACCGCAACCGCCGGCGAGTGGCAGGGCAAAACGCTGCGTGAACAGGCCGAGGCCCGGGGTTACCAGTTGGTCGGCGATGCGGCTTCGCTGGCGGCGATCGGTGAAGCCAGTCAGGAGAAACCGTTGCTGGGACTGTTCTCTGACGGCAACATGCCTGTGCGCTGGGAAGGCCCAAAAGCGTCTTATCACGGCAATATTGATAAGCCTGCCGTAACCTGTACGCCGAATCCAAAACGCGATGAGACCGTACCCACGCTGGCGCAAATGACCGACAAAGCCATTGAGTTGCTCAGCAAAAATGAGAAGGGATTCTTCCTGCAGGTGGAAGGGGCTTCCATCGATAAACAGGATCACGCCGCCAATCCTTGCGGACAGATCGGCGAGACGGTGGATCTGGACGAAGCGGTGCAGCGCGCGCTGGCCTTTGCGAAAAAAGAAGGTAACACGCTGGTGATCGTCACTGCCGATCACGCTCACGCCAGCCAGATCGTCGCACCAGAGACAAAAGCGCCGGGCTTGACCCAGGCATTAAACACCAAAGATGGCGCCGTGATGGTGATCAGCTATGGCAACTCCGAAGAGGAATCGCAGGAGCATACCGGCAGCCAGTTGCGTATTGCGGCCTACGGCCCTCATGCGGCCAACGTGGTGGGGCTGACCGATCAAACCGACCTGTTCTATACCATGAAAGCGGCACTCGGCCTGAAATAATCCACCCCCGGCAGGATAACTTTTGCTGTCGGGTGGTTTTTTTATCGTTAGCAGCCAGACTTATCTGAATCTCCCGGCGTTTATTCGCGGGAGATAGTCGAGTGAATACTCAAAAAAGGATGGTGCTATGAAAATAACATTACTGGTTACCCTATTGTTTGGTTTGATCTTTTTAACGACCGTTGGTGCGGCTGAGAAAACGTTAACCCCGCAGCAGCAGCGCATGACCACCTGCAATCAACAGGCGACGGCGAAAGCGTTGAAAGGAGATGCCCGTAAGACGTACATGAGCGATTGCCTTAAAAACAGCAAGTCAGCTCCTGGTGAAAAAAGCCTGACGCCGCAACAGCAAAAAATGCGCGAGTGCAACGTCCAGGCGACGGAACAATCGCTAAAAGGTGACGACCGCAGTAAGTTTATGAGTGCCTGCCTGAAGAAAGCAGCCTAGCCGACCTAGTGCTTACGGGTGAGCAAAGAAAAACGCTCACCCGAAATATCATACTTTCCCCGCCTGACCCGTCTCTATAATTTGGGAAAATTGTTTCAGAATGTTCCCAAAAAATAATGAACGACGAAAACTTTTACAAACAAGCGGTCGATCTCGATGAAACCGCTCTTTCATCGCAGCAAAACGACCATCAACGCTCTGGACTGCGATTCGCCCGGCGAGTAAGAGTGCCGCGCGCAGTGGCGCTGGGAGGGATGTTTTTCCCTGTCGCCGCCGCGCTGGTCGCGAACCCTGTCCCCGGCGTCTGGTGGTTGTTGCTGGTGGGATGGGCGTTCGTCTGGCCTCATCTGGCCTGGCAAATCGCCAGCAGAGCCGTCGACCCGATGAGTCGGGAATTTGCCAATTTAAAAACGGATGCGGTACTCGCCGGAATGTGGATGGGACTGATGGGCGTCAATGCGCTGCCTTCCGCCGCGTTGTTGATGATCATCTGTATGAATCTGATGGGCGCAGGCGGTGTGCGACTGTTTGTTACCGGACTGGCCCTGATGGTGGTTGCCTGTCTGGTCACATTGCAGTTAACGGGAACCTCTCTGGCTTTAAGAAGCGCGCCGCTGGAAGGGGTGTTGACGCTGCCGGTCATCGTGATTTACCCGCTGTTATTCTCCTGGATTAGCTATCAGGCCGCGACCAGGCTGGCGCAACATAAGCGTCGGTTACAGGTGATGAGTACCTGTGATGGCATGACAGGCGTTTACAATCGGCGACACTGGGAAATATTACTGCGCAACGAATTTGAGCACTGCCGTCGCCAGCATCGGGAGGCCACGCTGCTGATCATTGATATCGACCATTTCAAAAGTATTAATGACACCTGGGGTCATGATGTTGGCGATGAAGCTATTCTGGCGCTAACCCAACAGCTGAGAATCACCTTGCGCGGGAGCGATGTGATCGGGCGTTTTGGCGGTGATGAATTTGCGGTGATTATGTGCGGTACGCCAGCCGAGAGCGCCATCGCGGCGATGTCACGGATTCATGAGGGGCTACGCGGGTTACGTCTGGCCTGCGCGCCGCAGGTCATTTTACATATCAGCGTGGGCGTTGCGCCGTTAACGCCGCAGTTCAGTCACTATCGGGAATGGTTGAAATCGGCCGATCTGGCGCTCTACAAAGCAAAGAATGCCGGACGTAACCGCACCGAAGTGGCGGCCTGACGTCCGGTTGTTCACTCAGGATTTACTGAGTTTGTCTGACTTCTCCATACACTTCGCCATCGCTTCAATCACCGCTGCACGAAATCCTCGCTCTTCCAGTACGCGGACCGCTTCAATTGTCGTGCCGCCAGGCGAACAAACCATATCTTTCAGTACGCCAGGATGCTCGCCCGTTTCCAGTACCATCTTCGCGGAACCCATGACCGCCTGAGCGGCAAATTTGTAAGCCTGTGCGCGCGGCATACCGCCCAGTACTGCGGCATCAGCCATCGCTTCGATAAACATGAAGACATACGCCGGGGCGGAGCCGCTGACGCCAACCACAGGATGAATCATCGACTCGGCAATCACTTCGGCTTCGCCAAAGCAGCGGAAAATATTCAGCACATCCGCGGTGTCTTCCGGGGTAACCAGCGCGTTTGGCGTCACTGAGGTCATCCCGGCATTAACCAGCGACGGCGTGTTCGGCATTGCGCGTACGATTTTCCGGTCGTGTCCCAGCGCGCGGGCGAGTTGATCGAGGGTCACGCCTGCTGCAATAGAGACCACCAGCGACTCTTTGTTGAGGCTGGAGGTTATCTCGCTGAGCACTTTGATCATAATGCCCGGCTTCACGGCGCCGAAAACAATATCCGCCACCTGGGCGACTTCCTGGGCGGACTGCGCGACGTTGATCCCATACTGATCGTGCAACGCGGCAACTTTATCGGGGGAAGGGGTGTAGACCCAGATCTGGCCTGGAAGCACCTGACCGCTGGCAATCAGGCCGCCGAGGATTGCTTTCCCCATATTACCGCAGCCGATAAAACCGATTTTCTTCTCCATCTCGTCACTCCCTATGGGTGATAGTTGTTGTTTTGTTTGATAAAGCCTAGCTTAGCGCGGATTGAAAGACGCATGAAGGGTAAACAGCACTTTGCCGCAGCGCAAAAGCACGAGACAATAGCCGATTGCACAAGAGACGGGAGCCAGTATGACCATATGGGTGGATGCGGATGCGTGTCCGAACGTAATTAAAGAGATCCTCTATCGTGCCGCCGGGCGCATGCAAATGTCGCTGATTCTGGTAGCGAACCAGAGCCTGCGCGTGCCGCCGTCGCCGTATATCCGTACGCTGCGTGTACCTGCGGGTTTTGACGTGGCGGATAACGAGATTGTGCGCCAGTGTGCGGCGGGCGATCTGGTCATCACGGCCGATATCCCGTTGGCCGCCGAGGTGCTGGCGAAAGGCGCGTCGGCGCTTAATCCGCGCGGTGAGCGCTATACCGAATCGACCATTCGCGAACGTCTGACAATGCGCGATTTTATGGATACATTGCGCGCCAGCGGGATCCAGACGGGCGGTCCGGATAGCCTCTCTGCCCGCGATCGTCAGCATTTTGCGGCGGAACTGGAAAAGTGGTGGCTGGAAGTTCAGCGCAGAAACGCGTGAATGTAATTTATTTTTTACACTTTCCTCGGCGCTATTTCTTGATATAGTAGGGCGTACATTGATATTTTCACTTTTGGTGGAATAAATACTTTACACTTAACGCTGTACTAGTTTGATGGTATGATTATTCCTTTAATGACATCTGATCCTGCCGCTTTGCGGCCTTCTGGGGAACGCCCACTATGACGCAACCGCTTTATCTTGTTGGCCCACGCGGCTGTGGAAAGACAACGGTTGGCATGGCGCTGGCTACGGCAATTGGTTGTCGGTTTGTCGATACCGATCAATGGCTGCAGTCGCAGGTACAAATGACCGTCGCGGAAATCGTCGAGCGTGAAGGCTGGCCGGGTTTTCGCGCCAGAGAAACGGCTGCACTGGCGGCGGTGACTGCACCGTCAACGGTCATCGCGACCGGTGGAGGAATCATTCTCACTGATTATAACCGTCACTTTATGCGTGATAACGGCATCGTCATTTATTTAAGCGCGCCGGTTTCCACGTTGGTTCATCGTCTTGAGGCCTCGCCTGAAGAGGAGTTGCGCCCCACGCTGACCGGTAAACCCCTGAGCGAAGAGGTGCAGGAGGTGCTGCAACAGCGGGATATTTTGTATCGCGAAGCGGCCCATTTCATCATTGATGCGGCGAATTCACCTGACCAGGTGATTTCTGAAATTCAGCGCAGGCTGGCGCAGCGCGCGCGCTGCAGGCAAGGCGGGGTCTATACTTAAACTTCATTCGACAGAAGGAAGCACTATGCCAACCAAACCGCCATATCCACGCGAAGCGTATATTGTCACCATTGAGAAAGGGACGCCGGGACAGACGGTCACCTGGTACCAGTTGCGCGCCGATCACCCGAAACCGGATTCGTTAATCAGCGAGCATCCCAGCGCGCAGGAAGCGATGGATGCGAAAGCCCGTTACGAAGATCCTGATAAAACCTGACGACTGAACAGCTCGGAATGGAATCTGAGCGAGTGTAAACCCAACCTGCATCACATTTTTCGCCGATGAATCGTTGTACCTGAAAACTAACATCAAACAATAACAACCTATTACTGGAATGATCTGGAATCTTTACACAGCGATTTGCGCTGCGCCTGCTACGCTTTTTTGCATTTGCAAAAGGTAAGTGTCGGCAGTGGTGCAGCGCATTTGCCCGGGAATAAACGACGAAGTAAAAAAGAAGGTGGAAAAAATGAGTGCGTCGTTGGCTATCCTCACAATCGGTGTTGTACCCATGAGTGAAGTCTTACCGCTTCTGACTGAGTACATCGACGAACAACATATCACCCATCACAGCTTGCTCGGAAAAATGAGTCGTGATGACGTCCTGGCGGAATATGCGCTGGAGTCCGACGAAGACCCGCTGTTAACCCTGCTTAACGATAATGAACTGGCTTATGTTTCGCGGCAGAAAGTAGAACGCGATCTGCAAAGCGTCATCGAAGTGCTGGATAACCAGGGCTACGACGTCATTTTACTGATGAGCACCGTGTCGATTGCCAGCATGACCGCCCGTAACAGCATTCTGCTTGAGCCGCTGCGTATTATTCCACCGCTGGTGGCCTCAATTGTCGATGGCCATCAGGTGGGGGTGATTGTGCCGGTTGAAGATCTGATGGCCGATCAAGCGGAAAAATGGCAGGTTTTACAGTCGCCGCCGCTGTTCTCGCTGGCGAATCCGGTTCACGGCAGTACCCAGCAGTTGATTGAAGCCGGTAAAGACCTGCTGGAACAAGGGGCGGATGTCATCATGCTGGACTCCCTGGGTTTTCATCAGCGCCACCGCGATGTCCTGCAAAAATCGCTCGATGTCCCGGTACTGCTCTCTAATGTGCTGATTGCGCGACTGGCTTCAGAATTGCTGGTTTAATTTTGCGTGACAGGCCAAAGGGCTGCCCCCTATATTGGTTGTCAATTTACCAACGAGACAGGGTCCGTTTATGCTTCAAAGTAACGAATACTTTTCCGGCAAAGTAAAATCAATCGGCTTTACCAGCAGCAGTACTGGCCGTGCCAGTGTAGGCGTGATGCTGGAAGGTGAATACACCTTCGGTACCGCAGAGCCTGAAGAGATGACGGTCGTAAGCGGCGCGTTGAATGTGTTACTGCCGGATACCACCGAATGGAAAGTGTATGCCGCAGGAGAAGTATTTAACGTCCCGGGCCATAGCGAGTTTCATTTACAGGTCGCAGAACCGACCTCTTATCTTTGCCGCTATCTGTAATATTTTTTCCCTCTCCGTGCGGAGAGGGAATCTTCGTTTAGCGCTGCGCTTCGCCGCCTAAACCTTCCACCAGATTCTGAATCAACGCGGCCAGTTCGCCGGTCATCAGGATAAAGTCCGCGTCGAAACGCTGGGCGAAATCTTCCCGGTCGATGTCTTCGTTTTGATCGCGGAGTTCGTCACTGAATTTCAGGCGCTTAATCGACGCGTCATCGCAGATCATAAACTGAATACGCTGCTGCCAGTCGAGCGCCAGTTTGGTCACCACTTTACCGGCTTCAATGTGCACGGCGATCTCGTCGCTCACCAGATCCTGTTTCTTTGCCCGGATCACGCCGCCGTCTTCCAGCATGGCTTTCAGTTCGGCTTCGTCGAGTAACTGGAAGCCCTGCGCCACGGTGCCGGAACGCACCCACTCGGTGAGCGTCAGCTCAATCGGGTTTTCCAGCGCCAGCGGAACCACCGGCAGAGAGCCGAGGCTCTTACGCAGCAGCGCCAGCGTATCTTCCGCTTTTTTTGCGCTTGCGCAGTCCACCATGATCAATCCGTTCACGGTGTCGATCCACATCATGGTCTGACTAAAGCGGCTGAAGGCGCGCGGCAGCAGCGAATGCAGCACTTCATCTTTCAGCGAGTCTTTCTCGGTTTTCTTCAGCTTACGCGCCTGTTCGGCTTCCAGTTTGGCGATCTTCGCTTCCAGCGCCTGTTTGATCACCGGAGAGGGCAGGATCTTCTCTTCTTTACGCGCGCAAATCAAAATCTGGCCGTTGTTAGTATGCGTCAACGCATCGCTGTGCGATCCCATTGGCGGCACCCAGCCCGTTTTTGCCATATCCTGGCTACCGCAAGGGGTAAACGTCATCGAGGCTAGCTGTTTTTCCATCTCCTCGGCACGCAATGAAATATCGCGGCTAAGACGGTAAACCATTAAATTTTTGAACCACAGCATGATAATTTCCACGGCCTTGTCGTTAAATCCAGCGCGTATAGTAACGAATTGTCGGCAGGCTTGCATTGCCATTCCCTATACCTCGCTCTACTCTGTTGATATTCCCAAAAAAAGAGGAACACCGTGTGCGTATTGGTATTGATTTAGGCGGCACCAAAACGGAAGCGATCGCGCTCAGTGAGGCTGGTGAACAACTGTTCCGCCATCGTCTGCCGACGCCGCGAAATGACTATCAGCAAACCATCGAAACCATTGCCACGCTGGTGGCGATGGCGGAGCAGACCACCGGCCAAACGGGGACGGTAGGGATAGGGATCCCGGGTTCCATTTCGCCTTACACCGGCGTGGTGAAGAATGCCAACTCCACGTGGCTGAACGGTCAGCCGTTTGATAAAGACCTCAGCACCCGTCTGCAGCGTGACGTTCGTCTGGCGAATGACGCGAACTGTCTGGCCGTTTCTGAGGCCGTTGATGGAGCGGCTGCCGGGGCAATGACGGTTTTTGCCGTGATTATTGGTACCGGCTGCGGCGCAGGTGTGGCGCTCAACGGTCGGGCGCACATCGGCGGCAATGGGACGGCGGGCGAATGGGGTCACAACCCTTTGCCGTGGATGGATGAGGATGAGCTTCGCTACCGTGAAGAAGTCCCCTGCTACTGCGGAAAACAGGGATGCATTGAGACGTTTATTTCCGGTACCGGGTTCGCCACC
This sequence comes from Citrobacter sp. Ca225, assembly GCF_030337175.1. Taxonomy (NCBI): domain Bacteria; kingdom Pseudomonadati; phylum Pseudomonadota; class Gammaproteobacteria; order Enterobacterales; family Enterobacteriaceae; genus Citrobacter; species Citrobacter sp. Ca225. Next base: position 27,862 of record NZ_JAOWCD010000065.1, on the reverse strand, counting down.
GATTACCAGCGCCTGAGCGGTAATGCCTTAAAAGGCAGTGAGATTATCCGTCTGGTGGAGGAGCAAAATGCGCTGGCCGAACTGGCGCTCAGCCGCTATGAGCTGCGGCTGGCAAAATCGCTGGCTCATGTGGTGAATATTCTTGACCCGGACGTTTTCGTTCTCGGCGGCGGAATGAGCAACATTGACCGCCTGTACAAAACGATACCGCCGCTAATTAAACAGTTTGTGTTTGGTGGTGAGTGTGAAACGCCGGTACGTAAGGCTCTGCATGGTGACTCCAGCGGTGTGCGCGGTGCGGCGTGGCTGTGGCCGCAGGAATAGTGCCAGGAGAGGCCGGCGCTATCCGGCCTGTCGTACCTGTTATTCTACGGCAAACATCCTGTCGAGTTTGCTGTAGCCTAGTCCGTTGATTTTCTTCACCTTGATCTGCACCGGAATCCGTTCTTTCATCGCTTCTACATGGCTAATCACGCCAATGGTTTTGCCGCTGGCGTTGAGCGCATCCAGCGCATCAAGGGCGGTATCCAGCGTTTCACTGTCGAGCGTGCCGAAGCCTTCATCAAGGAACAGCGAGTCAATGCGCGTTTTGTGGCTGACCAGATCGGAGAGCGCCAGCGCCAGCGCGAGACTGACCAGGAAACTTTCGCCACCGGAAAGGGTACGGGTATCGCGTACGGCGTCGGCCTGCCAGGTATCGACCACCTCCAGTTCCAGCGCTTCACTGGCCTTACGTTGCAGTAAATAGCGACCATGCAGGCGGGTCAACTGGTTGTTCGCCAGCCAGACCAGGTTATCCAGCGTCAGCCCCTGGGCGAATTTGCGGAATTTATCCCCCTCTTTAGAGCCGATTAGCGCATTCAGGTAGCCCCAGTCCTCAACCTGTTGCATCGCGTTGTCGATTTTTTGCATCAACGTCTGCTGCTGCTGGCGATTGTCGCTGTCTTGTTTTAGCTGTTGGCGTATTTCGCCCTGACGCGTAGCGTTATCGCGTACCCGATCGTTAAGCTGCGCCACGGTTTGCTGAACATGCTCAATCGACAGCGTGGGATCCAGACCCGCTGGCGGCTGTTGCTGATGTGCCGCCAGCGCCTGCGCCGATTGTGCGGCGAGCGTCTGTGCCTGCTGAACCTGGTTTTCCAGCGACTGTTTTAGCTGTTCCAGACGCGTGACCGCCTCGTCATCCAGCAGCGCGGCAAGAAATGCCGCCTGATCGGCAAACAAACTGTGCGACAGCGCGGCATCGAACTGCGCCTGCGCATCGGCAGCGCGCTGAGTTTCCTGTTTCTCCTGCTGCTGTAATGTCTGCAATTGACTGCGCAGCGACACGCATTCGTCATGAACCTGACGCCAGTTTTCCAGCGTCACGCTTGCATCATCTTCAGCGTCGGTATCAACGGCGGGCAGCGTCTCGAGTAGCGGGGTGAGCTGCGCGATACGCGCCTGTATCGCCGTCAACTCCGTCTGCCGCTGTTGCCATGTTTGTGCCTCTGCCGCGCGCGCATCTAACCATGCCTCCTCGCTGCCTTCCTCAGGAAGTGACAATGTATAGCGGCTTAACTGTGCTGCCAGCGTCGCCTGGCGCTGGTCGATTTGCTGGCGGAACTGCGCCACCTGCTGTGCATGGGCGGTAATTTGCGCCTGTAGGTCATGGCGCTGGCTCAACTGGTAGAGTTGCTGCTCGTGTTCGTCCTGCGCCGTCAGCCAGGGCTGAATATCATCCTGCGGCTGTAACGTGAGGTTCAGTGCACCGATCGTCGTTTGCCACTGTTGAGTGAGCGCTTGCTCTTCTTTAGCCAGCGTCTGCGCTTCGCTTTCGTCACGCTGTAGCTGCTGGTTGACTGCCTCGGACTGTCCACGCAGGGCGGCGCCTTCGTCGGCCAGCGTTTTGACTTCTTTTTCCAGCGCATCGCGTCGCGCCTGATTAACACCGGGTTCGAGTGCCTGATATGCCGCGACAGCAGGATGGGTGGTGGAACCGCAAAGCGGGCAGGGCTGGCCGGACTGCAACTGCGCACGCTGGCTTTCCAGATCTTTGATCCGCGCCTCTTGCTCACAGAGTGTTTTAACATCCTGATACTGCTGATATTTATCTTTATACTGCTGGCGCTTTGCCTCCAGCAGGGTATTGAGTCGGGCCAGTTCCTGTTTGTTATGCGTTATCGTCGCCTGAAGCTGACTCAAACGCGTCAGTCGGGGAACAATCTGACCATGGAGCGAAAGCAGTTGCTGGCGCAGAGGACGCTGTTGCGCATGTTGCACCAGCGCCGCTGCGACTTCCTCTGCCGTCAGATTGAGCGTCACCGGCGGCAGCGATTCCAGCTTACGGCTATCGTTGACCTGCTGTTGCTGCCATTTTGCCAGCTGAACGTTATCGCTGGCCTGCTGAGCAAAAAGGGCGCGCCATCCTCCTGACTCGTTGCTCCATAGGCGAAAGCGATCGTGTTCGTTTAGCCACTCGCTCAGCGTCTGTTGCGTAGCGAGCAGGGCGGTGGACTGTTGCTCTGCCTGGCGTCGGATGTGGTTGCGCAGCGTAAATATACTCTGTAAGCGAGTATTTACTTCGTTAATCTGCTGGCGAGTGCGGGAAACGGTAGCGGATTGCTCCTGAATGCGCTCCCACAATGGTCGCAACGCTCTGGCAGGCTGTGCGAGGCTGAGCGTTGCCAGCTGTGGCTGGGCGTTTTCCAGCGCTTCCTGGGCAACCTGCAGCATCTGCTGACGCTGGTTCGCGTCGGTCTGCAGTTCGTGCTGTCGCGTCAGCCAGTTCAACTGCTGCTGTCCAGTCTGCTGCTGGGCGACCAGCTGTTTTTCTTCGTCAGTGAGTGCCTGCAAACTTTCTGTCAGCGTCTGCAACGCCTCGGGGGCTAACAGCGCGACGCCGTTGGCTTGCGCCTGTAATTTTTCCAGTTCGGTGCGTGCGGTTTTGTGCTGTTCAAACACCTGTGCAGAGATCTGGCCGTAAATTTCCGTGCCGGTCAGCTCTTCCAGCAGTTCCGCACGCTCTTTCGGCTTCGCGTTGAGGAAGGCGGCGAACTGCCCCTGCGAGAGCAGCATCGAACGGGTAAATCGACCATAATCCAGACCGGTCAGTTCCGCCGTCATCTCCAGTTTGTCTTTCACTTTGTCGGCAAGGATTTTCCCGTCGGCACAGCGCGCCAGTTCAACGCGCGGAACCTGTAAATTACCGTCGGGCTGGTTGCGCGCCCGGTTCTGGCTCCAGAACGCACGATACGCTTCGCCTTTGACTTCAAACTCCACTTCCGCCAGACATTCCGCCGTATCGCGGGTCATCAGATCGTTCTGCGATTGCGACACGGTATTCAGGCGTGGCGTCTCGTGGTACAGCGCCAGGCAAATCGCGTCGAGCAGAGTGGTTTTACCCGCCCCCGTAGGCCCAGTAATGGCAAACAGGCCATTGCTGGCAAAGGGCTCCACCGTGAAATCGACCTTCCATTCCCCTTTCAGCGAATTGAGGTTTTTCAGGCGCAGACTGAGAATCTTCATGCCTCATGCTCCCCGGACAGTGTCTGTAGTGTGCGGTGAAAAAGTGCTGTCAGGCGTTCGCACTGCGGCGGCTCAAGTTCTTCCAGCGCCAGACGGCGAGTAAATACCTCATCCACGCTCAGCTCGCTCAGCGTTTCCCGGCGTTCGTTACACAACATGCGTTCGCGCTGCTCCCGACTGCGTCGGACTAACAGTACCTCAACGGGCAGCGTTTCCGTCAGCGTCTGAATTTTCCGCTGCATATCATGCAGGTATTCATCGGTGGTGATTTCGATATCCAGCCAGACCGGGGGGGCCGGAGGGCTGTCACGCCACTGCTCCAGCTGTTCGGTAATGGCGGCGAAATCGCCTTTTAATATTGCCAGCGGTTGCGTAACCGGAACGATGAGTTCCTCAACGCCGGCTAACGCGCCGTCCCGGAAGTCCACCCGATGCACGTACTTGCTTTTGCCGCATTCGTCAAAGCTCAGCGCGATGGGCGAGCCGCAGTAGCGGATGTGCTCCGTACCGCCAATTTTCTGCGCCCGGTGGATGTGGCCCAGCGCGATATAATCGGCAGGCGGGAAGTTCTGCGCCGGGAAAGCATCCAGCGTACCAATATAAATGTCACGCACAGCGTCACTTTTGCTGGCGCCAACGGTGGTCAGGTGGCCGGTGGCGATAATCGGCAGGGCGAGATCGCCACGTAACGCGCAGGCGGCCTCGTATTGCTGCTGATAATAGTCGGTGATGGCACCCAGCAGATGCTGCTGTTTTTCCTGACCGGAGAGTCCCGCCTGACTGCTGACAATGTCGCGCGGGCGTAAAAACGGCACCGGGCACAGCACCGCGCCGGGCTGACCGTCACGACGATGCAGGAACTGTGGCGCGTGACCGGCGCTGGCCACCACCGTGGTATTGAGAAACGCCAGAATCTCACGGGATTCATTCAGCGTGGCGACGGAATCATGGTTTCCCGCTAATACCACCAGATGACAGCCCGTTTGCTGTAGGTTGACCACAAAACGGTTATAGAGCTCGCGGGCATAGCTTGGTGGTGAGCCGGTATCGAAAATATCGCCTGCCACGATGATCGCGTCCACCTGCTGCTCAACCGCCGTTTCCAGCAGCCAGTCAAGAAAAGCCTGATGTTCAGCGGCACGGCTTTTACTGTAGAAATTTTGTCCCAGATGCCAGTCAGAAGTGTGAAGGATGCGCATAACGGTTCCATGGCAAAAAAGCATAAAGGGGATTATAACCATTCGGGAGCTGTAATATCTCGTTTCTCGGGTGTCATAAATCAACAACCTAAGGTTAACGTCAGCATACATTTTCATAAATCTGTCATAAAACTGACGCATAATGGCGCCGCATTAAGACAGATGATGATAAGCAACTTATATAACAGGGCAAATCATGGCGAGACGTATTCTGGTCGTAGAAGATGAAGCTCCAATTCGCGAAATGGTCTGTTTCGTGCTTGAGCAAAATGGCTTTCAACCCGTTGAAGCTGAAGATTATGACAGTGCGGTGAACCAGCTTAATGAACCCTGGCCGGATTTGATCCTCCTTGACTGGATGTTGCCCGGCGGTTCTGGTCTACAGTTTATTAAACACCTCAAGCGTGAAGCGATGACCCGGGATATTCCGGTCATGATGTTGACCGCCAGAGGGGAAGAAGAGGATCGCGTACGCGGCCTGGAAACTGGCGCGGATGATTACATTACCAAACCGTTCTCGCCGAAAGAGCTGGTTGCCCGTATCAAAGCGGTGATGCGTAGGATCTCGCCGATGGCGGTGGAAGAGGTCATCGAGATGCAGGGGTTAAGCCTGGATCCCACATCGCACCGCGTGATGACCGGCGACAACCCACTCGACATGGGGCCGACAGAATTTAAACTCCTGCATTTCTTTATGACGCATCCCGAGCGGGTTTACAGCCGTGAACAACTGCTGAATCACGTCTGGGGCACCAATGTCTACGTTGAGGATCGCACGGTTGATGTGCATATTCGCCGTCTGCGTAAGGCGCTGGAAGCCAGCGGCCACGATCGGATGGTGCAGACGGTTCGCGGGACAGGGTATCGTTTTTCGACCCGTTTCTGAAAGGCAAGAACAAGAGCCTGGCTCTGAAGGGAGAGTGACCCGTGCTGGAACGGCTGTCATGGAAAAGGTTGGTGCTGGAGCTGATACTTTGCTGTATCCCGGCCTTCATCCTAAGTGCATTTTTTGGTTACCTGCCGTGGTTTTTACTGGCATCGGTAACAGGACTGCTTATCTGGCATTTCTGGAATTTATTACGTCTCTCATGGTGGCTGTGGGTCGACAGAAGCATGACGCCGCCGCCGGGACGAGGCAGTTGGGAACCGCTGCTGTACGGTTTGCATCAGATGCAACTGCGCAATAAAAAGCGTCGTCGCGAGCTGGGCAATCTGATTAAACGCTTTCGCAGCGGGGCGGAGTCGCTGCCCGATGCGGTGGTATTGACCACCGAAGAGGGGGGGATCTTCTGGTGTAACGGTCTGGCGCAACAGGTGCTGGGCTTACGCTGGCCGGACGATAGCGGACAGAACATCCTTAACCTGCTACGCTACCCGGAGTTTACGCAGTACCTCAAGCAGCGGGACTTCAGTCGGCCGCTGAATCTGGTGCTTAATACTGGGCGACATCTGGAAATTCGCGTTATGCCGTATACCGATAAGCAACTGCTGATGGTGGCGCGCGACATGACCCAGATGCACCAGCTCGAAGGTGCAAGACGTAATTTCTTCGCCAATGTGAGCCACGAGCTGCGTACCCCGCTTACGGTGTTGCAGGGCTATCTTGAAATGATGCACGAGCAGACGCTGGAAGGGGCAACGCGCGAAAAAGCGCTGTTAACGATGCGCGACCAGACCTCGCGCATGGAAGGACTGGTAAAACAGTTGCTCACGCTGTCGAAAATTGAAGCCGCACCGACGCTTTTGCTCAATGAACAGGTCGATGTGCCGATGATATTGCGCATGGTCGAACGCGAGGCGCAGACGCTCAGTCAGCAGAAGCACACTTTTAGCTTTGAGGTGGATAACCAGCTGAAAGTGCTGGGGAATGAAGAACAACTGCGTAGCGCGATGTCCAACCTGGTGTATAACGCGGTGAACCATACGCCAGCGGGAACCCATATCACCGTCCGCTGGCAGACGGTACCGCACGGCGCGGAGTTTAGCGTGGAGGATAACGGACCGGGCATTGCGCCGGAACATATCCCGCGGTTAACGGAGCGATTTTATCGCGTTGATAAAGCGCGTTCGCGGCAAACGGGCGGCAGTGGACTGGGGCTGGCTATCGTCAAACACGCGGTGAATCATCATGAAAGTCGCCTGATGATCGACAGTCAACTGGGTAAAGGGACGCGCTTTAGTTTTGTGCTGCCGGAACGATTAATTGCCAAAAAAAGTGCTTAAAGTGCAATCGTAAGGTTTTCTTTCCATAAGCCAGCCAATGCTGGCTTATTTTCTTTGCGGCTAAGATAAGTCTGCTGAATTTATCAACGTCTGGTTGTTTTTTGTTCGCATGATAAGCCATGACTTTTTCTGTAGTATGGTGTTTTACACTGGTATGAGATTTGATATCACTATAATCTTCCGGTTTTTGGATCCCTCCTTGCTTTAAAACGTTATAAGCGTTTAAATTGCGCCCCAGATGCTGTCAGACTGACTGTATTCAGGCGGTAAATCGAAAAACTATTCTCTGCTTTCCAGGTTATGGGAGATATCCCTCTGGAATAGCTTAAAAAAACCGCTGTTTCTTCCCGCTGGGAAAGACACTACGTTAATTTAATCAACACCACATCCACAGGCCGTAAGCTTTATGACCCATCAGTTAAAATCGCGCGATATTATTGCGCTGGGCTTTATGACTTTTGCGCTGTTCGTCGGCGCAGGGAACATCATCTTTCCTCCAATGGTTGGTTTGCAGGCAGGCGAAAACGTCTGGATGGCGGCATTCGGTTTTCTGATCACCGCTGTTGGGCTACCGGTGTTGACCGTTATCGCGCTGGCGAAAGTCGGTGGTGGTGTTGATAGTCTGAGTACCCCTATCGGTAAAGTCGCTGGCGTTTTGTTGGCGACTGTCTGCTATCTGGCCGTCGGACCGTTATTCGCCACGCCGCGCACCGCGACGGTCTCTTTTGAAGTGGGGATCGCCCCGCTGACCGGCGATTCGGCCATGCCGCTGCTTATCTACAGCGTGGTCTATTTTTCCATTGTCATTCTGGTCTCGCTCTATCCGGGCAAACTGCTGGATACCGTGGGTAACTTCCTGGCGCCGCTGAAGATTCTGGCGCTGATTGTGCTCTCCGTTGCGGCCATCATCTGGCCTGCCGGCCCGATCAGCCATGCGATGGAAGCGTACCAGACCGCCGCGTTCTCCAATGGTTTCGTTAATGGCTACCTGACGATGGACACGCTGGGCGCGATGGTCTTTGGTATCGTTATTGTTAACGCCGCGCGTTCTCGCGGCGTAACCGAAGCGCGTCTGCTGACCCGTTACACCGTCTGGGCTGGCCTGATGGCGGGCGTCGGATTAACGCTGCTGTACCTGGCGCTGTTCCGTCTCGGATCTGACAGCGCTACGCTGGTCGATCAGTCGGCGAACGGCGCGGCGATCCTGCATGCCTATGTTCAGCACACCTTTGGCGGTGCGGGCAGCCTGCTGCTGGCGGCACTGATCTTTATCGCCTGTCTGGTAACGGCGGTCGGCCTGACCTGCGCTTGTGCCGAATTCTTCGCCCAGTATGTGCCGCTCTCCTACCGCACACTGGTGTTTATTCTTGGCGGCTTCTCAATGGTGGTGTCCAACCTGGGGCTCAGCCATCTGATTCAGATCTCTATTCCGGTGCTGACGGCGATCTACCCGCCGTGTATCGCACTGGTTGTATTAAGTTTTACCCGCTCATGGTGGCATAATTCGACCCGCGTCATTGCTCCGGCAATGTTTATCAGCCTGATTTTTGGTATCCTTGATGGTATTAAAGCATCGGCAATCGGCGACGTGTTACCAGCCTGGACCCAGCGCTTACCGCTGGCGGAACAAGGTCTGGCGTGGTTAATGCCCACTGTCGTGATGGTGGTCCTGGCGGTTGTCTGGGATCGCGCAGCAGGTCGACAGGTGACCTCCAGCGCACACTAAGATTGCGGAAAAGTGTTTTAACCACGGGGCTATTACTGGCCCCGTGGTTTTTTATTGTGTTGATGGGTTAGGAATCGATGGAAAGTAATAACAAGCTGAAGCGTGGGCTAAGCACCCGACACATTCGCTTTATGGCCCTGGGCTCAGCCATTGGCACCGGGCTGTTTTATGGCTCTGCGGATGCCATTAAAATGGCCGGGCCAAGCGTGCTGCTGGCCTACATTATTGGCGGGGTGGCGGCCTATATCATTATGCGTGCGTTGGGTGAAATGTCGGTACACAACCCTTCTGCCAGCTCCTTTTCGCGCTATGCGCAGGAAAACCTCGGCCCGCTCGCCGGTTACATTACCGGCTGGACCTACTGTTTTGAAATCCTGATTGTCGCCATTGCCGACGTGACCGCGTTCGGCATTTATATGGGCGTCTGGTTTCCGACGGTGCCGCACTGGATCTGGGTGCTCAGCGTGGTGCTGATCATCTGTGCCATCAACCTGATGAGCGTGAAAGTGTTTGGTGAACTGGAATTCTGGTTCTCCTTCTTTAAAGTCGCCACCATCATCATCATGATCGTGGCTGGTTTCGGTATCATCATCTGGGGGATTGGCAACGGTGGACAACCGACCGGGATCCATAACCTGTGGAGCAACGGCGGCTTCTTCAGCAACGGCTGGCTGGGGATGGTGATGTCGTTGCAGATGGTGATGTTTGCCTACGGCGGTATTGAAATTATTGGTATCACTGCCGGCGAAGCGAAAGACCCGGAGAAATCCATTCCGCGCGCGATTAACTCGGTGCCGATGCGTATTCTGGTGTTCTACGTGGGGACGCTGTTTGTCATTATGTCTATCTACCCGTGGAACCAGGTGGGAACCGATGGCAGCCCGTTTGTGCTGACCTTCCAGCATCTCGGTATTACCTTTGCCGCCAGCATTCTTAACTTTGTGGTGCTGACGGCGTCACTGTCGGCGATCAACTCTGACGTCTTTGGCGTCGGTCGTATGCTGCACGGGATGGCGGAGCAGGGCAGTGCGCCAAAAGTGTTCGCCAAAACCTCGCGTCGGGGGATCCCGTGGGTCACGGTGATGGTGATGACTATCGCTCTGCTGTTTGCGGTGTATCTGAACTACATCATGCCGGAGAATGTTTTCCTGGTGATTGCGTCGCTGGCGACCTTCGCGACGGTCTGGGTGTGGATTATGATCCTGCTGTCGCAAATCGCGTTCCGTCGTCGTCTGCCGCCGGAAGAGGTGAAAGCGCTGAAGTTTAAAGTGCCGGGCGGCGTGGCAACAACCATTGTAGGCCTGATTTTCCTCGTCTTTATCATCGGACTGATTGGTTATCATCCCGACACCCGCATCTCGCTGTACGTGGGCTGTGGCTGGATTGTTCTGCTGATGATTGGCTGGATGTTCAAGCGTCGCCACGATCGCCAGATGGCGCAAGCGCAGTAAGATTGTACCGGGTGGCGTGAATGCCATCCGGTCATTTCTCCTCCCCCGAACTCCTCCCCCAATAAACCTTCATATGATGAGTTATCCTGTAAATCGCTATGGCAAGGTGTGCTCATTTTCATCAAAGGGGATACGTGATGTTGAACGCCTGGCACCTACCGGTTGCCCCATTTGTTAAGCAAAACAAAGACCAACTGGCCATTACGCTCTGGCTGACGGGGGAGAACCTGCCGCAGCGCGTCACGCTGCGTGCGGAGAATGACAACGAAGAAATTGCGCTGGCGATGCATAAATTACGCACGCAGCCGTTCCCGGGCGTGACTGCCTGGCGTGCGGCGATTGATCTTCGCAGCGGGCAGCCGCGTCGGCGCTACAGCTTCAAACTGCTCTGGATCGATCGCCAGTTGTGGTTTACACCGCTTGGGTTCAGCCGTTTTCCGCCTGCTCGTCTGGAGCAATTTGCCGTAGATGCACCGGACAGCGGGCCGCAGTGGGTGGCCGATCAGGTTTTCTACCAAATCTTTCCTGACCGTTTTGCCCGCAGTTCGTCACGCGACGCAGAGCAGGATAAGGTTTATTACCATCACGCCGCCGGGCAGGAGATTGTGCTACGTGACTGGGATGAACCGGTGACTGCGCAGGCTGGCGGCTCCACGTTTTATGGCGGCGACCTCGACGGTATCAGCGAAAAGCTGCCGTACCTGAAAAAACTGGGCGTCACCGCGCTGTACCTGAACCCTGTGTTTACTGCGCCGAGCGTGCATAAGTACGACACCGAAGATTATCGCCATGTTGATCCGCAGTTTGGCGGCGATCAGGCGTTAATGCATCTGCGCCAGAAAACGCAGCAGCAGGGAATGCGGCTGGTGCTGGACGGCGTGTTTAACCACAGCGGCGACTCTCATACATGGTTCGATCGTTATCAGCGCGGCTCCGGCGGCGCGTGCCATAACCCAGAATCGCCCTGGCGTGACTGGTACAGCTTTTCGCCAGACGGCGTTGCGCTGGACTGGCTGGGATATTCCAGTCTGCCGAAGCTGGATTATCAGTCCGAAAGTCTGGTCAACGAAATATATCGCGGCGAAGACAGCATCGTTCGTCACTGGCTGAAAGCGCCGTGGAACATGGACGGCTGGCGGCTCGATGTCGTGCATATGCTGGGTGAAGCGGGCGGTGCGCGTAACAACCTTAAGCATGTCGCCGGGATCGTTCAGGCGGCGAAGGAAACGCAGCCAGAAGCCTACGTCTTTGGCGAACACTTTGGTGACGCGCGACAGTGGCTGCAGGCGGATGCAGAAGATGCTGCGATGAACTATCGTGGCTTCACCTTTCCGCTGTGGGGGTTTCTTGCCAATACCGATATCTCTTACGATCCTCAGCAGATTGACGCGCAGACCTGCATGGCGTGGATGGAAAACTATCGCGCCGGGCTCTCTCATCAGCAGCAACTGAGGATGTTCAACCAGCTCGACAGTCATGATACCGCCCGTTTCAAGTCGCTACTGGGCAACGATGTCGCCCGCCTGCCGCTGGCGGTAGTCTGGCTGTTTAGCTGGCCCGGCGTGCCCTGTATCTATTATGGCGATGAGGTGGGACTGGATGGCGATAACGATCCGTTCTGCCGCAAGACGTTTCCCTGGCAGGCGGAAAAACAGGATGTCACATTGCTTGCCCTGTACCAGCGGATGGCGAAACTGAGGCATAGTATCCCGGCGTTACGCTACGGTGGGTGCCAGGTGGTTTATGCGGAAGACAACGTAGTGGTATTTTTGCGCGTCTACCAGCAGCAGCGCGTGCTGGTAGCCATTAACCGCGGAGAGGCGTGTGAGGTGGTGCTCCCGGCGTCACCGCTGCTGAACGTAACAGAATGGCATTGTAAAGAAGGAAAAGGGCAGCTGGTTGAGGACGTCCTGTCGCTGCCGACGATTTCCGCCACCCTCTGGCTGAATCACTGATACAACTGCGCGATGTCGCGGCTGGCAAGCAGCGTTTCCCGCCACCACTGCTGCGCCAGCCCGTGGCTACCATCGCGCCATGCCATATAGGCGACATCTTTTTCGCGAAAAGAGATGACGCTTTTTTCGACCAGTTCGCCCGTGGCAAGCCACGGGCTGGCGATATGCCTCGGGAGAAAACCGCAGCCCATCCCGGCGCGCAGCAGCGCCACTTTACTGTGAAAATCGTCAACATGGATTTGCGGCTGTTCTTCCATCAGGTTGGTTTGCAGCGGATGGCAAAAACGCGCGCTGTCGCTGATGACAATGGCGCGGTGCAGGCAGAGTTGTTCATTCGTCAGTCTGTCAGAGAGTGCGGCCAGCGGATGATTGGGCGCCACCACAAAAACATTATCCAGAGTCCCTAACATTTTGTAGGACCACGCGGCAGAGGTCGGTGGTTCGTTAATCGCGCCAAGAATGATATCCGCGCCATTATGCGTGAGCTCTTCCCATGACCCTGCCAGCGTGTGATACGAAAATTTAAGCAGCGTTTGTTTGTTCAGCGCGTGGAAGGCGTCGATGAGAGGTAACACCACCTCAAAGGGGAAGGAAACATCCAGCGCAATGACCAGCTCTTTTTCCCAACCGGAGCTCAGTTGCAGCGCCTGCTTTTCCAGATCTTTTGCCGCACTGAGCAGCAAACGCCCCTTTTCCAGCATCATCAGTCCGGTGTCGGTGAATTTGGCCCGATGCCCGGAGCGGTCAAGCAGCTCGATGTTCAGGTCTTTTTCCAGCTTCTGAATCATATAGCTGAGCGCCGCGGGCGTCTTAAACAACGATTCGGCAGCGGCGGCAAAAGTACCGTATTTGTCGATAGCGTCCAGGATAAGCAGAACGTCCAGATTAATGCGCATAGGCTAAATATATCCCTGAAAGTAAACCTCACTGTTGTACCGAATAGCGATAAACAAAACCAGTGAATAAATTAGACGGAAGATCCGCATTTTTTTGAAGGTGCCAGACTATATCGCCGGAAAAGGCTTATTTCATACGCTGGTAAGTTTTCTTTAATAAGTCGTTAGAAATTTCCAACTATACTAAACAGGCTTTCTGATTCAGGATTTGATGGCTGACGGCGGATACCAGACGTCAATTTCTAACTCATTGATTAAGGAAGTATATTATGTCTATTCGGGAACTGATTAATCCTTCTAACTCGACGCTCATTTTTATTGACCATCAGCCGCAAATGGCATTTGGGGTTGCGAATATTGATCGCCAGACGCTGAAAAATAATACCGTCGCACTGGCGAAAGCAGGCAAAATATTTAATGTGCCGGTCATTTATACTTCAGTCGAAACAAAAAGTTTTAGTGGTTACATCTGGCCTGAGTTACTGGCGGTGCATCCGGATGTGAAACCTATCGAACGTACTTCCATGAACTCCTGGGAAGACGCGGCCTTTGTGAAAGCCGTGGCGGCGACCGGGCGTAAAAAGCTGATTATCTCTGCGCTATGGACTGAAGTGTGCCTGACCTTCCCGGCACTGATGGCGCTGGAAGCCGGTTACGAAGTGTATGTGGTGACGGATACCTCCGGCGGTACCTCTGTTGATGCGCATGAGCGCGCGATCGATCGCATGGTGCAGGCCGGTGCCGTACCGGTGACCTGGCAGCAGGTTCTGCTGGAGTACCAGCGTGACTGGTCGCGCAAAGAGACCTATGACGCGGTGATGGATCTGGTTCGTGAACACAGCGGCGCTTATGGCATGGGCGTGGATTATGCCTACACGATGGTGCATGGCGCACCGGAACGTAAGGCCTGATTCTGAATTAAAAACCAGGAAAATCAATTCATTGATTCTCGGCTGATAACCACAAAGAAGGGAAAACCACCTTTTTCCTTCTTTGTCAGCAGTCTGATGGCGGGGTAACCCGCCATTAACCTTCAGCAAGGAACCCGACATGGCGCAGAATAAACCTGTGACGCTGGTGATTACGCATACTTTGCAGCCCAATCAGGCGGCGCGATATGAACAATGGCTGGGGAAAATTATGCCGGTTGCGGCGGAATTTCCCGGACACCTTGGCGCGAACGTCATTCGCCCGACGGACGGGCACAATCTGTGGAGCATCATCATTCGTTTCGACACGCTCGAGCATCTCTATAACTGGACGCAATCAGATACGCGACGGCTCCTGGTCGAAGAGATCGCTCCGCTGTTGGCGGAAGGCGATAAAACCGAGATCCACACCGAAGCGGCATTCTGGTTTACGCCCCCCGCGCCACACGTCCGTCAACCGCTGCGCTGGAAGCAGTTCCTGATCACTTTGCTGGTTATTTTTCCCAGCACTAATCTGGTGCCGTGGCTGACCGGCATGCTATTGCCGTCGCTGAAGGGAACGCTGTTACTGCATCTGATTAACGATGCCTGTGTGGTTGCGCTGGTGGTCTGGTTGCGGATGCCCATCGTAACCCGTCTGTTTGCCGGCTGGCTAAAAAAAGCCTGATCGGCTTATCAGGAGAACGTTATGTCTCAAACTGCCTCATTGATTCTGACCCACGGAAAAATACATACCCTCGACAGCCATAGCCCGCAGGCGGAAGCCGTGGCGATCAAGGACGGAAAAATTCTCGCCACGGGAACGCACGACCAGGTGATGCGTTTTGCCGCAGACGGTACACAGGTGGTTGATCTGAAAGGTCACACTGTGATTCCGGGGCTTAATGATTCCCACCTGCATCTGATCCGCGGTGGGCTGAATTACAATCTGGAACTGCGCTGGGAAGGAGTACCCTCGCTGGCCGATGCGCTGCGTATGCTGAAAGAACAGGCCGACCGAACGCCTTCGCCACAGTGGGTTCGCGTGGTGGGCGGCTGGAGTGAATTTCAGTTTGCCGAACGCCGGATGCCGACGCTGGAAGAGCTTAACGACGCCGCGCCGGATACTCCCGTTTTCGTGCTGCATCTGTACGATCGTGCACTGTTAAACCGCGCGGCGCTGAAAGCCGTGGGATACACCAAAGCGACACCCGATCCGGCAGGCGGCGAGATCGTCCGTGATGGTAACGGTAACCCTACCGGGATGCTTATCGCCAAACCTAACGCCATGATCCTTTACTCGACGTTGGCGAAAGGGCCAAAACTGCCGCTGGAGATGCAGGTGAACTCCACCCGCCAGTTTATGCGTGAACTGAACCGTCTCGGACTGACCAGCGCCATCGACGCTGGCGGCGGTTTTCAGAACTACCCGGAAGATTACGAGATCATCGAGCAACTGCATGCCAACAATCAGATGACGGTGCGCATTGCCTATAACCTGTTTACGCAGCGACCGAAGCAGGAACTGGAAGACTTTGAGCGCTGGACCGATATGCTCAAGCCGGGCCAGGGGACCGATTTCTACCGTGCGAACGGAGCCGGGGAGATGCTGGTCTTCTCCGCAGCGGATTTCGAAGACTTCCTGCAACCGCGCCCGGATTTACCGCAAGGCATGGAGGATGAACTGGAGCGCGTGGTGCGCCACCTGGTGGAGCACCGCTGGCCGTTCCGTCTGCATGCCACTTACGATGAATCGATCAGCCGGATGCTGGATGTGTTCGAGAAAGTGAACCGTGATATTCCGTTCAATGGCCTGCACTGGTTCTTCGACCACGCCGAGACCATCAGCGAGCGCAATATCGATCGCGTGAAAGCGCTGGGCGGCGGCATTGCGGTACAGCATCGTATGGCCTTCCAGGGCGAATACTTTATCGACCGCTACGGGAAAGAAGCGGTGAAACAGACGCCGCCAGTGGCGAAAATGCTGGCCGCCGAGGTGCCGGTGGGGCTCGGAACGGATGCCACCCGCGTCGCCAGCTATAACCCATGGACGGCGCTGTACTGGCTGGTTTCCGGGCGCACGGTCGGCGGTACGGCGATGTATGACGACAACAACCGTTTACCGCGCGACGTGGCGCTGGAACTGTGGACGGCAGGGAGCGCGTGGTTTTCCAGCGAGCAAGGCAAAAAAGGGCGCATTGTCAAAGATCAACTGGCCGATCTGGTGGTGCTGTCAAAAGACTACTTCAGCGTCACGGAAGAGGAGATCAAAGGTATTGAGTCGGTGATGACGATTGTCGATGGCAAAGTGGTGTATGCCGCCGGACCGTTTACTCCGCTCGCGCCGCCAGCGATCCCGGTCGTCCCGGACTGGTCTCCGGTGGTGAAAGTGCCGGGGCACTATCGCGCGGCGCCGCCAGCCGCCGCGAAAGCAGGCGCCGTGGTGCAGATGCACCAGTGCTGCGGGAGCTGCGGCGTACACGGTCATCAGCATGATATTGCCCGCCAGTCGGGGATCCCGGTGTCTGACGATCGGGCCTTCTGGGGCGCGCTCGGCTGTTCGTGCTTCGCATTTTAACGCGCCAGCCGGATGTGTTGTTAACGGCATATCCGGCATTTTCACCTTCAGAGATAGCGCGAATGCAACAATTTGTGTCAATCTTAGTTGATCCCGTACAGTGAAGGTGAATACATGGACGACCTTTTAATCCTCGGCTGCATCATTTTGTTCTTCGCACTGGTCGTGGTGCCTGTTCTGGCGATTGTCGCCATCAGCCGAAGTTCAACAACGCGTGATGAGCTTGCCCGCTTACGCCGTCGGGTAGAGGAGCTTGAACAACGTGGCGTTGTTGCCCCTGCGATAACACCAGCGGCAGCGGCACCGGTTCAGCCTGCGGAGACGGTTATGGAGCGCGACCCAGACCCGATTCCGGTGGCGGCGCCAGAACCTGAACCTGAACCCAAACCGGCTCACGTCAACCCCTGGCGCTCGTATACGCCGCAGAACACGGCAAGCGCCGAGAAAATCGTCGAAAGAGACGTCCCTGTTGCCGCCGCGCAACCCTCCGCTTTTGGCGGCGTGATGTCATCGCTGGTGCGCTGGTTTATGCAGGGCAATCCGCTGGCTAAGCTGGGGATCCTGCTTCTCTTCCTCGGTCTCTCTTTCCTGTTGCGCTATACGGTCGAGCACTCCCTGTTCCCGCTTGAGCTGCGTCTGGTTGCGGCGGCGCTGTTTGCGATTGTCCTGCTGGCGATAGGCTGGCGTCTGCGGCATAAACAGCCGATCTATGCTCTCATTTTGCAGGGTGGGGCGACAGGTGCGCTCTATCTCACCGTCTTTGGCGCGTTTCGCCTCTGGCAAATGCTGCCGATGACGCTGGCCTTTGTGCTGCTGGTGGTTATCTGCGCAGCAAGCGTAGGACTGGCGATTCTGCAAAAAGCGCTCAGTCTGGCGATGCTGGCAAGCCTCGGTGGCTATCTTGCCCCACTGCTGCTTTCGACGGGAAGCGGTAACTATGTCGCGCTGTTCTCTTTCTATTTGCTGCTTTCTGTCGGCATTCTGGCGATCAGCGCCTGGCAACACTGGCGCGAGCTTAATCTGCTCGGGCTGCTTTTTACCTTTGGCGTTGGCGGCCTCTGGGGGCTGGATGACTATCAGCCAGCGTATTACCTGAACTGCCAATTGTTCCTGATAGCCAACATTCTGCTTTTTGGCGTGCTGAGCGTGGCGCTGTCGCTGCGAGCGCAGACGAAGGGCAAGCAGATTATTGATGGCGTTTTGTTGTTTGCGCCGCCGCTGATCGGTTTTGGCATGCAGTACGCCATTATCCGCCACTGGGAATATGGTCCGGCGCTCAGCGCGTTGGGCTACGGTGGTTTCTATCTGGTGCTGGCCTGGCTGGCATTACGTCGCTACCCGTCGTTGGGCCGACCGCTGGTGCTGGCGGCACTGGCGCTGGGCGGCGCGTTTACCACTCTTGCGATACCGCTGGCGCTGTCGGCGCAGTGGACGGCCATGGCCTGGGCGCTGGAAGGGGTGGGGATCCTGTGGCTGGGAGTACAACAGCAGCAGCGACGCATGAGTTACAGCGGTACCGCACTGCTGGTGCTGGCGTTCGGCAGCGCGCTGTGGGCGCAGGCGAACGGCACCACTGCGCTTTCGCTGATGCTGATCTTTGCCGTCCTTAGCGTTTGCTGGCTGGCAGGGGCGTGGCTGTGGCGCAAGATTCATCTGCGCGGCAGCATGGGACTGCTGGCGGGCGGGGTGATATTCTGGATTGTGGCGCTCGCGGGCGCGGCGCAGTGGCAGTTGACCTCCGATTCGCAGGTGATGGCGGGCGTGCTGGCGCTGATGGCCGTGTCGGTCTGGGGCTGGCGATTTGCCGCCGCACGCCTGACGTGGCAGGCGCTGGATGCCTGCAAATGGTTGCTATGGCCGATGATGCTGGTGGCGCTGCTGTTTCAGATTTCTCAGCAGCAGATTTTTGCCGCAGGCTGGCAGAATCTGGCCTGGTGTCTGGCATTGCCGGCGGCGGTGGCGTTGCTCTGGCGTGATGCTGAGGCGTTGCCGCCGCGTCTTTCCAGGCTGGCGCATCTCTCATTCTTCTGGATGATTCTGTTGGCGCTGGCGGCGGAACTGTTCTGGTTTGCCCGCGACCTGCCGTGGGGCATGGCGGCCTGGGGCAGCGGTGTGGCAATGGCGGCAGGCGGTGCGCTGATTTTCCTCGTCGCAATGGCCGTTCGTCGTCAGTTCTGGCCGTTCCGGGTCTGGCCCGCGCTGTATGCCTGTCAGGCGCTGATTCCCGTCGCGGCGGCATTGGTCGGGCTGTTAGTGCTGACCAATTTGCAGGACGGCGTAGTCTACCGTCAGACCTGGCTACCGCTGCTCAATCCGCTGGAAGAAGGGGCGGCTTTTGCATTACTGGGATTGATCGTGTTTTATCGCGCCTGCCTGCGCTTTTTCCCGGTGCAGGTGTCGGTATGTCGTCCGTGGCCAGTGGTTGCCCTGGTCGCACTTGGCTTCTGGTGGCTGAACGGTATGCTGTTGCGCGCGTTGGCCTGGTATAGCGACGTGGCGTGGAACATGGAAGCGCTGTGGCATTCGCGGCTGATTCAGACCTGTTTTGCGCTGTTCTGGATGCTGGTGGCGCTGGTGGTGATGCTGCGCGCGACTCGCTATCGTTCACGCCGGGAATGGCTGTGCGGGGCGGCATTGTTAGGGATTGTGATTGTGAAACTGATGTTGGTGGACAGCGCGCGTGGCGGCGGCTTGGCGCGTGCGGTTGCGTTTATCGGTGTGGCTATACTGGTGCTCATTGTCGGGTATTTTTCACCGTTACCGCCCAAAGCTGGAGAAGAAAAATGAAATGGATGAAAGCGGTATTATGTAGTGTGCTACTGGGCGTGGCAGGCACCGCCATCGGCAGTGATGACGTGAAGGAGTCACCGAGGGATTACGCGACGGGCGTTATGCTGGAAACGCTCGGCACATCGCCGTGGTATCGCGTGTCGCTCCCGCAGGCGGTGTACCTGGGGACCGCCTGGCCAGATTTGCGCGACGTCCGCGTTTTTAATCATGCGGGGGAGACGGTGCCGTTTACGCTGGTGGCGCAGAAAACCCAACCCGTTACACCGCAAACGGTCACGCTGAGACTCTTCCCACTGGATATGTCGCCCGTCCCGCCGCGTGAGGAGGGGAGACGTAGCGGGGAATCTTTTGTCTTACGCTCGAAGACCGGCATTGAAATTCATCTGGAAAGTGATGACGTTAAAACGGTTGGACAGAGCTATTTACTGATGCTGCCGGAGGAGATGAAAGACGACTTTTTCCTGGAGCAACTGCGTCTGAACTGGGAGACCCCGACGGGCAACTGGCAGGGGAAAGCGTCGGTCTATGCCAGTCGTGATTTACGCTACTGGCGGTCCGTACAGGAAGAGGCGCCGCTGCTGGCGCTGACGCGTGATAACGATCGGCTGAAAATGGATACCATCAGCGCCAGTCTGAGACTTTCTGCCGATGGGAATCGTTATCTGCTGGTGATCCTCGATTCGCAAAGCCCGGCGCTGACGTTAAACAGCGTCACCGCCATTGCCGAAAACAGCGCGCCGGAATCCGCACGAATCGAGATCGGCGCGCAAGAGGAAAAGGTGTCCAATGACGAAGCGATCTGGCGCTGGACACAGCCGCAGCCTCTGACTTCGCTCAGCATCGTTCTGGATGATGAAGGCGTTTTACCGGTAGAGCTGGCTTGGCGTAGCGCTGAAAAAGCGCCCTGGCAGCCACTGACGAAAACCGTGCTTTATCGCCTGAACGGCAAGCGTTCGGAGGATATTCGTCTTTCCGGTGGGCTGGTTGACGCCGTTCGGATGACGACCATTAACGCTCGCTTGCCGGAGAGACTGCCTGCGCTGAGCGGCGCGCGCGACAGCTATCAACTGGTGTTTAATACTCAGGGAAAAGGGCCTTACATGATGGCCTGGGGCAACCGGGCGGCGCAAAAAGCGGATATTGGCCTTGATTTACTGATCCCGGCGTCGCTGCGTAAAACGCAGGAGCTGGACTCTCTGCCACGGGCCACGCCGCAGAATGAGGTCGCCCTCGGCGGCGAGGCGCGACTGACGGCAACATCGGCTGCCGAGCAACAAAGCCAGTGGAAAACGGTGCTGGTGTGGGTGGCGCTGATACTGGGTGTTGCCATTCTGGCGCTAATGGCCTGGCGTATCTGGCGGGAAGTCAAAAAAGATGGGACGCAGTAAGCGATAAAAAGGCTCGCCGTCAGCACGATATCGCCCGCCCCGGCGTTGACCGGCGGCGGGTTTTCCCTGAGATGGCGTCACACGATGAGGCCAAACGTTTCTAATAGCGGTTTTGCGAGCCAAACAGTTCGATGCGCCGCGCAATCATCTCGCGTACCGGTTTTAGCCCCTGATTGATCACTTTCCGCGGGTCATTGACGTCGTGACCGGTATCGGCAGCAAATATCGCTTTCACTTCCTGGCACCAGGCGTACATGTTTTCGGTATTGACGTTAATTTTTGCCGTCCCGCAGGCAATGGCTTTACGCATGTCATCGTCTGCAATACCGGTGCCGCCGTGCAATACCAAGGGGACTTTCACCAACTCGGAAATGGTTTTCATCTCCGTAAACCCTAGTTTAGCTTTGCCTTTATACAGTCCATGGGTTGAACCCAGCGCTGCCGCCAGGCAATCGACCTGGGTTTCTTTGACCAGGGTATAGCACTCCTGTGGGTCGGCGTAGATAACCTCGGAATTGACAATACCATCTTCACTGCCGGCGATGGTGCCCAGCTCAGCCTCAACCGAAATGCCTTTGCTGTGGGCCAGTTCAACCAGATGACGGGTAATGGCCAGGTTCTCGTTAAACGGCAGGTGCGAACCATCAAACATAATAGAACTGAATCCGGCGTCAATAGCCGCTTCGCAGGCTTCACGAGTGGTCCCATGATCCAGGTGCAGTGCGACCGGAATATCAATGTTTAAATAATCCATCGCATTCACCACGATGTCATGAATACATTTTAATCCCAGCATATGTTTAACCGTACCGCCGGAAACGCCTAAAATAACCGGAGAGCGTAGCTGTTGTCCAGTGCTTAATACCGCACCGACCCATTCCAGATTATTAATATTGAATTGTCCTACGGCATAACCGTCCCGTAGGGCATGCTGAAGCATGTCCTTCATAGAAACTAACATAATCACCTCTTGATATTCATTAAAAGCAATTACTCGCCAAAATATTGCTTTAAGTTTCTTTCGTAGCTATTTAACGAGTTGTGGACAACGGCAAGGTCCGGCATAGATTCGCGGACGCCTTTTTTCTCTATGGAAATGGCGGCAGTCAGGCTGGCAAATAAAATGATATTATCAATATGCCATGAATAATGAACGCCGTAAGTAAAGGCACCGTGGAATACATCTCCTGCGCCAGTGGTATCAACGGCATTGCACAGCCAGGCAGGCACAATTTGCAGCATACCATTTTTTAATAGCGCGCAGCCTTTTTCCCCGAGGGTAATAAAGGCTTCCCCACGGCAAATTTTATTTAACTCAATTAGCGCTGCTTTAATTTCCGCTTCGGTACTCAGGGCACGATATCCCATATAGTCACGGGCAAAATGCTCGCTGACCACAAAATAATCGGTCCAGGCCGCTAGTTTAATATTACTGTCACGTAATGAACCGCCGTCCATGACCACCCGTGCCGATGGCAATTTCTTAATTAAATATTCACTGATTTCGGCTTCATGACCATCAATTAATAGCGTTACGGGCTCGTCTGACGCAATCAACCGTTCAGCCAAATCATCAAGCTTGAGCTTCTGGTCATAAGTCAGCGAAGGTGGCGTTTGCATTTTACGGGTAATTATCGTCCGCGACCCCGTTAAGCGGTTTACCAGCACCGATGCCAGCGGTGTGATCATTTCATCAGAGAACACGACCTGACTGGTATCGACGCCCGCCTGGGCAAACTCATCAATAATACGCTGACCGTAAAGGTCCTGGTTCAGATGGCCAATGTAATAAACATCTTCGCCCCATAATCCCAGTAACCACGCCGCATTTGCTGCCGGGCCGCCGCCACTTTCAATAAAGTCATGGCAGAAATTTTTGGTATTTTCCTGCGGCCATTCGTTCAAAAAGAAAAACTGATCAAAACATGAAAACCCGATGGACAAGATAGCCATAACAACTCCTGATTATTTTGTCAGCTGCGGGAAGACATCCCTTCCCGCAGGGAAAAATGAAACGGCTTATTCATTTTTCTTATCCGCAGTGAGCTCCTCATAGCTGAGCGTGTCACCGACTACGCGAACCGAACGGAAGCAGAATGGCACCAGCAGCGCGACGATAAGCGCCAGACAAATCAGGTAGATAGTGATCTGACCAAACTGGGTGAAGGCGTTACCGATAATAATTCCCCACACTGCGAAATCAAAGTCAGCGAAGGTGCTGTTTTCAAAGCCCAGGTTCCCCAATGCCGGAAGCAGCATGGCTGGCAGGAAAGCAAGGAATATGCCGCCGATAAAGGAGGCGATGATGCAGCCGCGTTTACCGCCAAGCTTGTCGGCGAATACCCCGGAAGTCCCGCCACAGAAGAAGTGCGGTACCATGCCCGGAATAATCAGCGCCATTCCCAGTCCGCCCAACATGAGCATACCGACCAGACCGCCAACAAATGAGCTGATAAAGCCTACGACGACTGCCGTTGGGCTGAAGGTGAAGAAGACCGCACAGTCAACAGCAGGGATCGAGTCAGGAATCAGCTTCTGGCTAATCCCCTGGAATGCCGGAACCAGATCGCCGAGGATCAGCCGCACGCCGTTGTAGACGATGGCGACGCCAACCGCAAACTGCAGACCGGTAAGAATAGAGAAGATCAACATGTTCTGATCCGTTATCGTACGGAGATATTCAGTGCCAGCGACGGCGCTGCATACAAAGTAGATAATGAACATCACAATCCCGGTTGTGACCGTGGTATCGCGCAGAAAACCCCACTTTTCTGAGATTTCAGTATCGGCGAATGAGTTTGCCGGGTTACCGGTTTTGGTGGCGATCCAGGCTGAGATGTAATAGCCCAGGGAGCCAAAGTGTCCCATCGCGATACCGCCGTCTTCGGTCACCTGTTTGGTATAACGCTGGCCGATTGCCGGAGAAATGGCCGACCATGAGCCGAGCAAGAATCCGCCAATTAAAACCAACATCCAGCCGCGGAATTCCGCGGCCTGGAGAACCGCCGAAAACAGGCACGCCAGAAAGAACGAGTGGTGGCCGGTCAGAAAGATATATTTGTACTTGGTACAGCGAGCAATAATGAGGTTAAAAATAAAACCTAACAGCAAAATACTCATGGTTTCCACACCCAGCACCTTCTGTGCGACGGAAACAATGGCCTCGTTGTTAGGGATTACGCCGCGAATATTAAATCCGGCTTCGATAATTCCACCAAGCGGGTTCAGGTTGGCAACGATAACGCCAGCACCTGCGCTTAACATTAAATACCCTAAAATAGGTTTTAAGGTACCGGTGAGCAATTTATTCCCAGGAGAGCGTAGCGCCACTAAGCCGACAAAGGCGATAATCCCCATCAGGAATGCGGGTTGGCTAAATATTTCTGATAAGAAACTAAGAATAGCCTGCATGATCGTTCCCTCAATAATGATTAAGAGTGAGTCGCAGCAATTTTGGTAAGTGCTTCGGTAATATCTTCAGCAATTTTCGCTTTATGCACGTAGCTGCGAATAATGGCGACGTTACAATGCGCAGGAAACTGGTTTGCCAGCTCTTTAATCGTGACATAAAGATCGGCTTTTTCTCCTACAGCGTTAGCGAAATCAACGGAAGCAACGTCGGCTTTGATGCCTAATTCATCACATATTTTTTTGACATTATTCGCAGCCATTAATGAACTGCCAATACCGTTACCACAAACCGTTCTGATAACTAACATAATGACTACTCCATTTGTTTTTGGATGAAATGTAATACTGAATGAATGTCATTTTCCTGCTGAAGAAAGGTCACGATATCGGACTCAATCAATGAGGCGATCAGCTGGATCATTTTTATATGACTATCGGCATCCGCGCCTGCAATGGCGATGATGACGTTAACCGGATCAAATTCCTCATGGCCAAAGGCAATTGGTTGTTGACTGGTGACTAAAGAAAATCCGGTCAGCAATGCGCCTTTTTCTGGCCGGGCATGGGGCATCGCCAGGCCATAGTCGATAACAATAGCGGAGCCGAAATCCCGGTAGACCTTAACCATTTCACTGACATATTCCGGGCGACAAATATTTTGTCGGACCAGTAACGAGCCAGCCAGTTCGATAGCCTGCTCGGGGCTGGAAATATTCTGCTTAAGCGTAATCAGTCCAGGGTTAAAAATAATGTCCATCATCCGATCCTTAATGCGTTCATATTCCTGAACATGATCATGGCCAAATATAGCAACAAAAATTATGGGACAGATCACATATGGATTTTTAAATGTTGAAGCCGATCACATCAGGGGAATGTTGGCGTTATTTTGTCGACAAACGTTTTATTTTTTATTTTGTTTTATATCAATGCGTTAGAGTTTACCTTTTTGGCGTGGAAGAAATGGAAAGGAAAGATAAGCAGTCAAATGTCTGAATTTAAAATGAAGAAATGCGATTTTTATCACAAATAATGGGGCGTTTTTTTCACAAAGTTTGAACGAGTTGGCAAAAATCAGGCTCGAGGGCGATCCTACTCATTGATGACATCAATATTTGTATGGCGATGCGTTAAAAAGGTGTTGCGTGATGGTAGGGCCAGGCGGTCAGAAACAAAAAAGACTCGCCGTGGCGAGCCTTTTCGTTAATTCATGCCGATTACAGGCTGGAGACGTTTTCGGTCAGGTATTTTGCAACGCCGTCCGGAGAGGCGTTCATACCTTCTTTGCCTTTTTCCCACTGTGCCGGGCAAACTTCACCGTGCTCTTCGTGGAACTGCAGCGCGTCAACCATACGCAGCATTTCGTCGATGTTACGACCCAGCGGCAGGTCGTTAACCACCTGGTGGCGAACCACGCCATTTGCGTCGATCAGGAAAGAACCACGCAGCGCAACGCCCGCTTCCGGATGTTCGATGCCATAGGCTTTCTGGATTTCACGCTTAACGTCAGCAACCATTGCGTATTTCACTGCACCGATGCCGCCTTTGTCGACAGGGGTGTTACGCCATGCGTTGTGGACGAATTCAGAGTCAAAAGAAACGCCAACCACTTCAACGCCGCGCTTCTGGAATTCTTCATAACGTTTGTCGAACGCGATCAGTTCAGACGGGCAAACGAAGGTGAAATCCATTGGCCAGAAGAACAGAACGGTCGTTTTGCCGTTGGTGTGCTGTTTGAAATTGAAGTTCTCAACAATCTCACCGCTACCGAGTACCGCAGCTGCTGTGAAATCCGGAGCCTGACGAGTCACCAGTACCATATTATTCTCCTGCAAAGTTAAGGGTTTTTGGAACGCAACGCGGGCCAGTATAGAAGGTGAAGGCGAATAAGACAAAGAGGCACTGGCAATCGTTCAGTGAGCTTTTACCTATCAATATTCTCAGGGGATCCGGTAAGCGAAAGCGCCACCGGGCAAATCGCCGGGAGGGGGCTTTGCCTTATCCGGTCGACTGAACTACGGGTATCAGAGCGTTTTCTGCCTGGCTTGTTCCATCATGCGTGGATAAAACCGCCAGAAGCGCGCTTCCAGGGCATCATAATGGTTGTCCAGGTCATACCAGGAATCGCGAAGCGCATCCAGACGCGGTCGGCGACTCGCCATTCCGTTCAACACATTCTGAATAAAATCCATATCGCGATAACGCTCCAGCCACTTTTCCGACCACAGATAGTTGTTCAGATTGACAAAACGCGGCGGCGAATCGGGCAGAATAACCGACACCTGCTGATGGGCATAGCGCACGAACGCCGGTAGAGGCATGTCCGGGGACAGCTGTGACCAGTGGCGCGACAGGAAATGATCCCACATCACGTCGAGCGTGATCGGCGCAACACGGCGCGTTTCTGGGCGAAACCACGTTTTGGCCTCCGTTACCTCGGGCAGGTTATCGGTTAGCACATCGATGCGGCGATGCATAAAAATACCGTCGACAACCTCCGGGCAATAGTCCTCTGCGGGGTTGCCGCGCACAAAATCGGCCAGCAAATTGCCGGAAAGAGAGCTGTCAGCGAGATGAGCGAGATGCAGATGAGCGAGAAAATTCATGCGTTTTATTTTTCCAGAAGCGGCTAGGGAAGTTGCGATTAAGTGGTCCGCAGCTCCCGATATGACGCCCCAAACCGTCCTTTATCGACGTCCTGTGGCTCAATTTTCCAATTTTCAGCCCAAAATCGTCTCTTCGTGGCTGATTTTGGCCCTGTTTCAGGCTAATTTCCTCATTTCAGGTAGATCTCGCCTGTGCCCGTATCAATTGGTCAACTCGAACCAGGTTCGCCAGGGTGAATAACATCGCCAGTTGACTGTCATTTTTAGCCAGCCCCTTGTACCTGGCTTTGACGAAACCAAACTGACATTTTACTATCCGAAATGGATGCTCAACCTTCGCTCGGATACTCGCTTTCAGGTATTCGTAACGGATGGCCAGCTTGTTCTTGCGCGGGTGTTGCTTCAATGCATTCACTTTGCCGGGACGCTTGGCGATAAGCCAGTCTGCGCTGACATCGCTGAGCTCATCGCGCTTTTCGGCCCCCTGATAACCAGCATCGGCTGAGATAAATTCTTCATCGCCATGCAGTAACTTGCCAACCTGATTGAGGTCGTGCTCGTTAGCCGCCGTGGTCACCAGACTGTGGGTCAGGCCACTTTTGGCGTCCACGCCAATGTGCGCTTTCATGCCGAAGTACCACTGGTTACCTTTCTTGGTCTGGTGCATGTCTTCATCACGGCTGTTGTGTTTGTTTTTGGTAGAGCTGGGGGCTTGAATGATGGTGGCATCCACCAAGGTGCCCTGGGTCATTAGAACGCCACACTCTGCTAGCCAGTGATTAACGGTACTGAAGATTTTGCGGGCCAGTTCATGCTGCTCCAGCAAATGCCGGAAATTCATGATGGTAGTGCGGTCTGGAATGGCTTTATCCAGTGACAGGCGAGCAAATTGGCGCATGGAGGCGATTTCATAGAGGGCATCTTCCATGGCCTCATCGCTCAGGTTGTACCATTGCTGCATGCAGTGAATACGCAGCATGGTTTCCAGCGGATAGGGCCTGCGACCATTACCGGCCTTGGGATACACAGGCTCGATAACGCCAAGTAATTTGTCCCAGGGAAGCAAGTCATCCATTCTGCCAAGGAAAACTTCTTTGCGGGTCTGGCGGCGTTTACTGGAAAACTCACTGTCGGCAAAAGTCAGTTGCTGGCTCATCCGGTTACTCATTCTGGGTTCAGGTTACAACACGATGATCTCACATCTCGGACTTATTCGCACCTTCC
>NZ_JAOWCD010000064.1:0-8108 GCF_030337175.1 Citrobacter sp. Ca225 | reverse complement strand
GGAAGGTGCGAATAAGTCCGAGATGTGAGATCATCGTGTTGTAACCTGAACCCAGAATGAGTAACCGGATGAGCCAGCAACTGACTTTTGCCGACAGTGAGTTTTCCAGTAAACGCCGCCAGACCCGCAAAGAAGTTTTCCTTGGCAGAATGGATGACTTGCTTCCCTGGGACAAATTACTTGGCGTTATCGAGCCTGTGTATCCCAAGGCCGGTAATGGTCGCAGGCCCTATCCGCTGGAAACCATGCTGCGTATTCACTGCATGCAGCAATGGTACAACCTGAGCGATGAGGCCATGGAAGATGCCCTCTATGAAATCGCCTCCATGCGCCAATTTGCTCGCCTGTCACTGGATAAAGCCATTCCAGACCGCACTACCATCATGAATTTCCGGCATTTGCTGGAGCAGCATGAACTGGCCCGCAAAATCTTCAGTACCGTTAATCACTGGCTAGCAGAGTGTGGCGTTCTAATGACCCAGGGCACCTTGGTGGATGCCACCATCATTCAAGCCCCCAGCTCTACCAAAAACAAACACAACAGCCGTGATGAAGACATGCACCAGACCAAGAAAGGTAACCAGTGGTACTTCGGCATGAAAGCGCACATTGGCGTGGACGCCAAAAGTGGCCTGACCCACAGTCTGGTGACCACGGCGGCTAACGAGCACGACCTCAATCAGGTTGGCAAGTTACTGCATGGCGATGAAGAATTTATCTCAGCCGATGCTGGTTATCAGGGGGCCGAAAAGCGCGATGAGCTCAGCGATGTCAGCGCAGACTGGCTTATCGCCAAGCGTCCCGGCAAAGTGAATGCATTGAAGCAACACCCGCGCAAGAACAAGCTGGCCATCCGTTACGAATACCTGAAAGCGAGTATCCGAGCGAAGGTTGAGCATCCATTTCGGATAGTAAAATGTCAGTTTGGTTTCGTCAAAGCCAGGTACAAGGGGCTGGCTAAAAATGACAGTCAACTGGCGATGTTATTCACCCTGGCGAACCTGGTTCGAGTTGACCAATTGATACGGGCACAGGCGAGATCTACCTGAAATGAGGAAATTAGCCTGAAACAGGGCCAAAATCAGCCACGAAGAGACGATTTTGGGCTGAAAATTGGAAAATTGAGCCACAGGACGTCGATAAAGGACGGTTTGGGGCGTCATATCGGGAGCTGCGGACCACTTAATCGCAACTTCCAAAGGGAACTATGAATACCTTCTGAATAAACATAGCGACGATGGATCCTGGTACCTGGAAAGCTTCGCAATGAAAGGTGAAACCGGTGCAACAGGCGAAACCGGTGCAACTGGAGCGACGGGCGCAACGGGGGCAACTGGCGAAACGGGCGCAACAGGCGAGACGGGGGCAACTGGGGCAACGGGCGGGACAGGAGCAACAGGCGAAACGGGCGCAACAGGTGAGACAGGAGCAACGGGCGCAACAGGTGAGACAGGAGCAACGGGTGCAACAGGCCAGACGGGTGGTCAGGGAGGTGACCGTACCCCTGTGTTACGCCCGGAAAGTGCTAGCTATGCCGCAAATGCCTGGAGTTCCAATCATCTGTTTAATATGACCCTGCATGATCGCATAGGTGAAAGTGGATTAGTGAAAACCACAGCTGATGATGAGCTGGCTTCATCGCTGTGGCTACGCACAACAGGGAAACGAACAGAAAGCAATCGTTCTGGCCAATTAGATACTCGAATTTATGACACTACTGTTGAATTAGGTGGTGATATTGCCCGTTGGGAGACTAACCAACAGCGATACCATTTGGGGCTGATGGCTGGATATGGTAACAGCAACAATAAAACAACCTCTTCAGTAACGGGTTACCAGTCAAAAGGGAAACTTTCAGGTTACAGCGTTGGTATGTATCTCACATGGTTTGAGAATGCCCTCGATAATTCAGGGTGGTATGCCGACAGCTGGTTACGCTGGAATGACTTTAATGCCAGTGTCTCGGGGCATGAGTTAGCCAAAGAGGACTATAAACTTCGTGGCATTACTGGTTCTCTTGAATCTGGTTATGCATGGCGTGTGGCTGAAAATGAGAAAACCAGTTTCTGGCTGACCCCACAGGCCCAGGTGACTTATTTAGGTGTTACCTCTAATGATTTCACAGAAAAAACAGGCACCAGAATTAAGGGAAACAAAGATGCTGTTGAATCGCGTCTGGGTCTGCGGGCCAGCACGATGACCCATACAAGCAGGAGCTTCATTCAGCCGTATGTTGAGCTTAATTACAGAAACCTCAGCCGGTTACAGAGTCCAGAGCTTGATGGGCAACGCGCGGCAGCTATTGGTGGTAAAAATTCTTTTGAAACGAAAGCTGGTATTGAAACAACAATCAGCGATAGTACGAGGATTTGGGCCAATGTATCTTATGCAACAGGGAGTAATGATTTCAATTCATATCAGGGGATGGTCGGCTTCAACGTGAAGTTTTAATTATCGGTGGAAAGAGAAAGGAATCTCTTTCCACATATTGAATGAGCCTGTATCTAAATCTGGTATTGTTGAGTAATCATACTGCTACAGATTTGAAGGATCAGATTGCACATTATCTGATCTTGTATCGCATGCCATATAAACGTCTTCTCAGAGGTGGCCGTCTAAATCGTCTCCGGACACGATAAAAAGGCGGCTCATTTCTTTTTTCAGATTTACCGGGAAATCTTGGTAAGCCAGCCCCCGGGCAGCAACAATCAGCCTGACGGC
This sequence comes from Citrobacter sp. Ca225, assembly GCF_030337175.1. NCBI lineage: Bacteria > Pseudomonadati > Pseudomonadota > Gammaproteobacteria > Enterobacterales > Enterobacteriaceae > Citrobacter > Citrobacter sp. Ca225. The sequence goes on along the minus strand of NZ_JAOWCD010000064.1, from coordinate 5,387 downwards.
CTCGCCCTGTTTTTCCAGGGGAAGGGAATCAAAAGCCTGCCGCATTGCTTTGTATGTAAGCGTACAGCGAGAGCCGTATTGACGGGTACGGGTTATTCAGTTTGCAGGGTTACGCGCCATGGTAACAGTTCGCTGACCTGATTGACCGGCCAGTCAGCTATTACGTTGAGCACATGACGGAGATACCTCTCTGGCTCCACGCCGTTCAGTTTGCATGTACCGATCAGGCTGTACAGTAGCGCTCCACGCTCACCACCGTGGTCAGAGCCGAAGAACAGGAAGTTTTTGCGGCCCAGGCTGACCATCCGCAACGCATTTTCAGCGATGTTGTTATCGGCTTCAGCCCAGCCATCGTCTGCATAGTACGTCAGTGCCGGCCACTGGTTCAGTGCGTACGTGAACGCCTTCGCCAGCTCTGAGTGTCGCGACAGGGTTTTCATCTTTTCACGCAGCCAGCTTTCCAGGGATTTCAGTCGCGGTTTCGCTTTCTGCTGACGTTCGCCAAGGCGCTGCTCTGCCGGCATTCCCCTTATTTCAGCCTCGATGGCATACAGTTCGCCGATACGTTTCAGGGCTTCCTCCGTCAGCGCTGATGGCGTGCGAACGTGCACATCATGGATCTTGCGGCGGGCGTGAGCCCAGCAGGCAGCTTCCGTTATCTGTCCATTGCGGTACAGCTCGTTGAACCCGGCATACGCATCCGCCTGCAGCACGCCGCTGAAGTCCGCAAGATGACTCTGCGGGTGGATACCTTTCCTGTCCGGGCTGTAAGCGAACCACACAGCCGGTGCCCGCGCTGACCCGGCGTTGCGGTCATCACGAACGTACGTCCACAGCCGTCCGGTCTTCGTCTTTTTATTACCCGGTAACAGTACCGGGACGGGCGTATCATCGGCATGAAGTTTGCCGTCGCTCAGGACATAGTGCTGGAGGGCTTCATCCAGCGGTGCCAGCAGGCGGCAACACGCATCCACCCAGCCCGACAGCAGTGAGCGACTCAGCTCCACGCCCTGGCGGCCGTATATTTCAGACTGGCGGTACAGCGGTGTGTGCTCGGCATACTTTGAGGTCAGCACACGGCCCAGCAACCCCGGGCCGGCGATACCCCGCTCGATGGGCCGTGAAGGCGCGGCTGCCTGCACTATCGCATCACACTGAGTACAGGCATGTTTTTCACGTACTGTCCGGATAACGCGGAAGGCGCTGCGCATCAGCTCCAGCTGTTCGGCGGCATCTTCACCCAGGTAACTCAGCGAACCACCGCACTCCGGGCAACAGGATTCGGCTGGAAGTATACGCTTTTCATCACGCGGGAGTGATTCGGGGAACGGTCTGCGGGTGCGGGTCTGACGCAGCGAGCGCTGCACTTCCGGGTCATCCACACGACCGGTCAGTGTATCGCTTTCTTTCTGAAGCACCTTCAGGTCAGCTTCCATCTGTGCGATACGACGGGATACTTTTTCGGAACGGCTGCCGAAGTTCATCCGGCGGAGTTTATCCAGTTGCGCCTGCAGGTGGTCTATTTCACGCTCACGGTCGGCCAGCTTTTCCAGCAGGGCGCGGTTCAGCGCTTCCTGTTCGGCAAGCCGCTGTTTCAGCAGAAGGATTTCGTCAGAAGAGGTGTCGTTCATAAGCCCATATTTTACCAGGCTTATTCAGCAACAACCAGGATAAAGAGGCCTACAACATGGTCAGAGATGTCAGCAACCGTTTAGGTTGTCGCCAGTCGATGCCTTCCATCAGCATCGCCAGCTGTGCCGGGGTCAGAAATACTTTGCCATCACGGGCAGAGGGCCAGGCGAAGCGACCACGTTCCAGCCGTTTGGTCAGCAGGCACAGCCCGTCGCCGGTGGACCACAGCAGTTTGATCTGGTTGCCGCTGCGACCCCGGAAGATGAAGACGTGGCCGGACATCGGATCGTCTTTCAGCGCCGTCTGTACTTTTGCGGCAAGACCGTTGAAGCCATTTCTCATATCAGTGGTACCGGCAACCAGCCAGATTTTGGTCCCGGAAGGTAACGGGATCATCGCTTCAGTTCCTGTATCAGCAGAGTCAGAAGCGTTTCGCTGACAGTACCGTTGAGGCGGAGCGTCCCGTGCCTGAACGTTATCTCACAGCTGATACTGAGGGCTTCCGGGCTCTCAGTGGGCGGTTCTGGCTGTACGGCAGCGGCATCGAGAGTCACAGGAAGTAGCTGAGGACTCTCTGAAGAAGGTAATAGCAGCTTTCCCTCGCGCCATTGTTGGCGCCATTTGAACAGCAGATTGGCGTTAATGCCATTTTCAAGCGCAAGTTTTGAAATGGATATTCCTGGTTCGCAGGAGGCAGCAACAAGTTGCTGCTTAAATTCTGGAGAATAATTAGGACAGCCTTTACGTCTGCCGGGAGTCACATTTTTCTGCATATCTGACACTTTGGTTCCCACTACTTATTTGGTGGACACCACTTTGTCTAATTCGTCAGATTCTGACCAGACGGCTCACGCTGTACGCTTACGGCAAAAGTACTGCCGGGCATCAACGTTATCTCTGCTCTCACTGCCGTAAAACATGGCAGCTCACCTTCACTTATGCCGCATCCCAGCCCGGCACACACCAGAAAATCATTGATATGGCTATGAACGGCGTCGGTTGCCGTGCCACCGCACGACTAATGGGCGTGGGCCTCAACACCATTTTGCGCCATTTAAAAAACTCAGGCCGCAGTCAGTAACCTCCCGGATACAGCCGGGAAGTGACATCATCGTCTGTGCGGAGATGGACGAGCAATGGGGTTACGTCGGGGCTAAATCACGTCAGCGCTGGCTGTTTTACGCGTATGACAGGATACGCAGGGCGGTGGTAGCCCACGTTTTCGGTGAACGCACTATAGCCACACTGGAGCGTCTTCTGAACCTGCTGTCAGTTTTTGACGTGGTGCTATGGATGACGGACGGCTGGCCGATGTATGAGTCACGTCTGAAGGGAAAACTGCACGTCATCAGTAAGCGTTACACGCAGCGAATTGAGCGACACAACCTGAATCTGAGACAGCATCTGGCAAGGCTGGGCAGGAAGTCCCTGTCGTTCTCAAAATCAGTGGAACTGCATGACAAAGTCATCGGGCACTATCTGAACATAAAACACTATCAGTAAATTGGAGTCATTACCGGCAATTTGATGGTAGGATTATGGTAGTTTCGAAACACCGTATTTAAGCATTGCTTACATCATATTGCAGCAAACTTAAACATTTTTCTCAAGGCAAACCAGTAAAAAACTGTTAGTGCTGATAGAGCATTTGGTCTTTTTTGAAGGGATTGAAAATCCCCGTGTCCTTGGTTCGATTCCGAGTCCGGGCACCAAATTCATATCAACGGACCTCCACGGAGGTCCGTTTTTTCATTCTAAGCCCGCCAAAACCAACATTCCTACAATCCCTTAACTCCACCCAACTCAATCAACTTCAACCCGCATCAAGTCCCTTGCGAGGGTACAACTGAGGGTATAGTCTGATTCGATAAAATTTATACCCCTTTTTACTATCAGGAGATACCGCCAATGGCGCTCACTGACGCTAAAATCCGTGCCGCTAAACCGGATGAAAAACCTTATAAACTTGCCGACAGCGGCAACATGTTCTTGCTCGTTCACCCTAACGGCTCTCGCTACTGGCGGCTCCGCTATCGGTTTCTGGGCAAAGAGAAAACGCTCGCTCTGGGGGTCTATCCTGAAGTCTCGTTATCAGAAGCAAGGGAAAAACGCGATACGGCGAGAAAGCTGATAGCTGAGGGAACTGACCCATGCGAACAGAAAAGGATCAAAAAGTCGGTACCCGAAACAGCTCAGACATTTGAAGGCATCGCAAGACAGTGGCATAAGAGCAACAAAAAATGGTCAGCCTCACACAATGAGAGGATACTGAAAAGCCTCGAAACTCATGTTTTCCCCTTTATTGGTTCACGTGACATTACCACCCTCAGGACTCCCGATTTACTTGTTCCCGTTAAAGCAGCCGAAGCAAAGGAGATATATGAAATCGCAGCGCGCCTTCAGCAGCGTATCACTGCAATCATGCGCTATGCTGCCCAGTCAGGCATTATCACCTATAACCCTGCCTTGGATATGGCTGGCGCGTTAACCACAGTGAAACGCCAGCACCGCCCTGCCCTCGCCTTAAATCGCATTTCAGAGCTTCTTGAACGACTGGATGCCTACAGAGGACAACCTCTCACCCGGCAGGCAACTAAACTCACCCTGCTTATCTTCATCCGTTCCAGCGAACTACGCTTTGCCAGGTGGTCTGAGATCGACTTCAAGAAAGCCATGTGGACCATTCCTCCTGAGCGGAAACCTATTGAAGGGGTCAAGTATTCCCATCGTGGCTCAAAAATGCGAACAGAGCATCTTGTGCCACTATCTACTCAGGCGGTGAATATACTGAAGCAGATCCACACTATCAGCGGAGAACATGAACTGATTTTCACCGGCGATCACAATCCATGGAAACCCATGAGTGAGAACACTGTAAATAACGCACTGCGTCTGATGGGCTATGATACAAAGGTCGATGTCTGTGGTCACGGCTTCCGGGCAATGGCCTGTAGTTCGTTGATTGAGTCAGGTCTTTGGTCCAGAGATGCGGTCGAACGTCAGATGAGCCATATGGAACGTAACACAGTGCGGGCTGCGTATATCCATAAAGCGGAACATCTGGATGAGCGAAAGCTGATGTTGCAGTGGTGGGCTGATTTTCTGGATGCTAACAGGGAACAGAGTATCAGCCCTTTTGACTATGCAAAAATTAATAATCCTTTGAGAAGGTGACAGAACTCCATACACACACATGCTCTTCCCTCACAGGGGAAGAGCACTCATTGATAAAATACTGGCGTACAACCCCGAAGATAATCAGGGAGCACGCTGATTGATAGGACCGGAATTGTTACGCTCATGGCGACCATGAGGGGCAGTCCATGTACTGATGGTGCATGTAGTTGAATTTTCACCTTACTGGTATGAACTTAGTCTTCTGTATTTTCTGAATGGAGAATACATTAAAGGTGCGATAGCTTTTCGCCACGGTTTTACCACAAAATCTTAGGAAGGTGCGAATAAGCGGGGAAATTCTTCTCGGCTGACTCAGTCATTTCATTTCTTCATGTTTGAGCCGATTTTTTCTCCCGTAAATGCCTTGAATCAGCCTATTTAGACCGTTTCTTCGCCATTTAAGGCGTTATCCCCAGTTTTTAGTGAGATCTCTCCCACTGACGTATCATTTGGTCCGCCCGAAACAGGTTGGCCAGCGTGAATAACATCGCCAGTTAATTATCGTTTTTCAGCAACCCCTTGTATCTGGCTTTCACGAAGCCGAACTGTCGCTTGATGATGCGAAATGGGTGCTCCAC
>NZ_JAOWCD010000063.1:0-227738 GCF_030337175.1 Citrobacter sp. Ca225 | reverse complement strand
CCATGCCGAACTCAGAAGTGAAACGCCGTAGCGCCGATGGTAGTGTGGGGTCTCCCCATGCGAGAGTAGGGAACTGCCAGACATCAAACAAGTGAGAAGGCCATCCGAAAGGATGGCCTTTTTGCGTTTATACGCCGAAAAAACGGTAGGCCGGGTAAGGTGAAGCCGTCACCCGGCAGAGCAAACGACTAATGAATCACCTGAGACAGGAATGCTCGAGTACGTTCTGATTTAGGATGTGCAAAAAACTCATCCGGCGGGGCCTGCTCAACAATTTCCCCACGATCCATGAAGATCACCCTGTCAGCCACCGTTCTGGCAAATCCCATCTCATGCGTGACGCAAAGCATTGTCATTCCTGATTGCGCCAGGCCAATCATCGTATCCAGCACCTCTTTCACCATTTCGGGATCCAGCGCCGACGTGGGTTCATCAAAGAGCATAATTTTGGGTTTCATACATAGCGAGCGGGCAATGGCCACGCGTTGTTGCTGTCCTCCGGAGATCTGCCCTGGAAATTTATGTGCGTGCTCTGCAATACGCACACGTTCCAGGTAGTGCATCCCCAGCGCTTCGGCTTCTTTTACCGGCATCTTACGCACCCAAATCGGTGCCAGCGTACAGTTTTGCAAAACCGTCAGATGAGGAAAGAGATTGAAGTGCTGGAATACCATGCCGACTTCCTGTCGGACGCGCTCGATGTTGCGGATGTCTTCATTCAACTCAATGCCATCGACAATAATTCGTCCCTGTTGATGTTCTTCCAGATGGTTAATACAGCGGATGGTGGTTGATTTTCCCGAACCTGAAGGCCCACATAACACAATGCGTTCCCCCTGTTTAACGCGCAGGTTGATATCCTTAAGGACATGAAACTGTCCGTACCACTTATTGACGTTTTCCAGCGTAATCATCGCGTCGGCAGGTTGTATTAATAGTTGGCTCATAGAATCCTCAGTGCGGTGTACGCCCGGTGTTAAAGCGCTTTTCCAGATGCTGGCTATAGCGCGACATGCTGAAACAAAAAATCCAGTAAATCAGAGCAGCGAAGACATAGCCTTCTGTCGACATACCCAGCCAGGCAGGGTCAACTGTCGCTTGCTGCACGCTGCTGAACAGATCGAACAAACCGATGATGATGACCAGACTGGTATCCTTAAACAGGGCGATAATGGTGTTCACCAGTCCAGGGATCACCAGCTTCAGAGCTTGGGGAAGAATGACCAGCCCCTGGGTTTTCCAGTAGCCCAACGCCAGCGATTCTGCTGCTTCGTATTGCCCTTTCGGTAATGCCTGCAGCCCCCCACGAACCACTTCCGCGACGTAGGCCGACTGGAAGAGGATCACGCCAACCAGTGCCCGAATAAGCTTATCGATGTTGGTTCCTTCTGACAGAAACAGCGGCAGCATGACCGAAGACATAAACAGGACGGTGATCAGCGGGACGCCACGCCAGAACTCGATAAAAATGACGGATAAGATCCGCACGACGGGCATGTGGGAGCGACGTCCCAGTGCCAACAAAATTCCTAATGGCAGTGCCCCCGCGATCCCGACGGATGCGATGATTAAGGTCAGCGTCAGCCCACCCCATTGGCGTGTTTCAACGCGATCCAGACCAAGAAATCCGCCATACAACAGGAACCAGACAGTGATCGGGTAGATCACGGCCCAGATGACGATATAACGCCCGCGACCCGGCAACGCTTTCCAGAACATCGGCACAATGGAAGCCAACCCAATGATCAACGCCAGGTTGATACGCCAACGCTGATCATGTGGGTACAATCCATACATGAATTGTCCAAATCGTTCATGAATAAACACCCAGCAGGCGCCCGCTTTGGTACAGTCAGCACGCGTGGAGCCCACCCAGTTGGCCTGCAGGAACGCCCAGTTCAGCAAAGGGGGAATTAACTCCCACATCAGCCACAGACAGAACAGCGTCAGCAGGCTGTTTGACCAACTGGAAAAGAGGTTCTTCCGTACCCATACGATCGAACGACCAGGGCCGTTACTGGCCGGGCGCATGGGATGAGACAGCAGTGCTTTTGTCATCATGATTCCTTAGCGCTCAATGAGGGCGATTCGGCGGTTATATATGTTCATCAGCAGCGAGATGCTCAGGCTGATGATCAGGTACACCGACATCGTGATGGCGATCGTTTCGATGGCCTGTCCGGTCTGATTAAGTACCGTACCGGCGAACAGCGATACCATGTCGGGATAGCCAATGGCGGCGGCCAGCGATGAGTTTTTCACAATATTCAGATACTGGCTGGTCAGCGGTGGAATAATGACGCGAAGTGCCTGAGGAATGATGACCTGGCGAAGGGTCACAGTATTAGGTAACCCGAGAGAACGGGCGGCTTCATGTTGACCGTAGGGAACGGCCTGAATGCCTGCACGAATGATTTCGGCAATAAACGCCGAGGTATATACCGATAACGCCAGCGTCAGGGCTGCCAGTTCAGGAATGAGCACCATTCCGCCACGGAAGTTGAATCCGCGTAGTTGTGGGATATCCCAGTGCAGCGCCGCACCAAAAAGCCAATGCGCGATGAGCGGCAGCAGCACAATCAGGCTTAATGCAGTAGGCCAGGTTCTGCGAAGTTGTCCCGTTTTCATCTGATGCATTTTATTGAAGCGGAACAGACCCACGGACAGCGCAATGGCAATCACTGCCGAGAGCACGAAAGCGAGTACGCCTTCCCCTAACTGCGGAGACGGGATATAGAGTCCCCGATTACTCAGAAAGACCATATCCAGCGCGCTTGCGGCCTGACGGGGGCCGGGCAAATTGCGCAGAACCGCGAAGTACCAAAAAAAGATTTGCAGCAGAGGCGGGATATTACGAAAGGTCTCAATATAAATCGTCGAGAGTTTACGCAGTAGCCAGTTATCTGAAAGGCGTGCCAGCCCGAGAAAGAAGCCGATAAATGACGCAAAGACAATACACAGCGCGGAAACCAGCAGCGTGTTAAGCAAACCCACCACAAAAACACGTCCGTACGTGTCACCCTGCTGATAGTCGATTAAGTGCTGGACGATGCCAAACCCAGCGCTACGGTCGAGAAAGGCAAAGCCCGAGGTAATGCCGCGACTGCTTAGATTATTAATCGTGTTATGAATGAGATAGATAGCAACTGCAACGACCGCAAGAATGGCGAGGATCTGGAACAGCCAGGCGCGGACCGCAGGGTTTGAAATGGAGAGCGACCCTTTTACATTTGAGCGGCGATGGAACATAAGAAAGCCTCGGTAACCATAACTCTGAACTGAGCGCCGCTAGTGCGGCGCCCGTTACATCACAACGACTTAACGCACTGGCGGTGCGTATTGAATGCCGCCGTTATTCCAGAGATTGTTCTGTCCACGTTTGATCTTCAGTGGACTTTCCGATCCGACGTTGCGTTCAAAGATCTCCGCATAGTTACCCACCTGCTTGATGATGTTGTAAGCCCATTTATTGTCGAGCTTCAGATCTTTGCCGTAGTCGCCTTCTTTGCCCAGCAGGTGCGCCATATCTGGTGTTGCAGGGTTCGCCGCTTTCTCATCGACATTCTTCGATGTCACGCCCATCTCTTCGGCATTCAACATGGCAAACAGCGTCCAACGCACAATAGAGAACCATTCGTCATCACCGCGACGAACAACTGGCCCCAGCGGCTCTTTCGAGATCACCTCTGGCAGTACAAGCCATTCAGCCGGGTTGCTGAGTTTGATGCGCAGGGCATACAGTTGGGACTGGTCAGAGGCGAGGGTATCGCAACGTCCGGACTCCAGCGCTTTTGCCGACTCATCTGAGCGGTCAAAAGTCACCGGGGTGTATTTCATGTTGTTGGCTTTGAAATAATCCGCCACGTTCAGTTCCGTATCTGTTCCCGCCTGAATACAAACGGTGGCACCATCTAACTCTTTCGCGCTTTTCAGACCCGCTTTGTTGTGGGTCAGGAAACCAATGCCATCGTAATAGGTAACGCCAGTGAAGGACATGCCCATTCCTGCATCACGTGAGGAGGTCCAGGTCGTATTACGGGAGAGAAGATCGACTTCGCCAGACTGTAATGCGGTGAAGCGTTCTTTTGCGGTGAGAGGGGTATATTTTACTTTTGTATCATCTCCCAGGACGGCGGCGGCAACGCCACGGCAAACATCCACATCTATCCCGGAGAATTTCCCGTCCGCGTCAGCGTAAGAAAAACCGGGAAGACCGTCACTGATACCGCATTGTACGAACCCTTTCTTTTTTACAGCATCCAGCGTGGTTCCCGCATGTGCCTGATTGGCAACCGCAAGCAGCACACCGGCCGCAGCCAGTGTGGCTATCATCATCTTTTTCATAATGCATCCTGTGTGGCAAAGAAATTATTGTTATAGAAAGACGTTCTGCAACGTCTTTAACCTGTCTGTGGCATTGGCCATACTCTTCTAAGCAAAGGTAATGCCAGGTTTTGCGCGTGAATATCCGACGCAATAAGCAGAGTGTAGACAGGAAAAAATAAAATCAGCGCCCTGAAATAGTGCGAAATTGAAACGTAAGCCACATTTTGGAGCAAAATATTTAAAATAATGCTCGCAAAATGAAATAACGATTTCAGGCGTGAATATCGAGAGCGTGAGTATTGAAAGATAAATGCGAAAAGAGAAAGGGTTGGACGTTATTGATTATTAAAATGTATTAGAACACGTATTTTTCAACACATTGAATGATATGAAAAACCGTATTCTTAGGCTAAGAGCGCGGCAAGTACCGCGCTCTGAGAATGTTATTTTGACAGTGCGATGATCCCCATCGTCAGGCCTGCAACCGCTGCGGCCCCGCCAGCAATGGCGCCTGCGGTTTCCCAGTTATCCTGAGTCGTCCCTTTCATACAGGTGTTGGTATGAACAAGACGTCCTTGATCATCATAAACCGGAACGCAGGGGGAATCGTGTGCACAGCCCGCCAGCAATGCAGTGAGCAATGCTACTGGAATTAATCTTTTCATGGTGTTACCTCAAAAATAAGCGTTCCGCTAAATGCAGCAACAGGGAATGCTGCTTTGCGAATACGAAATGAATTTTACCACCGCTTAAAAAAAGATTGGCATATGGAATAATCTCAATTCATGTGAATTGTAAAAATAATGAAGGAGTGAATTTAGTATTCCGCAGTGCAAATGACTATCTGTTTAATAAATAAAGAAAGATACCTGAAGGAAAAAGGCGTCCGTAGACGCCTTAATTTACACATTAACGCTGGGATTTGTTAAACCGGCCTCTGACGACCACAAAAAACACCGGGACAAAGAAGATAGCCAGCAGCGTTGCTGTCAGCATCCCTCCCATCACACCGGTTCCGACTGCATGCTGGGCGCCACTCCCTGCCCCGCGACTGATGACCAGCGGCATTACGCCGAGGATGAAGGCGAGTGAGGTCATCAGAATAGGGCGCAGGCGCATGCGCGCAGCCTCAAGCGTTGCCTCGATCAGGCCACGACCTTCTTTCTCCATCAGATCCTTGGCAAATTCCACGATCAGAATGGCGTTTTTCGCGGAAAGCCCAATCGTGGTTAACAGTCCGACCTGAAAATAGACGTCGTTATTTAGCCCACGCAGGGAAGCGGCCAAAAGGGCACCCACCACGCCGAGCGGGACCACCAGCATCACCGAGAACGGAATGGACCAGCTTTCATACAGCGCGGCAAGACAGAGGAACACGACGATCAGCGAGATAGCATACAGTGCCGGCGCCTGATTGCCGGACAAACGTTCCTGATATGACATCCCCGTCCAGTCATGACCAATACCATTAGGCAGTTTTGACGCGAGACTTTCCATCATGGCCATCGCTTCACCGGTGCTTCGACCGGGGGCCGCCTCACCCAACAACTCCATCGATGGCATACCGTTGAAGCGTTCCAGGCGCGGAGAACCATACACCCAGCGGGCTGAGCTGAAGGCTGAAAAAGGGACCATCTCGCCGTTAGCACTACGAACGTACAGATTATTGATATCTTCTGGCAGCATACGGAATTTCGCATCTGCCTGAACATACACTTTCTTTACTCGTCCGCGGTCAATGAAGTCGTTAATATAGCTGCCGCCTAACGACGCAGAGATGGTTTCGTTAATGTCTGACAGCGCAATGCCAAGCGCCTGTGCTTTTTCCTGGTCGACATCCAGCTTGAACTGAGGGGTATCCTCCAGGCCGTTAGGTCGAACACGGACCAGCAGATCGGAATGCTGAGCCACCATACCCATTAACTGATTACGTGCTGATGTTAGCGCTGTGTGCCCCAACCCCCCCTGGTCAAGCAGTTCAAAATCGAAACCCGTCGCGGTGCCCAGTTCAATTATCGCCGGCATGTTGAAGGGGAAGACCAGTCCATCCTGGATCTGGCTGAACGCGCGAGTTGCACGCGCAATTACCGCTTCAACGCTGTTTTCCTTGCCGCTACGCTCATCCCAGGGCTTCAGGCTGATGAAGGCCAGACCCGCGTTCTGCGCCTGGCCGCTAAAGCTAAAACCGTTGACCGTAAACACGCTTTCAACGTTCGCTTTTTCGTGAGTCAGGTAGTAATGGGTGACCTGATCCAATACATTTTGGGTTCGTTCCTGGGTTGAACCTGCGGGTAGCTGAACCATCGTCATGAATACGCCCTGATCTTCATCAGGCAGGAAGGAAGTGGGGAGACGGAAAAACAGTACCCCCATTCCGACAACAATCAGGATGTAAAGGAGCAGGTAGCGTCCGGTTTTGCGCACAATGCCGCTGACACTGTTGGTGTAGTGGTTAACGCTGAGATCAAATTTGGCATTAAACCAGCCGAAAAATCCGCCTTTCTTCTCGTGGTGTTCGGCGGACGCTGGTTTTAGCAGCGTTGCGCAAAGTGCCGGCGTCAGGATCAATGCCACCAGAACCGAAAGCGCCATTGCCGACACAATCGTGATGGAAAACTGGCGATAAATAGCCCCGGTGGAGCCGCCGAAAAAGGCCATCGGGATGAAGACGGCAGACAGCACCATCGCGATCCCAACCAGCGCCCCCTGGATCTGCGACATGGATTTCTCGGTTGCCTCTTTGGGCGGCAACTTTTCTTCCATCATCACCCGTTCAACGTTTTCCACTACCACAATGGCGTCATCGACCAGCAGGCCGATCGCCAGCACCATCCCAAACATCGTCAGGGTGTTGATCGAGTAGCCAAACGCCGAGAGCACGGCAAATGTACCCAATAGCACAACGGGAACCGCAATCGTCGGAATGAGCGTTGCGCGGATATTCTGTAAAAACAGATACATCACGAGGAAGACCAGGACGATCGCTTCGAACAGTGTTTTTACCACTTCGTGAATGGAGATCTTCACAAACGGCGTGGTGTCATACGGGTAAACCACTTTCATCCCTTGCGGGAAGAAGGGTTGCAGCTCAACGAGTTTGGTTTTAATCGCTTTGGCGGTATCCAGAGCGTTGGCCCCGGTCGCCAGTTTGATCCCCAGACCCGCAGCCGGTTTACCGTTAATTCGGGCGACAACGTTATAGTTTTCTCCCCCCAGCTCGATACGAGCGACATCTTTAAGGCGAACGACAGAGCCATCGCTGTTTACCCGTAATGTGACTTTGCCGAATTCCTCAGGATCTTTCAGTCGCGTCTGCGCAATGATAGAGGCGTTCAGTTGCTGCCCCGGTAGAGCAGGCGTTCCGCCCAACTGACCTGCTGCGATCTGGTCGTTCTGTATTTTTAGTTGATTGATCACATCGACCGGCGTGAGCTGGTACTTGTTCAGCCGATTCGCATCCAGCCAGATACGCATCGCGTACTGTGCGCCAAACAGCTGGACGTCACCTACACCGTTCAGGCGGCTGATCGTATCTTTTACGTTTGAGGCGACGTAGTCGGAGATATCGTCCTGGGTCGTTTGCGGATCGTCAGAGACAAACCCCGCCACCAACAAGAAACTGCTGCTCGACTTTTCTACGCTAATCCCTTGCTGTTGAACTTCCTGAGGCAGCAATGGCGTCGCCAGCTGCAGTTTGTTCTGTACCTGCACCTGGGCAATATCCGGGTCGGTTCCGGACTGAAAGGTTAACGTAATGGTCACGCTACCCGCAGAGTCGCTGGTGGAGGACATATACATCAGGTTATCGATACCGTTCATATTCTGTTCGATAACCTGAGTCACCGTATCCTGCACCGTTTGCGCATCTGCCCCTGGATAGTTCGCGGAAATGGCTACCGCTGGTGGCGCGATAGTTGGGTATTGCGCAACGGGCAGTTGCATAATCGCCAGAGCGCCCGCCAGCATCAGTATGATGGCCAGAACCCAGGCAAAAATAGGACGCCTGATAAAGAAATTTGCCATGTTCGGTTACCTTATTGCGCCGCTTTTGCCGCAGGAGTATTGGCATCCGTGGTAGCTTTCACTTTCGTGCCGGGATGGGCTTTTTGTAATCCGCTGACAATCACCTGATCGCCTGGATGTAGGCCTTCGCTAATCAGCCATTTGTCGCCGATAGCCTGCGAAGCGACAACGGCGCGTGGCTCAACCAGGCTCTGGTCATTGACGACCAGTACCGTCGCATCGCCACGAGGCGTACGCGTTACGCCCTGCTGGGGGATCAAAATAGCGTTGGGCTGAACACCTTCGTCAATGCGAGCGCGAACAAACATCCCCGGCAGCAGAGCGTGCTGTGGGTTAGGGAAGACGGCGCGAAGGGTGATGGAGCCTGTGCTTTCGTCCACCGTGACATCCGAAAACTGCAATGTCCCTTTCAGGGGATACGCCGTACCATTTTCCATCACCAACTGGACGCTGCTGCTGGCGCTGTCTTTATGCAGGCTACCCTGTTCAACGGACTGCTTCAGTCGCATAAAGTCGCTGCTGGACTGTGTGACATCGACATAGATAGGATCGAGTTGCTGCACGGTAGCCAGTGCTGTTGCCTGGCCATTAGTGACCAGCGCGCCTTCCGTCACGCTGGATTTGCCAATACGACCATCGATCGGCGAGGTGACTTTGGTGTAAGCAAGATTGATACGTGCGCTCTCCACTGCGGCTCGTGCGGCAATGACTGCCGCATCGGCCTGACGCGCATCTGCAATCGCCTGGTCGTATTCCTGTTGGCTAATGTATTTTGTCCCTACCAGCGGAACATAGCGCTTAACCGTCAGGTGTGCGATGGCGGCGGCAGCTTCACTTTTCGCCAGTTCCCCTTTCGCGCTATCGTAATCTGCCTGATAAGTGGCAGGATCGATCTGATACAGTGACTGCCCGGCCTGAACATCGCTGCCCTCGGTGAAGTTTCTTTTGAGAACAATACCACTGACCTGTGGACGAACTTCCGCAATGCGGAATGCCGAGGTGCGTCCTGGCAGTTCGGTGGTTACTGCTAATGGCGCGGCGGTAACCACATGAACGGTCACCTGCGGTTCGGTTGCCTGAGCGTGCTTATCTCCCTGATCGTTACAACCGGCAAGTAACGCAGCAGAGATGAGGATAAATGAGGGCAGGAGTGAAAACCTGGCATGTTTCGTCATTACTGTTCCTTAAAAACCAATAGCTCGTTATTTACCGGATAACGGTAAGGCGATAACGTGCACGAAGAAATAATAGTTGGCTATCCTACAAATTATTAGCGTGCGATGTAAGCGATAGTTATTTTATGGCCGGGTCTACGGCACGTAAAAACAAAAAAGTGATGGCTTTGTCTTTTCATTTTGTTTTTCTTTGTCATGCCTTGTTGCTGGCTAATATATTTGGAAATGTAC
This sequence comes from Citrobacter sp. Ca225, assembly GCF_030337175.1. Taxonomy (NCBI): domain Bacteria; kingdom Pseudomonadati; phylum Pseudomonadota; class Gammaproteobacteria; order Enterobacterales; family Enterobacteriaceae; genus Citrobacter; species Citrobacter sp. Ca225. The sequence continues at coordinate 217,983 of NZ_JAOWCD010000063.1, read as the reverse complement.
ATTTGTTGTATGAATGTTTTTGTTGGTTTTTATTTGTGGGGGTTATTTGATTGAATGTTTTGTGCTGAGGCTATTCGCTTTTGTTTCATCTCGGAACGGATGAGGTGATACAGTTCTTTTTGAACGGCAATTGTGAATTGCCATATTTCTGTTTTTTATCCTGCTCCTGAAACGATAACTTATGGCTAAAAGAACAAAAGCCGAAGCGTTAAAAACGCGACAACATTTGATTGAGACTGCAATCATCCAGTTTGCCACGCGAGGCGTTGGCAACACGACGCTTAACGACATTGCCGACGCGGCCCGGGTCACGCGGGGGGCTATCTACTGGCATTTTGACAACAAAACGCAGCTCTTCAATGAACTCTGGCAACAGCAACCGCCATTACGTGATCTGATTCAGGACCGGTTAGCTTTGCATGACTGCGATAATCCCTTGCAGCGGTTGCGCGAAAAGTTAATTGCCGGATTGCAATATATCGCGGAAATTCCCCGGCAGCAGGCCTTGCTGCAAATTTTATATCATAAATGTGAATTTCATGAGGGGATGATACCAGAACAGGAAATACGCGAGAAAATTGGGTTTAGCCAGAGGGGACTACGCGACGCGTTGCAGGCGAGTATGACGGAAGGGTTAATTTCCAGAACTCTGGATTTAGACGTTGTGTTAATTATTATTCACGGTAGTTTTAGCGGGATCGTGAAAAACTGGTTGATGAATTCTACCCGCTACGATCTTTATCAGCAGGCACCGGCGCTGGTGGATAATGTATTAAGGATGTTAATTCCTGATGGATATGTCATGCAATTAACATCGGAAACCCTATAATCATTTCTCCTGTTTATCAATCACACGCTATTGTAATTCGGTACAGTTGACCAGCTTGAGCGGATTGACAGAATCCATATTGCGGCATTTATCGACTTCTGTGGTGATCAGTTCAATCCACTGGATCAGTAACGCATCAAAAAGGAACACGGAGACCGCAAAAACAACCAGCCACCAATACTTACGAATCATTGCCAAATCCTGTGTATTCATGCCCAAGCGTGCAGGAAATATACACGAAAAATGCGTCCTGAAAAGCAGGCTTACAATGCTTTTACTTTGCTGTCATCTTCACCACATCTGACGCCGTTCGACTCTTTTTCGACAGGTTTTTCGTCTTTCTCTTTTTGATTTTCGTCAGCTCTTCCTGGGAGTAGTGTGAGCTGATGTTCAGCCGTCTGAGCCCCATCTTCACATACTCATTATTGACCTCAATACCGATGAATTTACGTCCCGATTCCACGGCCACAGCACCTGTCGTAAAGCTGCCGGCGAAGGGATCCAGCACCGTATCGCCAGGATTGGAGGAGGCCAAAACGATCCGTTTTAGCAGGGCGATAGGTTTTTGCGTCGGATGGTTTTCATATTCATCCATCAAATAACGCACGCGGGGAAATTCCCAGACGTTGCCCGGAACTTTTTGCGTGTTGTAAGGCTGTGGTGGGTTTTTACGGTAGTCAATCAGCGCTCTTTTCGCACCGGTTTTGGTCTCAACCAGAATAGCGTCACTGTTGAAAGTGTACTGTCGGGCATCTTTGACCATCATCAGGATCGGTTCGTACATTGAGCCAAAGAATTTCTTCGCCTGCACGCCTGAACTGTCATAAGACCAGACAATCCGGCTTTTGATGGTAAACAGCGTTCTGCATTTGAGATCGATATGCGGCATGTTTTCGGTGCTGTTCATGATGTACATCGTGCCCTGTTTTTTCAGCACCCGATGACACTCCTCAATGCACGCGAACAGCCAGCCCAGGAAGATGTCTTCGTCCCAGGACTCGACCATCCCGTCAAAATCCTTTCCGATATTGTAAGGCGGGTCGGCAAAGATTAAATCGACGCTTTCAGCGGGGAGTTTCTTAAGTTCTGTCAGCGCATCTCCGTGGATGATCGACGCGGATTCATCACCAAAGTAGTGTGGCTCACATCGTGAGTTCATATCGGCTCCACAAAAGAGGCGTATAAAAAAGGCGCTTCCCCATGCCGAGTAGCGCCTTTTTAAACAAGCAATTAGCTAATCGAGATTAGTTCATGCCGTATTTTCAAAACCTACGTTTTTTACAGTTTAGCATGGTTCGCTAACGTTCATTCAAAGCATTGAATAAAAACAGGAATATTAGTTTTCCTGTTTGCCTTTGTTCATTGCCGTTCATAGAGTAACATTGATATGTGCAGTCAGTGGTGCAGTCAGTTTCCAATATGAACTAAGGTTTTCTATGGCTGGTGGAACGAACAAATTAAGCGATACATCTCTGCGTAAGATGCTAGGGAGGGAAAGCCCCAGCGATAGCTTCTACGCTGATGGTGATGGGTTGAGCATAAAGGTTTCTAAGATCGGCGTGCTTACTTGGTATTTCACATTCCGGATCGGTGGGCGTGAATCCAATTCGCAGCGTATTAAGCTGGGTAACTATCCAGACCTTTCGCTTAAGTCGGCCAGAGAAAGGCGCGAGCAGTGCCGTGCATGGTTGGCAGAGGGGAAGAATCCAAGGCACCAGTTAAGCATTTCCACGCAGGAAACCCTAAAGCCGGTAACTGTAAGGGAAGCCCTGGACTACTGGATCGGGGAATATGCAACGCATAAGCGGGCGAACGTAGAAAAACATATTGAACAACTGAACAGGCATATCTACCCATATATTGGGGAATACCCGCTTGCTATGTGTGAAACGCGTCATTGGCTGGAGTGTTTCAGCCGAGTGAGAAGTAAGGCGCCGGTAGCAGCCGGCTACCTTCTCCAGATGTGTAAACAGGCATTAAAATTTTGCCGCGTACACCGTTATGCAGTGAGTAATGTACTCGACGATCTCTCTATTGATGATGTTGGCCGCAAGCAAAATAAACGTGACCGTGAGCATACCAGGCAGGAACTGGCCGATATCTGGCGTGAATGTTCAAACCTGAAATTTAAGCCTTACTATGCCACGTTGTTACGTTTATTGGTGGTCTTTGGCTGCCGTACTCAGGAGTTGCGCCTGTCCCGTGTCACGGAATGGGATTTACATGAATGGATCTGGACGGTGCCGAAAGAGCACAGCAAAGGTGGAGAAAAAATTGTCAGGCCAATACCTGTGGATATCAGGCAGTTTGTAAAAAATCTAATTGAACAGAATAGAGATAACAGTCTGCTGCTTGGTGAAATTAAAAAGCCGGAGGCTATCAGCCAGTGGGGAAGAATGCTGTATAAGCGAATGGGGCATAACACCCCCTGGACACTTCACGATTTGCGCCGGACGTTCTCCACAACGCTAAATAACATGGGGATCGCTCCACATGTTGTAGAACAACTGCTAGGGCATACGCTTGGTGGAGTTATGGCTGTATATAATCGTAGCCAGTATTTACCAGAGAAATTGGATGCGCTGAATAAATGGATGGAGCGATTAGACATCATCTCTGACGTACATGCTAACGTAACTATTTTGCAGGTGAAAAAGTGAGAATAAGTAAGAAAAGTAATATGCCAAAATGGTTTAATTTAGAAAATTATAATAAATTCATTACATTGGATGATGAGATGTTCATTACCCAAATAATCGTTAGAAGTAATGACGAGTTGACGGGGTTATTTGAGCAAGATGGTTATTTTGAAGAGAAGTTATCCGCTGGATTGTACCCATTGACTTATCCACAGTGTAATTTAAAAAAGATTTCTGATGGTCCAAGAATAGCAGCAAGCAGGATTTTTCAACCAATATCATTACTTTCTTTAGGTTTTATTATCGAAAATGTTAATGCAACTATAGGTGATGGGAAAGAAAATCCCTACAGTCATATAGATGCAATATCTAACATTCCTTGTTTTGATGGTGACATTCACTGCTCTATTAGATTGGATGCCCAAGATGATCTTATTATAAATGACTTAAAACGGTTGTTACCTCAATGGAGAAAGCAGTTGGGGATAAACCTTGATGAAGATAGAATTAAAAATTCTTGGGCGGTAGTAAGAAGTAAAATAATAAGCTATCAGGCAATTGCTTTATATGATCTGCTACTCTGGCAAAAGGCTACCGGGAACCAGATAACAAATGGAGTATTGGCAGTTTCTCTTTATCCTGAAGGTGATTTTGATTCCACAAACATTGTACAAACTATAAAACCATTTGTAGAAAATTTGTTTAGCAATTCATCTATAGAAAAATTTGACGCAGAAATATCTAACAAAAAAAGTGAGAGATAAATTATTTTTGAAAAAATCGTAAAACAGATATGTTATTTCAATAGATATTTACTATGAAAATGCCCTCGAACTTTAATGAACGAGGGCATTTTTCTATGAATCATTATGAACAATCAATAATTCCATCTGAGCGAATGATCCGCGAGGTCGAGTGCCGCCAGTTAACGGGCATTTGCCGCACCACCCGTTACATGATGGAAAAAGAAGGGAAATTCCCAGCACGTCGCAAGTTGGGGGGACGCGCAGTGGGCTGGTTGCTGTCTGAAGTTTCCGCTTGGCAGAAAAGTCGTAGTAAAGCGGCATAGGGGGCGGAATATGGCACATAAAACAAAGGCGGCCCCGCATGGCCGCCAATGTTGGTCCTGTTGCGACAAGACAAAGCTGAATCTGGATATTACCAGGACTTGCTCTGGCGGTCAAAGAATGAGCAAGCGCAATTCTGCGCCCGCTGATTTTATTCAGTTTTTTTGCAAAGCCTTTTCGCATCCAGTCCGTAATACATCGTGTTCATTGCTTCCGCAAAGACTCTTTGTCGTGAAGCAGGATTTTAAGAGAAAGGCGACAACAATTAAAACAGCCGCCAAGATGATAATTTTTTTCATTGCTCATCCTTTTGGCTCGATGCCGCGTGATTGTAGCTCTTTCCTGAGAATACGTTTTATCCAGGTGGCAAGGGAGGAATCGCCATCCAGTTTTGCAACTTCCTCAAGTTGCGCACGGAATTCTTCCGGTAAGCGCATTTGGTATTGCGGTGATCTCTTTTCTTGCTGTGTTGACATGGTCGTTACCGGAGCCTATTATCATTTACATGGTAACGACCATTGTAATTACAGTTACCACAAAAAACAACGCCCCGTAGTGCTCGTAACACATACAGGGCGTCTCACCAAACCGTTAAGTGAGGTAACAGTTATGGCTGACAATCAGTCTACCCAAACTCGCCCGGAATTTACATGGTTATTCCTGGCAACGCCCAAGCAATATCCCGACAGCACACCAGTTGTACTGCGCATTGATGCCGATACGGAAGAGGAAGCTCGTGCAGCATTCTGTGGCTGGAATATGGTTTTCGCCGCCAGAATTTGTACTCATACGCGCTGGAGAATAACGTTTTACAGTGATGTTAATCGATTATCCGCGATGCTTGAAACCGAGCTGGTGGAGGGGGTTTTTCATGTCTAACAAACAATCCTCCGATCTGAATAAATTACTAGCTGCTGTAACTGACATGGATAACTTGTCTCAGACAGCATTCAAGCAGATAGCAGCAATCTCCACGCTTTTACTCTACTGGCTTAAAACACCGCAAGGGCAAGTTAATACCGATATTACAGTCGAAGCACTGAACTGTATTACATACCTTGCACAAAGCACCTGTGAAAATATTGGATATGAAGCTGATGGTGTTGGGTGCGCTTATGATGATGACTCAAAGAAAGGGGGTGAGTAATGATTAAAGCCTTCCATGTATACGGGTTCGCCGTTAATAAGCGCGGCCACACGGTAGGTATTCACTACACCCTGAACAGCACAAGTCCTGAGGAGGCTAAATCAGCAGCGCAGTTACTAGCTCTGCGAGGTGGTTATAAACACATTCGCATCAACTTTGCCAGAGAGGTGCAAAATGCGTGATATCTATCATCTTCTTGATAAAAGCTACCCTGAATTTCAACACCTCTCAGATGAAGAACTGGCAGAGTCTGCTGATACATATGCAGGGGCGGTTTTTGCCATCAATAGTGCGCTTCAACTGATCGGTAATCTGGCTCTTGACGCAACGGAATCGGAAGGGTATTCCGGCGATGATGCCCTCCGCGACATAGACCTTATCAGCAATGTATTGAGACACCTCCCGAGGATGATGCAAGCGCTCAATAATTGCAGCCAGTCTGCTGAATATGTCCGAATGGATCGCTTAAAAGCAGGGGGCCAAAAGTGATAAATCCTGAAATCAATGACCGCTGGTCGGAAAAGCATGGCGCAATGATTACGGTGAACAACATCGCCTTTAACCGGGTGACGTTCGTTCGTGATGGCTACGAATTTCCCTGCGTTTTCTCGCTGGAAAGATTTGTTAAAGAATTTACTTTTGTAAGCCGGGGAGAGGGATATGAAAAACGCGCCTAATGTCAGGCTACTCCCGAAAGACAAATTTACTGAAGCGATTATTTTCGCGGGTAAAGATGCATATGCCCACGCTAAGGGCTGGGAAGAGGGATTAGGTAAGCAGGTAGCCGGTGATTCCATACCACCGGTTTATCTTGGGCCGAAGCAACTGGCGGAACTGGATAACCTGCAAATTATTGATGAGGGACGGCGTTCAGCGCGGGTATACCTGGCTGGCGATATCGAGCCGATCATGATTAATGCTATTGGCGAGAAGCTGGCGCAGGCGGCGGTGCAGGATGCGAAATTGTATAATGGTATCCCTGACAGGAACCCGGAGGACTGGCGCGAATATCTTAACCGGCTTCGGGAGCAATCCAAAAATGAAGAAAACAATATCCACCAGTTGCCTGTAACGAAGAGAGCGCAACTTCAGACATTCATTGAGGTTAGTCCGGCCCTTAACCAGATGGGGGCCAGTCAACGCGGAGAGGTGCTTCTTGCGCATTACGATGGTGATCTGGCTATTCACGCTGATTCTGACACGGTTCACCACTACAACGGAGTGATCTGGAATCCGATTCCGGATAAAGAACTGCAACGGGAAATGGCACAAATCTACATTGATGCAGAAGTGGCCTATTCGCAGAACGCCATTAAATCGGCGGTGGAAACCATGAAGCTAAGTCTCCCGGTCATGGGGGTTACGGCCCGTAACCTCATTGGCTTCAGCAATGGAGTATTTGATACCCGGACGGGGCAATTCAGGGAACATATTAAGACCGATTGGCTGCTGATCGCCAGTGAACTTCCGTTCAGCCCACCAGCCGAGGGGGAAACTCTGGCCAGCCATGCCCCGAACTTCTGGAAATGGCTTCGCCGTTCCGTAGCCAACAATGACCGCAAGACAGATCGTGTATTGGCTGCATTATTTATGGTGCTGGCTAACCGTTACGACTGGCAGCTTTTTCTTGAGGTTACGGGGCCGGGTGGTAGTGGTAAAAGCGTTATGGCGGAAATTTGCACGATGCTGGCGGGTAAGGCCAATACCGTATCAGCCAGCATGAAGGCGCTGGAGGATGCGAGGGACAGGGCGCTGGTGGTTGGCTACTCGCTGATCATCCTGCCGGACATGACCCGCTACGCTGGCGATGGTGCAGGCATTAAGGCTATTACAGGCGGCGATAAAGTGTCGATAGACCCCAAACACAAAGCGCCTTATTCGACGCGGATACAGGCGGTAGTGCTGGCCGTCAATAACAACGCCATGACCTTCAGTGATCGAAGCGGGGGGATATCGCGCCGCCGGGTGATATTCAATTTCACCGAGGTAGTGCCGGAAAATGAGCGAGATACGATGCTAGCTGAGAAGATAGAGGGGGAGCTTGCCGTAATCATTCGTCACCTGCTGACCCGCTTTGCCAGCCAGGATGAAGCCAAACGGCTATTGCACGAACAGCAGAAATCCGAAGAGGCACTGGCTATCAAGCGTGAGGGAGATTCGCTGGTGGACTTCTGCGGCTACCTGTTGGCGTCGGTGGCATGTGATGGGATGTTTATCGGTAATGCCGAGATAGTGCCGTTCAGTCCGCGCAAATATCTCTATCACGCTTATCTGGCTTACATGCGGGCCAATGGACTGAGCAAGCCAGTATCGTTAATGCGGTTCGGTACTGATATGCCGGGCGCAATGGCTGAGTATGGCAAGGAGTATCAGAAGCGGAAGACCAAGCACGGTATTAGGTCAAACGTTACGCTACACGATGATTCAGACGACTGGATGCCATCCTGTTCCGGTACTTCTGAAAACAGCGGGGTAGAGTAAAGTTATAGAATAAGTGTTCACCAGTATTCACCATGTTAAAAAGTTTATTTATAACAGATAGTTAATGGGTGAGCACTTATTTATTAAGTATTCACCAAGTATTCACCTGTTCACCTTTTGATTGATTTTTGTTCTAAAGGGTGAAGGGTTGGGTGAACACTAGTGAATATCTGAAAAAATAGTATTCACCCTATAACCTTATGAATTTAATTAAGAAATTAGCAAGGGTAAACAGGTGAACACTTAAACGTATATTTTTTAATTTTATAGCAGACTAAAAACATAATTGGTGGAGGTGAATGATGATCGTTAGTGATTTCATGGACGAGCCGGAGCTGTTCGCGCTGCTGGGTAAGAAGAAAACAGCCGTGTGGCGATTACGCAAAGATCATGGATTCCCCAATCCAGTACTCACCTACCCTTCACGCTACAGCCGTAAAGCTGTAATGAAATGGCTTGAGGATGGGGGCGTTAACAAAGTTGTCTAAGATTAGCTTCTTTATACCTAGGATGCAGATACGTAGTTTAAAAAAATGGAGGCATTATGCCAATTACTATCCAAGAAATTACAGAGTATTACGATCAGTTTGGGCTTCATGACCTGAGCTCAATGCCTACCTCAGAGTACCGTCAGGCCCTTGCAAATGGCGGTCTGTTGTGGATTGACCATCATGATTTTGTTCGTAGCACACTATCAGATGAAATTCTTGCAACAAATAGAGAGCAGGTTGATGCTTTGATTGAACATCTGCAGGTCTATAGAGAAAGAATGCCAATACCTCTAAAATGGATGAGTGAGAAATAATATATTTGGCCTGGTTCTTTGCCAGGCCACTTATTCAAAGCATAGCTAATAAGGCTGATGCGCCAGCACCAACGAGACTGGCTACAGTGCTATTATTTAGCAAATCCTTAAGTAGAGATTTCGCCTTAGGGTCTTGTGATTGAGATACCTTTTCAACAAGTTCAGTTATGCTGATATTTACAATAAGATGATTACGCTCACCGATTTGAACTTGTGAGCCTGACACGTTTCCTATGTTGAATGTATTTTGGCTAGGTACCTTAGGCTTGTGCTCATTAGCAGTTAAATTCTCAACCTTTAATGTAAGCATGTGTGGGTGGTTGGTACCAACATTAAGGGAGCCTTCAGGTAAAAATGACATATCGAGTACTTTTAAAGATATTTCACCTTTCCCTAGCTTTTGAGTTATTTCATCGCCAATGCTAATGTCTGGTTCTTCAGTGTAAGGAATCAGTACTTTTTTTTCAGTTGAATTCCTTCGTCCCTTATATTCAACCCCTGCTATTGTGAACTTGTCAGGGTATGCCATAGCATCGAAATCCATCATTTTACTCCTTTTGTTTGCTGTGTTATGATTAACGTGCTGATTTATAAGCTACGATTTAAAAACAGATGTTAAAAGATCATATGTCTCCTTACTCAATAAACTTTTTGATTGGGCATTTTTTAGCAATATTTTTGAGAGAATAATAATCTCATCTTCCCCTGAAAAAGCTATCTTTGTGAAGAAATCAATTAACTCATGATCGCTGATATTATTATTTGTGCCAAATTGTGCATATTTGCTATTGACAGTGTCGATATTGAATATGTTCTTACTCGGCAGTGGCTTTTTTAGTTTCTCGATCTCAGTATGCTCTATTATTTTTTGGGACAGACTTTCAATATGACCACTAACATCTTTCTTTTCTGGGAAGGTAAAGCCATCCCCTCTTAAAATCTTATCTGTCTCGGCCATTTCATGGTAAAGCCTACGAACCATTACAAGTAATAGTAGTTTAGCCTCTTCAATAGACTCTTCTATTGAAAATTGGCATTCAATTGCCAACGCTGAGGTCTGCTCTAATACATTGACTGAGTAATTTTCAATGTAAGGATCGATAAAGCCATTCCAAAAAACCTGAACGGGAGAACCTTTAAATGCCACACCTTGATAGCAGATTTCTGTTCCATCATATGCAGTAACTTTCATAGGCGGCCCCGCATTGAGAAATCGCCATCTATGAATTAACTTGGTTAATTTTTCGTCAATATCTTGAACGGATTTATACGTTCTTTTGAACAACGGGGATGGATGTACACCCGGAACGGCAAGAATCTCTTTTGTCACTTGAACCCCCATCATTTTCACTATCGCTTTTTGTAAATTATTTGTGCGTTATCTTTCAAGGTCGTTCGGAGTAAAAATACCTTATTTACATCGATAATTTGATCCATATCTTAAAGAGTGGCACTCAGACGTGAGCCGCCACAGGCCGTCAGGTTTTTTGCCCTTCAGACAGGCTCCTTTACTGACGGCCTTCCCTCCAAGCGCTGGTTTCACGTCTCAACGTTAATTGTTACGGAAACCACTCAATGAAGAAATTACTTGAATTACGCCAGCAGAAAGCCGCACTCAAAACCCAGATGCGCTCCATGCTGGAAAAAGCCGACAGTGAAAAGCGCAGCCTGAACGATGAAGAGGGCAAGCAGTTCGATGAACTCCGCGCCCAGGCTGATGCCATCGAAGTTGAAATGACCCGCCTTGAAGCTGTCGCTGACGATCAGCGCAATTTGCCTGGTACTTCTGTTGAAGGTAAAGGCGTGAGCAACGATGAGCTGCGCCACTACATCATGACCGGCGATACCCGCTCATTCTCCACGCTGGTGCAGGCTGATGGCGGCTATACCGTTATCCCTGAGCTGGACAAAGAGATCATGCGCCAGTTGCAGGATGACAGCGTTATGCGCTCCATCGCCACGGTGAAGACCACCAAAACCAACGAATACCAGAAGCTGGTGTCTGTGGGCGGTACTACCGTTAAGCGCGGTACCGAAGGCGAAGCGCGTACTGAAACCAGCACACCGAAGATGGAGCGCGTTGATATCAAACTCAACCCGATCTACGCCTACCCGAAAACCACTCAGGAAATTCTCGACTTCTCCGAAGTTGATATTCTGGGTTGGCTGTCTTCTGAAATCACCGACACCTTCACTGCTACCGAAGAAACCGACTTTGTGAACGGCGACGGTGATAAAAAATCCAAAGGTTTCCTGTCCTATCCGCGTGCGGCCACCAGCGATAAAACACGTCCGTTCGGCACGCTGGAGAAGATGGAAGCTGCTGCCGTTTCCTCTGATGGTCTGATCGACCTGCTGTACAAGCTGAAAGCCAAATACCGCAAAAATGCCGTATGGGTGATGAACTCCAATACTGCCGCTACGCTGCAAAAGCTGAAAAACGGCAACGGGGATTACATCTGGCGTGATCGCCTCGTCGCTGACTCCCCTGATACCCTCCTTGGTCGTCCGGTTCAATATCTGGAAACCATGCCTGATGCGGCTGCGGGTGAAGCATTCCTGGCAGTCGGCGACTTTAAGCGCGGTTACTTCATTGTGGATCACACTACTGGCGTGCGTACCCGCCCCGACAACATCACCGAACCTGGTTTCTACAAGGTGCACACCGATAAATACCTGGGCGGTGGTGTGGTGGACTCCAACGCCATCAAGGTGCTTGAGCTTTCCGGCTCCGGTTCCTGATCTGACATTTAAGGGGCTTCGGCCCCTTTTTGCCCTCTGTGGAGTCCAGTAATGAAAACAATCGATTTTGAAATCCGTACCTCTGAACTGAGCGCCAGCAACAAAAAGCTGGTGGGCTATGCCGTGCGCTGGAACAGCCTGTCAGAAGTTATCTGGGATGAGTTCCGCGAGCAGTTTGCGCCGGGGGCGTTTAAAGACAGCCTGGCATCCGGTAGCGATGTGCGTGCGCTGTACGAGCATAACTATACCCAACTGCTGGGGCGTACCAAATCCGGCACGCTGGTGTTGTCCGAAGATGATACCGGGCTGCGTTTCGAGCTGACCCCGCCAAACACCCAACTTGGCAACGATGTTCTGGAGCTGGTGGATCGAGGAGATATTTCCGGTATGAGCTTCGGTTTCCGTGCGCTGAAAGAGTCCTGGGATATTACTCCTACACCGTATATTCGCACTGTTACCGCCGCCGAGCTGCGGGAAATCACCGTTACTTCTATGCCTGCTTACCCTGAGTCTGGCGTGGAAATTGCGCACCGTTCTCTGTTCTCCCAACATCCTGAACTGCGCCGCGCTGGTGATAACCGCCGACGCTGGGCTGACTTAGCGGGGCTGTGATATGTGGAATATCTGGCCTTTTGGCCGTAAATCTGAGCCATCCGAACAACGCAGCATGACCATTGATGAGTTTCTGGCGATGGCAGGGATTCCAAATACTGGATCAGGCGAATATGTGTCTGCGGGTACTGCGGAATCTCTGCCGGCGGTGATGAACGCCGTGTCAGTTATCAGTGAGGCGGTGGCAACAATGCCCTGCTATCTCTACCGCGTCCGTAATGATAATGGTCGTGAGGCGCGGGAATGGCTGAGCAATCACCCGGTAGATTTCCTGCTGAACGAGCAGCCGAACGACTGCCAGACACCTTATCAGTTCAAGCGCACGATGATGCGCCATTGTCTGCTTAACGGTAACGCCTACGCGGTGATCCAGTGGGGCCGCGACGGACAACCTCAATCCCTGCATCCGTATGCGCCGGGGGCGGTTGTTCCTGAACGTATCGGTCAGCATAAGTACAAATACACCGTTACTGAGCCGTTTACCGGGGCTGTGCGCACCTACTTGCAGGAAGAGATTCTGCACCTGCGTTACTCCACCGATGATGGCTTTCTGGGGCGTTCTCCGATCACCATCTGTCGTGAGGCTCTGGGGTTAGGTCTGGCCCAACAGCGCCACGGTGCCAGCATTATGAAGGATGGCATGATGGCAGCGGGCGTAGTCACTACTACTGAATGGCTCGATAGTGTGAAGGGTAAACAGGCGCTGGACGCACTTGAGCGCTACAAAGGTGCCAGAAATGCCGGTAAAACACCGATCCTTGAAGGTGGCATGGACTATAAGCAGCTTGGCATGAGCAATCAGGATGCTGAGTGGCTGGCCTCCCGGCGCTTCACCATTGAAGACATTGCCCGCATGTTCAACGTGTCGCCCATCTTCCTGCAGGAATACAGCAACAGCACCTACAGCAATTTCAGCGAAGCGAGTCGCGCCTTTCTCACCATGACTATGCGCCCGTGGCTGGCGAACTTTGAGCAGCAGATTAAGTCCGCGCTACTGGTGGCATCACCTGTACCTGGAGTTCGTTATCAGGTGGAGTTCGACTCTGCTGATCTTCTTCGCGCTACGCCTACCGAACGTTACGCAACTTATGAGCGCGGTATCAAGAACGGCATCATGAACCCCAACGAAGCCCGCGAACGTGAAGGTATGCCGCCGCGTGAAGGTGGCGACGAATACAGCCAGGCATGGAAACAGGAAGTGAAGATCAGCAAGGACAACAAGGAAGGTGACGAATGAGAACCGGAGGTCTGAGAAGCCGGGTAACTATCCGGGTATTCACAACCCAACGTGCGCCATCTGGTCAGGTTATTCAGGTATGGGAAGACGGAGAAACCATCTGGGCTGAGGTTAAGGGGATTAGTGGCCGGGAATTAATGGCGTCAGGTGCCGAGGTTGCCGAAGCGACGATCCGCGTCTGGGTGCGTTTCCGCCGTGATATCACCGCAGCCAATCGTCTGAAAGTGCTTACTGGCCCGTTTGCTGGCGGCACTCTCAATATCATCGGGCCTCCTATTCCTGATTCGGAAGGTACCCGGCTGGAAATTCTCTGCAAGACAGGAACGGAAAAATGACAGCAGAAATCACCCTGGATGAAGCAAAGCTGCATTGCCGTATTGATGATGATTACGAAGATATGTTGATACAGGCGTATATCGATGCGGCGCTGGAGGTCTGCCAGAAGCATATCGGCAAGCGATTTGATAACGGGCTGGAGTTTACGCCAGCTATCAAGATTGGCTGTCTGATGTACGTATCTCAGCTGTACGAGTACCGCACGATGATTGATGATACCGACGCCAAAGAGATACCGATGGCTGTCTCTGCGTTGTGGTCTGTCTACCGAGATGTGGGGGTGTACTGATGCCGTGGCAACCACTACGCCGGTGCAATGAGCCGGGATGTAATAAGCGGGTGAAATCCGGCAAGTGTGATGAGCATAAGCGGGATGCCCGCCGACAAAGCGACAGCCGAAGAGGTACACGGACAGAGCGCGGTTACTCGAACCGCTGGGGCGAATACCGTCGTCATTTTCTGAAAGCTAGCCCGCTGTGTGTCCACTGTCTCAAGGCTGGCGTCTATACATCGGCAACTATCGTCGATCACATCATCCCTATCGAGGGTGAAGCCGATGTGCTGTTCTGGCCCGCCAGTAATCACCAGTCGTTATGCGCTGCCTGTCATGGCCGGAAGACAACCACAACAGACCCGGTGACGAAGCAGCAGCGTAGAGCCGGTAAGTTCCGTGAGCAGGAAGAAGCAGCACGTCATCGCACCGACTGGATCTATGAGGCAAACAATGACTGAGCAGGAACAGCAGCGCCTGATTAGTGGGCTGATAAAGCAGCGCGAGGCATGGCAACCAGCCAGACAGAGAACGCATACGAAGCCCGTAGTAATGCGTATGAGCCAGCGTGACCGGGAGCTTATGGAATGCTTCCACAACCGCTGACAGGCCGCATGGACGGGGTGGGGGAGGTTTTAAAGACAAACCCCTCCGGGTGAGGAACCACCCGCCCCCTCAAATTTTTACGCACGGTGATTTTTTTGAAAATAAAACGCGATGGAAACGAGAAATTTTTATGGCAAGACCACCAAAACCGCCAGCTTACCTTGATGAGTTAGCCGCGCAGCAGTGGAAAGCGAAAGCGAAGCAACTGGCCGAGCGTGGCGATCTGACACCCGCCGACTGGAACAACCTTGAGCTTTTTTGCGTCAACTATTCGATGTACCGCAAAGCAGTGGAAGACCTTGCCAGTCGTGGGTTCAGCATTGTTAACAGCCAGGGGGGCGAGAGCCGAAATCCGGCACTGAGTGCAAAGGCCGATGCTGAAAAAATCATGATTAAAATGTCGTCGCTGCTGGGCTTTGATCCGGTAAGCCGCCGCCGTAACCCGGTAGAAACGGAAGAGGAAGACGAGCTTGACCGTCTGGAATGAGTACGCAAACGCGATAAAAACGGGCGAAATTCCGGCCTGTAAGCGCGTAAAACAGGCCGTGGAAAGGTACTTTTCAGACCTGAATGACCCCCGTTATGAGTTCGATACGGCGACCGTAGAGCGGTTTATTGCGTTCTCCCGGCTTTGCCCTCACGTCAAAGGCCCGTTGCGCGGCCAGCCTATCGAGCTGGAGCCGTGGCAACAGTTCGCCTTTGCTAACCTGCTGGGCTTTAAGGTCAGGGAGTCAGGCCGCCGTAAGTACAGCAGCGCCTTTATTGAGGTGCCGCGCAAAAACGCCAAATCCACCGTGGCCGCGATGCTGGCTAACTGGTTTCTGGTGATGGAGAAGGGCCAGCAGGATATCTACACGGCGGCGGTGAGCCGGGATCAGGCCCGTATCGTGTTCGACGATGCCCGCCAGATGTGCCTGCTGTCAAAACCACTGAAAAAGCGCGTAAATATTCAGGCTCATAAGGTCATTTTCCCGAAGAGCAACAGCCTGTTAAAGCCGCTGGCGGCAAAAGCGGCCACTATCGAAGGGACTAACCCCAGCCTGGCGATTGTCGATGAGTACCACCTTCACCCGGATAACGGCGTTTATTCCGCGCTTGAGCTGGGTATGGGCGCACGTCCCGAGGCGATTTTGTTCGCCATCACGACAGCCGGGAGTAACGTTGTCTCCGCCTGTAAACAGCATTATGACTACTGCTGCCAGATTCTGGCCGGGGAAGAGAGCAACGATTCGCTGTTTGTCCTGATCTACGAACTGGACGACGAAAGCGAGGTTGAGCAGCCTGAAATGTGGATCAAGGCTAACCCTAACCTGAATGTGTCCGTTGACGCGGCGAAACTGGAATCCACCATCCAGAAAGCGCGGGGCATACCGTCGCAGTGGGTGGAAATGCTGACCAAACGTTTCAATATCTGGTGTCAGGGCTCCACGCCGTGGATGGGGGCCGGCGCATGGGATGCCTGTGCGCTCGACTATACCGAAGACGATTTGGCCGGAAGGGAGTGCTATGTCGGATTTGACCTGTCATCAACCAGTGACATTACCAGCGTGAGTTACGTTTTCCCGTTCGACAGAGAGATTCGACTTCTGACCCGTCATTATCTGCCGGAAGCGCAGCTAAATAACGTCGCCAACAAAAACCGCGCTATCTATCGCCAGTGGGTGAAAGCGGGCTGGATACGCACCACACCCGGAGACTGTATCGACTATGACCGCATCCGGGACGATATTTTGCGCGATGCTGAAACCTTCAATATCCGGCTGGTGGGCTTCGATACTTGGAATGCCACACATTTACGCACCCAGCTACAGGGAGCAGGGCTTGATGTGGAGCCGTTCCCGCAAACCTATCTCAGGTTCAGTCCGGTAGCGAAATCCTTTGAGGTGTTCGTTAACCGTAAGGTGGTGCGTCATCGGGGTGATCCGGTTCTGTCCTGGGCGATTGGTAACGTGGTGATGGAGTCTGACGCCAACGCCAACATTAAGCCCAATAAGAAGAAATCCTCCAACAAGATAGACCCTGCGGTATCAGCGCTGATGGCGTTCGGTACATTCCAGGGTGAGCACGAGGATTTTGCTTTCGATATGAGTGAAAGCCACAAGCAACGGCTGGCGAAATTTAACGGTATCTGACAGGAGCAGAAAGATGAATACAGCTAACATAGTGCGGGCTGATTGAGCCCGCATTTGATTACAGTTTGTTGTACATTTTTGCTGCGAAATCATGAACTGTTTGAGGAATATCCGATGGCGTGCCTAACATCGTTGGCGCATCGGAAACAAAGAACATTATTGCATCTTTGATTTCTTCGAAGGTAGGGGGAGGGGAGAGACGCTTGAGGTTTGATACCGCGCGTTTAAATTCATTTGCATCCATTGGATGAGGACTAAACCAAGTTGGACGATCGGCCCAACATTTCACTGCTTCTTTTACCTCAATGTTCATTTTATCTCCTTGAGTCTATTGCCATATGAAACATGTGGATAATGCTCGGAGTGTCCGCCGACTGTATTGCTATATATCAGGAAGAATGAAAATTAATCAGTGTCCTTTCTGTGTTGCCAGGTACTTATCAAAAATAGCGCCATGGAGCCCGAGAGATTCACAGCTAGTTCAGCGTGACGCGGAGAGGGCTTAACTGCAGCTCTATTTTTACCATGAGCATCCCCCAATCGATTACGAAGAGTACCAAGCCCATTCACGACTGCGGAGCACCCACCTAATATTTGCTTAAAAATATTCTCAGAATGCTGATCGCTTGAGAGCTTTAACTCTTTTGATACAAGCTTGTAAAGTTCAGACATCTCGATATTTTTATTGTTATAGGGGACGTTCATATCATCTAAGATGTGTTTACAGACTGTTTCCAGCAACGTTCTGGACGAAGTTATTGCTCCGTCTGGATCTGTGTGTCGTCTTTCTAGCGCCTTCATCCAAACAGTGTGAACACCGTCTTCGTCAAACCGTCTTAATACATCAGAGATGTCCTCATCTGCAGGTGCTTTGTTTTTTCCCTCCAGATAGTCCATCAATTCTTGAAATTCATCCCAAATGTACTGTCTTCTTTCTGCATATGTACCGAATTTGTACTTAATGAATTGCCAAAATTGGTCGGTGTTGCGGTTTGTTTTTACAAAAGAGGGAATAATGTTGCTATATAGTGGGGATTCAACAAAAAAACGTCTTAGTTCCTGATACTCATATGGTAAAGCTGGTCCGCCTGTAGCTACGCTAATCAGCTGGGACTGTAAGCTTTCTGCGCGTTCAATATCAGTACTAAGTTCATCAAGAATAGACTTCATGTACACCATACCTCTTCATATGCAGAGGTTTATCATCTTACGATTAGTTTGTCTTTTCGTTCAACAATGTTCACCATAGTTCGCGTATAGGTGCAGTCAGTGGTGCAGTCAGTTCAATAAAAAAGGCGCTTCCCCATGCCGAGTAGCGCCTTTTTAAACAAGCAATTAGCTAATCGAGATTAGTTCATGCCGTATTTTTTCAATTTTTTACGCAGCGTACCACGGTTGATGCCCATCATCAGGGCAGCACGGGTCTGGTTACCACGGGTGTATTGCATCACCATGTCCAACAGGGGCTGTTCTACTTCAGCCAGTACCAGCTCATAGAGGTCATTAACATCCTGACCGTTCAGTTGAGCAAAATAGTTCTTCAGTGCCTGTTTAACCGAGTCACGCAGGGGTTTTTGGGTTACCTGATCCTGAGAGTTAACGGTAGAAACGGTCAGTACGTCAGAATTTACGCGTTGTTCGAACATAGTTCTGTCAGCTCTTTATTTCTGTTTACGCAAAATTTTCGAAGTATGCCTCCAACGCCTCCAGCTGTTCGCTGGCATCCTCAATGGCGTTGAATGTGCGCCGAAACTGGTCATTTGGAGCGTGCTCCTGGAGATACCAGGAGACGTGTTTACGCGCGATTCGGTACCCTTTTGCCTGGCCATAAAAGTCATGCAGTTCCCGAACATGCGCACAAAGCAAGTGCTTAACCTCTGCCAGAGGCAGGGGGGATAGCAACTCCCCAGTGTCCAGATAATGCTGGATTTCCCGAAAGATCCAGGGTCTTCCCTGAGCTGCGCGGCCTATCATCAGGGCATCAGCCCCCGTATAGTCAAGCACAGCTCTGGCTTTAAGCGGGTCAGTAATGTCACCATTCGCGATAATCGGAATGGAAACTTTCTGCTTAACTGCCCGAATACTGTCGTACTCAGCGTCTCCATTGAACAAACAGGCGCGGGTGCGTCCATGAATGGTCAGAGCCTGAATGCCACAGTCTTCAGCCAGTTGGGCAATCTCTACGCAGTTACGGTGTTCCGGAGCCCAGCCGGTGCGAATCTTCAGGGTCACAGGAACGTCCACTGCATTAACCACCCCGGTTAGTATCGACTTCACTAAATCCGGGTACTGCAAGAGGGCTGAACCTGCGAGCTTGCGATTCACTTTTTTAGCCGGACACCCCATATTGATATCAATAATCTGGGCGCCGCTTTCCACGTTAATCCGTGCGGCATCGGCCATCTCAACAGGGTCGCTACCGGCAATTTGCACCGTGCGAATTCCTGGCTCATCAACGTGCACCATCCGTAAACGGGATTTGTCGCTTTCCCAAACCTGCGGGTTAGACGACATCATCTCGGATACGGTCAATCCGGCTCCCATCTCATAACACAGCGTCCGAAAAGGTCTGTCAGTGATGCCAGCCATGGGCGCTGCGATCAGGCGATTTCTAAGCTGGTATTGTCCGATGCGCATGAGTTAAGAAATGACCATACTGTGACTGCAAGGCGGCGTATATTACGCATTTTTTGCACGAGATGAAAGGCCAAACTTTGACCAATCCTCTGCGGTGGATCAAAGAATCGCCGTTAACGTCAACGCCATAAAATAATTAGCCATACAAATCATTGCATTACAAAAGCGTGACGAAATTCTGTACGCTTATAATTTTGCGTAACTTCTCATTTTTTCTTCGAATCTGCGCGGGCTTGCAAGATAATCTGCTGAATTAATCAGCAGATTATCTTGAGTTAATGTGACATCGCTCTCATTTCAGCAGATGATTGCGCAACGCATCGGTCATCACTCGACCACGACACGACCGTTCAGCGGTTGGGGCGGACGATTATTGTCATGATGCATCGTATGGCTGAATTTTTCTAACTGCGCGGCGGACAGCGTCAGAGGGTGCTTCATGACAATCCAGGTTACCCCTTCAGAGCAGGGCGGTGTGGTCAGTGAACCGCTGAAACGCCAAAAGCGTTTGTTTTTCGGCAGCAGGGCATTCAGATCCATTTGTGAGGTGACGTTAGCGTCCTGCCCGGTTTGTTCAGGCATAGTCGCCCACAGTTTGTCCAGCTCAGTGTTTGCCGCCCCTTTATCAAACATGACCGCAACAACGGCGATAGCACCATTTGCGTCTTTGTGCACAAGATGCATTTCCATCGCGTAATGTTTACCGTGAACCGTATTTTCGCTTGGGGCATGAAAGTGGAATTGCTGCAATGTAAACGGAGTCCCGTCAATCGTGATGGTATCAGCCGTTGCGCTCTTTAACGCGGCCTGGATTGTGTGACCGTTGTTAATGAGAGTAATGGGGCCCTCAGTGTAGTGGGTTTTCAGGGGCTTCAGGTGGGCATTTGCCGACTGGTCGATGTTTATTGGGGACTGATTCATCCCGGTCTGACAGGTTTTATACTCTTCACTGAGTGCGCCCCAGTGTTCCGGGGATCCTTCACCCTCATAGCTCCAGTGTGACGCCATTGCGGTGGATGACATGATGCTTAACGCGAGAAGAGTTGCCTTGCTCAAAAAAGGGTTCATGAAATTCTTCCAATGAATAAAATAGATTTTTATATTTGCAACTTCAATGAGTTACGCGTCTATTTTACCGTATGAGAGGAAGAGGAAGGAGCGGGCGAAATGCTGAAAAACGTGGCCGGTAGTACGGCCACGCGCGGGAGACAGGGTTACTTCTTACGGCCCGTGATTCGACACCACTCTTCTTTCTCCACCACCGGATCGAGAGCGAAGAGATCGGCATAAGCTTCACAAACACTTTCCGCCTGGCTGGCAAGGATACCGGAAAGGCCCAGCAGACCGCCTGTAACGGGCAGGACGCTGATTAACGGTGCCAGCTCGCGTAATGGGCCTGCCAGAATGTTGGCGACCACTACGTCGGCTTTCATGGCGTCTGGCTGATCCTGTGGCAGGTAGAGTTCAAGACGTTCTGATACGCCATTACGCTGGGCGTTATCACGGCTGGCCTGAATCGCCTGCGGATCAATATCGATACCGATCGCTTTTGCGGCGCCCAGTTTCAGTGCGGCAATTGCGAGGATGCCGGAACCGCAACCAAAGTCGATAACGGTCTTACCGGTTAAATCGAGACTGTCGAGCCACTGCAGGCACAGTGAGGTGGTGGGATGAGTGCCGGTACCAAACGCCAGACCGGGGTCGAGCATTACGTTGACGGCATTTTCATCCGGCACGTCGCGCCAGCTTGGGCAGATCCACAGGCGTTCGCCAAAACGCATGGGGTGGAAGTTATCCATCCACTCGCGTTCCCAGTCCTTATCTTCCAGTTGTTCAATTTTATGCGCGAACCCGACGCCCAGCAGCGGATGGTGTTCCAGGATGGCGACGACTTCTTTCATGTCGGTTTCGGCATCAAACAGACCGATAACGTCGGTGTCGCCCCACAGGCGTGTTTCGCCCGGCAATGGCTCAAAAACCGGCGTGTCGTGCGTGTCCTGGAAGGTGATGGAAACGGAACCCGCTTCCATCAGGGCATCGCTCAATGCTTCCGCGTTAGCGCCCGTCGTGTTCAGTTTTAATTGGATCCATGGCATGGCAAAACTCTTTATTTATCAGTAGTCAATACAGCGGCTTGCGGGGCAGGAGAACCGAAACGGTTTCCGACCAGGAAAGCCAGCAAACTTAGCAGCAACGAGGGCACAATCGGATGGAAGCCCAGGTACTGAACGTTAAAGGTGGCGAGAATCGCATACAGCACGCCGCCGACAATCATCGCACTCAGCGCTCCGGTCGCATTCGCGCGCTCCCAGTAAAGGCCAAGCACCAGCGGCCACAAGAACACGGCTTCCAGACCGCCAAACGCCAGCAGATTCAGCCAGATGATCATCTCTGGCGGTTTCCAGGCGGCAAGTAAGAGCAGCGCGCCTAAGATGAGGGTGATCATCGCCGATATTCGTTTCAACCGCGTCTCGTTCTGCAACTGTTCCGGGCGAAAATTAAGATAGAGATCTTTAATGATCGTAGCGGAACTTTGCAGCAACTGGGCGTTGATCGTCGACATAATGGCCGCCATTGGCGCGGCAAGGAAGATCCCGGCGGCGAAAGGCGGCAGCACTTTGACCATCAGCGTGGGGATCACCAGATCCGGCACCGTCAGGTCAGGGATAACCGCACGACCCAGCGCGCCGGCAAGATGCATACCAAACATCAGGATCGCCACCACGATGGTACCGATGATTATCCCGCGGTGTACCGCTTTGCTGTCTTTGTAGGAGATGCAGCGCACCGCCGTATGCGGCAGACCGATCACACCAAAACAGACCAGTACCCAGAATGAGGTCATAAAGGTCGGAGACAGAATGTCATCGGCGCCCTGCGGTGAAACCAGTTTTGGGTCGATGGTGTTTAAGGTCTCTACGGCATGGCTCAGGCCACCGGCCGCATGCACGATACCGACCAGCAGCACGATGGTGCCAATCAGCATCACCAGTCCCTGCATTGTGTCGTTAAGTACGCTGGCACGAAAGCCGCCGAACGCGGTATACAGCGCGATACTGATACCGAAAATCAGCAGGCCTGTTTCATAGGGAATACCCGCCGCCGTTTCCAGCAGGCGTGCGCCGCCGATGAACTGCACGGTCATGGCACCGACAAACGCCACGAGCAGGCTGAGGCTCGCCAGCCACACCAGCAGGCGATTCTGGTAGCGGGCAAACAGCATGTCGTTGAGGGTGACGGCATTATAGCGACGGGCAAGGATGGCGAATTTCTTGCCGAGTATCCCCAGCGAAAGCCAGACGGCGGGAAGCTGAATCATCGCCAGCAACACCCATCCCAGTCCGTATTTATAGGCCGCACCAGGTCCACCAATAAATGAGCTGGCGCTGATGTATGTCGCGGTCAGGGTCATCGCCAGGACGATCCCCCCCATGGAACGGCTACCCAGAAAATATTCATTCAGGAAGGTGCCGGTCTGCCGTTTACGCATGGCATAAACAGAAAGACCGAACACAACAACCAGATAGGCAACCAGCGGCAGAATGACTTCAAGCTGCATCATCATCCTCCAGGGGAATGTCACGATAGATAAATTTCACCATGGCCCAGCACAGCAAAATGAAGATCAGCGGTGTTAGCAGACAAGCCATTTCAAACCAGTGCGGCAACCCGGTTATGCCCGGCGTCACCCCTGGAATGTAAGCTGCGGCGAGCCAGGCAGCCAGATAGAGAAGGGTCAGCCATAGCGCCCAACGCGCTTCTTTATTGGCCTGAACAAAACGTTTGTCCATTTTTTGTCCCTTGTTGAAAAAGAAAGCGGGGATTGTACCTTAAGCCGCAGGTCAGGGGGGAGAGAAAGGTGGCGGCTGAAGAACGATCTTGCCCCTGTGGGGTGAGGAGACAAAATAATCACGATCAATTAATCAAAACGAACTGTTCTGAAAATCAACGTATTCTATTTTTATTTTTCCATTTTTGTTTTAGATAATAATATTGATTACTCTCGTTTTTATTGGGCAAAGTACCTAAAATAGATAGCTCCTCCGTTATTAATTAATAATAAGGCGACTAACGGTATGTTATTAATTAATGACGTAATAAGCTGTGACGACTATATAAAGTCGATGAATGCGCTGTTTTTTCTCAATGGCTATTTATATGGATGTTTTCTTATGCCTCTTATTTTGCTCGCCAGATCTCATATTTTATTAATGACTGCAATTTACAGGGTGATATAACAATAATATTCTTAACCGGCGCTGAACCTGTTATCGGGTTTTCTGAGTAGCGAGATTCTCAGTGGCAATGCCTTTTCTTAATTCTGTCAGAGACGGAAAGGTCTTTTTTTGCGTTCATACATGGACTTTAATATGAAATTAAATAAGAGAATGACTATTAGTGCGGTGGCAATACTGGTTAGCTGCAATGTCCTGGCCGCTGAATCTGTTATCGATTTACGTCACGACTACTTCGATGATGGAAAAATTAATAAAGATCGTATCTATTTTGCGCATCGGTTTGATAACCAATTCGGTTTCTCTGTCGAGACCCGTTATAAATCAAGTGGTGACGATGCAAATGAGCCTTTTAATGAATTAGATAATAACGGTAGTGAAGCCACTATCAGCTATCGCTTTATCCTTAATCCCAAAATGTATCTGATCCCTGCTTTTAATATTGATAGTAATTCGGGTAATACCATCTATAAACCTAACCTGTTACTCGGGACCGTACTGGGTAATGGTTTTTATCTGAACCTGCGCTATCGTTATGATTACACCTTGCAGGATAATGAAGACCTGAATAATAAAGCAACTGGGCGTTATGACGCGTGGCTTGGCTATAAGACCGGTGACTGGAAGTTTGAATACAACTTTGTTTACTTACATGCCAATACCGATATTTATAATGAAAGTCACACTGACTATGAGCATGACATGAAGGTCGCCTACTCTGTCACCAAAAACTGGGCACCTTATATTGAGATTGGCAATGTCTCCGTTAACAGACTGCAAGACGACAGGCAAACACGTTTCCGGATAGGTTTCCAGTATACCTATTAAAGCAAGGGATGAAATGGAGTTGCACAGAATGTTAAAACAATGGAATGAAGTATTTCATCGATATACTAATAACCCGGATGCGGCAAAATTAATACTGCGGGTGGTTTTTGGCGGACTCATGCTATTTCATGGCGTAGCGAAAGCGAAACACGGACTTGGCGCAGTCGTGTTCCTGCTGGAATCTCACCATTTGCCGGCTTTTATCGCGTGGGGATCGTTCATCGGCGAAATCGTCGCGCCGTTAATGCTGATTCTCGGCGTCATGACACGTTATGCGGCGGCAATTTTTACCTTCACAATGCTGTTTGCGACGTATCTGGTGATGGACGGGAAAGTATTGGCTCTGACGTCTCAGGGAGCGTGGGCCCTGGAGTTACAGGCTATATATCTGTGTGGCGGGTTTTGTATGCTCTTTCTGGGTGGTGGAAAATATTCCGTAATGTCTGAATTTTCTTCTCGCCGGTAAAAAGAGAAGGCCCGAAAATTCGGGCCTTAGAAGAAGATAAATCGGTGTAAAAAAATGGGCTCTTCCGAGCCCATTTTGCTGTGCACCGAGAATTACTTCTCAGTGAGGCCGAGCTTTTTCTCCAGATAGTGGATGTTAGTACCACCTTGCTGGAAGTGCTCGTCGTTCATGATGCGCGTCTGCAGATCAACGTTGGTTTTAATACCGTCGATGATCAGTTCCTGCAGCGCGTTTTTCATGCGGGCAATCGCCACATCACGGGTTTCGCCGTAGCAGATAAGCTTGCCGATCATGGAGTCATAGTATGGCGGTACGGTGTAACCGGCATAGATATGCGACTCCCAGCGCACGCCAAAACCGCCTGGCGCGTGGAAGCGGGTGATTTTACCCGGGCTCGGCAGGAAGGTGTTCGGGTCTTCAGCATTGATACGGCATTCCACCGCGTGACCTTTGACCTGCACCTCTTCTTGCTTGATCGACAGCGGCTGGCCAGCAGCAATACGCAACTGCTCTTTGATCAGGTCAACACCGGTGATCATTTCGGTAACCGGGTGTTCAACCTGAATACGGGTGTTCATTTCAATGAAGTAGAACTCGCCGTTTTCGAACAGGAACTCAAAGGTGCCCGCGCCGCGATAGCCGATATCCACACAGGCTTTCGCGCAACGCTCGCCAATGAAGCGACGCAGTTCTGGGGTAATACCCGGTGCCGGTGCTTCTTCGACGACTTTCTGGTGACGACGCTGCATAGAGCAGTCACGTTCCGCCAGATAAATCGCGTTACCCTGACCGTCTGCCAGCACCTGAATTTCGATGTGGCGTGGGTTCTCGAGGTATTTCTCCATATAAACCATGTCGTTGCTGAAAGCTGCTTTCGCTTCCGCTTTGGTCATGGAGATGGATTGCGCCAGTTCGGCATCGCCGCGTACTACGCGCATACCGCGACCGCCGCCGCCGCCGGACGCCTTGATGATAACCGGATAGCCGATGCGTTTTGCATGGGCACGGTTCGCATCCATATCGTCGGTCAGCGGGCCGTCAGAACCCGGTACGGTCGGGACGCCAGCTTTCTTCATCGCGGTGATCGCCGATACTTTGTCACCCATCAGACGGATGGTGTCCGCTTTCGGGCCGATGAAGATAAAGCCAGAGCGTTCAACCTGCTCAGCAAAGTTGGCGTTCTCAGAGAGAAAGCCATAACCCGGGTGAATCGCTACCGCGCCAGTGATTTCAGCGGCGCTGATGATAGCCGGGATGTTCAGATAGCTTTTTACGGACGGAGCCGGACCAATACAAACCGTCTCATCCGCCAGCAATACGTGTTTTAAATCGCGATCCGCGCTTGAGTGCACAGCGACAGTCTTGATACCCAGTTCTTTACAGGCACGAAGAATTCGCAATGCAATCTCGCCGCGGTTGGCGATAACAATTTTATCCAGCATGTTCGCCTCGTTACTCGATGACGACCAGCGGCTCGTCAAATTCTACCGGTTGACCACTTTCGACCAGGATAGCTTTCACGGTACCTGATTTGTCCGCTTCGATCTGGTTCATCATTTTCATGGCTTCAACGATGCACAGGGTATCGCCTACATTGACTTTCTGACCCACTTCGATGAACGCTTTAGCGTCCGGGCTCGGGGTGCGGTAGAAAGTACCAACCATTGGGGAACGTACGATGTGACCACTGATTTCTGCTGCGGCGGCTGCCGGCGCTTCTGCTGCCGGAGCAACTGCGTTAGACAGAGCAGGTTGCTGCTGCATCATTGGTGCAGCGTAGGCTTGTTGCATCACCGGGAAGCTACCTGCTGGCGCTGCGCGGCTGATGCGTACAGACTCTTCGCCTTCAGAAATTTCCAGTTCGGAGATGCCTGATTCTTCAACCAGCTCGATCAGTTTTTTAATCTTACGAATATCCATGAGTGGGTTCCGTACTCTTTGTTTAGTGTGATTGTGACAGGCATTAAGCGCTGTCTGTAAAGCGTGAGTCCCGATGGCAAAACGGCTTGCGCCTGCCAGGACGCCGGTATATTCCGCCTCAACGATTCATGTGAGACTTGTCGGTTAACATGCAGCGATTTGCTGCAATCCTCCGGCAAAAAACAAAATATACCTTCAATGCTCGATTGTCACCTTTTCAGCGGTCTAAAAACGCTGTCCAGGGAGCCAAGGTCGCACATTATAATGATTTCGTAGCAATTGGCAGCTAAATACTGGTCTTATCAGGGAAGATAATCAACCGCTAACACACAAATAACATCCGAGTCTCTGCATTTTGTAACCGACTGCACAGTTCGCCGAACTAGCGCCACCACTGGCGGAACTTCTTGTAACGGCAGGCCAAAAGCAGCAGTGCGAGCAGAGCATAAATGATGGGTTGAGGTGACAAAATCTTCACCGACCACAGATAATGTATCGGCGCGAGGATCGCCACCAGATAGACGAAGTTGTGCAAAAATTGCCAGCGCTTACCCAATTTTCGTTGTGCTGCCTGTGTTGATGTTAGCGTCAGCGCGAGCAGGATGAGCCAACTGATGATCCCAAGCGTTAAATACGGGCGCGTAATCAGTTCTCGTCCCAACAATCCGAGATTATGGATACCTAACTCTAGCAGCGCGTAACTGGTCAGATGCAGCGTAGCCCAGGCGAAACACCATAACCCCAGCAGACGACGGGTGCGTATCAATAATGGCTGTTTAGCGTAGCGTGCGAGCGGCGTGACCAGTAAGGCAGCGAGCAAAAATTTCAGAGCTGTCCTACCGGTAAAGTGCTGGATGTCCTTTACCGGATCGGCGCTGAGCCCGCCGTTGTTAATGGCCCAGAACAGCCAGAGAAATGGTAGCAATCCCGCCAGATGAAGCGCCACTTTCAGCCAGATAATCTGTTTTGCACTCAGCCGCACTTAGAAATTCTCCCGCAAATTCAGGCCGCGATACAGCGAGGCCACTTCATCGGCATAGCCGTTAAACAGTAGGGTGGGTTGCCGTTGGACATCCAGAATCCCGCCTGCGCCGATAAATCGTTCCGTTGCCTGCGACCAGCGCGGGTGATCAACATGCGGATTCACATTAGCGTAAAAACCGTACTCATCGGCAGCGGCAAGATTCCAGGTGGTGGGGGGCCGCTCGCGGGTCAGTTTAATGCTGACGATCGATTTAATGCCTTTAAAGCCATATTTCCACGGCACTGTCAGGCGTACAGGCGCGCCGTTTTGCGGCGGTAATGCTTTACCGTATACACCAACGGTCAGCAGCGTCAGGGGATGCATTGCCTCGTCCAGGCGCAGTCCTTCGACATAAGGATATTTCAAACCGCCGCCAATGAAGCGATCTTTTTGTCCCGGCATGTCGTCCGGCGCATAAAGCGTCTCGAACGCGACATATTTTGCATTGCTGGTGGGTTCGACGAGCGCCAGCAGCTTATGTAAAGGAAAGCCAATCCACGGCACCACCATCGACCAGGCTTCAACACAGCGCATCCGGTAAATCCTCTCCTCTAAAGGAAAGCGTGTGGTGAGCGCATCGTGATCCAGGGTTAATGGTTTAGCCACTTCACCACTGATTTTCAACGTCCAGGGATCGGTTTTCATGCTGCCCGCATTGGCGGCAGGATCGGCCTTATCCAGACCAAACTCGTAGAAGTTGTTGTAGCCAGTGACTTTATCTTCTGGCGTTAAAGGCAGCGTGTTTTGCCATGCGGCGGGTTTGCTGAATTCCAGCGGTTTGCCGGCGGGCGCGGGTGGACGATCGTTGCCTTTGAACCAGCTCAACAGATCCGCCTGCGCGGATATCGGCAGCGACAGCGTGGCAGCCCCGATCCCCAGCGCTTTCAGCACCTGGCGGCGATGCATAAAGAAAGCCGATTCGGCAGTGACATCGGCTTCTTTGAGTGGACGTAATTTCTTCATAACAGACTCCAGGCGTACATATAATGCGTAGTTACTATGGCAGGGAGTCTGTCAGTGCGCAGCGAAATTTCGTTAATTAAGTGTAAATTTCTACGGCGTTTGTGTTTACTTCACTTTAACCAGCGTACGGCCTTGTACCTGGTTATTAATGATGGCATCGGCGAACTTCGGCGCCTCAGCCAGCGAAATTTCCGTTGCTGCCTGTGCATAGAATGATTCCGGTAAGTCATTCACCAGACGCTGCCAGGCCTGAGCACGGCGCGCCGGTGGCGTCATCACAGAATCCACCCCTTGCAGACGAACGTTGCGCAAAATAAACGGCATCACTGTCGTTGGCAGGGCAAAACCGCCCGCCAGACCACAGGCGGCGACACAGCCCCCGTAGTTCATTTGCGCAAGCACTTTCGCCAGCACTTTATCACCCACGGTATCAATTGCCCCGGCCCACAGTTGTTTTTCCAGTGGACGGGATTCGGCGAACTCATCACGACCCAGAATACGGCTTGCGCCCAACTGGCGGAGATAATCATGGGTGCTTTCACGTCCGGACACCGCAACAACCTGATAGCCCAGTTTATGCAGCAGCGCGACCGCGGTACTGCCGACACCGCCGCTGGCGCCGGTGACCACGATTTCACCGTCTTGCGGACGAATGCCCGCCTCTTCAAGCGCCATCACGCACAGCATGGCAGTAAACCCGGCAGTGCCGATCACCATCGCTTTACGGCTGTCCAGCCCTTTTGGCAGCGCAACCAGCCAGTCCGCTTTCACGCGTGCCTGTTCTGCCAGGCCACCCCAATGATTTTCGCCAACGCCCCAACCGGTCAGCAACACCTCCTGCCCCGCATGAAAACGAGGATCTTCGCTGGTCCGAACGGTGCCAGCGAAATCAATGCCAGGAATCATCGGAAAGTTGCGGATGATTTTTCCTTTTCCGGTGATGGCGAGCGCATCTTTATAGTTCAGACTGGACCAGTGGACATCCACTGTGACATCGCCTTCCGGCAGCCGACTTTCTTCAAGAGTCTGCACGGAAGCAAGGGTTTTACCGTCCTGCTGTTCTAAGATCAAAGCCTGCATAACCTGTCCTCAATTCTGCATGGTGGATTGGAAAATGACGTCTGAAGACTATACTCGCTAATTGAAACGTGAATCCGATGCAACGCAATAAATTGCCAGATACACCTGATTTGGTAGTATGCACTCACTCTTTGCGCAACCGGACGAATTTTGCGTTTGGTTAAGCAGTTTCGTGTCGC
The DNA here is from genome assembly GCF_030337175.1 of Citrobacter sp. Ca225. Lineage (NCBI taxonomy): Bacteria > Pseudomonadati > Pseudomonadota > Gammaproteobacteria > Enterobacterales > Enterobacteriaceae > Citrobacter > Citrobacter sp. Ca225. The sequence goes on along the minus strand of NZ_JAOWCD010000063.1, from coordinate 187,747 downwards.
AATTCAACCGTCGGAGTTAACTCAAGGATGCGATTAACGACGAAATTCTCAGCTTTTGTCACGCTGCTCACCGGGTTAACGATCTTTGTCACCCTGATCGGCTGCTCGCTGAGCTTTTACAACGCCATCCAGTACAAGATGGCCCATCGTGTCCAGGCGGTGGCGACAGCCATTGACACGCATCTTGTTTCACGCGATTTCAAACAGTTAACATCGCAAATTGACGAACTGATGGTGTCTGCCGACGTCGTACGCGTCGATCTGCTGCAGGGTGAAAAGGTCATTTATAGCCAAACCCGTAACAGTAGCTATCGCCCGGTTGGCACCAGTAATCTCTTTCGCGAGCTCTCGGTTCCGCTGATGAAGCACCCGGGAATGACGATGGATCTGGTCTATCAGGATCCGATGGGTAACTATTTTCATTCACTGATGACGACGGCACCGCTCACGCTGGCCATTGGTTTTATTGTACTGATGCTGTTTCTGTCGGTACGTTGGCTACAGCGTCAACTTTCCGGTCAGGAACTGCTGGAGATGCGTTCGACGCGAATTTTGAATGGAGAACGGGGAGCCAGTGTACGGGGTACGGTCTATGAATGGCCGGCGCGCACCAGTAGCGCGCTGGATATGCTGTTGTCCGAAATCCAGAGCGCCCAGGAGCAGCGGAGCCGTCTCGATACGCTGATTCGCTCTTACGCCGCGCAGGACACCAAAACCGGCCTCAGCAATCGGCTCTTTTTTGACAACCAACTGGCGACGTTGCTGGACGATCAGGAGAAGATCGGCGCGCATGGCGTGGTGATGATGATTCGCCTGCCGGACTTTAACCTGTTGCGCGACAGTTGGGGGCGTAACCTCGCCGAAGAAGAGCTGTTTAGTCTGATCAATTTATTGTCCACTTTTATGATGCGTTTTCCGGGGTCGCTACTGGCGCGCTACCATCGCAGCGACTTTGCCGTTTTGCTGCCGCACCGCACTTTGAAAGAGGCGGAAAGCGTAGCCGGACAACTTTTAAAAGCAGTCGATGCACTTCCGACTAATAAAATGCTCGATCGTGACGATATGGTACATATCGGCATTTGCGCCTGGCGTAGCGGGCAGTCGACGGAACAGGTGATGGAGCATGCAGAGGCGGCGACCCGCAATGCCGTGTTGCAGGGCGGAAATAGCTGGGCGGTATATGACGACTCGCTGCCGGAAAAAGGGCGTGGCAACGTGCGCTGGCGAACGCTGATTGAGCAGATGCTCAGCCGCGGCGGCCCGCGAATTTATCAGAAACCGGCCGTCACCCGGGACGGACATGTGCATCATCGGGAACTGATGTGCCGCATCTTTGATGGTAATGAAGAGGTCAGCACGGCGGAATACATGCCGATGGTTTTACAGTTCGGTTTATCAGAAGAGTATGACCGCTTACAAATAAGCCGCGTCATTCCGCTGTTAAACTACTGGTCGGAAGAGAATCTGGCGATGCAGGTGACGGTAGAGTCGCTGATTCGTCCACGTTTTCAGCGTTGGTTACGCGATACCTTGATGCAGTGTGAAAAATCGCAACGAAAACGCATAATTATTGAACTTGCGGAGGCGGATGTAGGTCAACACATCAGCCGGTTGCAGCCCGTTATCCGCTTAGTGAATGCATTAGGCGTTCGGGTTGCCGTCACGCAGGCGGGTTTAACGCTGGTGAGTACCAGCTGGATTAAGGAACTCAATGTGGAATTGATCAAGCTCCATCCGAGTCTGGTCAGGAACATTGAGAAGCGAACGGAAAACCAGTTGCTGGTTCAAAGCTTGGTGGAGGCGTGCTCAGGCACCAGCACCCAGGTTTACGCAACGGGTGTACGTTCGCGCGGTGAGTGGCAGACGCTGACAGCGCGTGGTGTTTCCGGTGGACAGGGGGATTTTTTTGCTGCCTCCCAGCCGCTGGATACCAATGTGAAAAAATATTCTCAAAGATACTCGGTTTAACCTGCCGTTTGTTCAGTTTTCACGTAGAATAACGCGCGCTGTGCCTTCATGGGGGTGTGCTTGTCTGCTCGCCATTTTGTAACAGCACATATGCAGGTGAATGACCTTAAACCGGTTGCAAATGAGGGCGAGGATTGCTGCTGAAGTACTCAGCCCTGAGGGACTCAGGTAGAGATTTGTAACAAAGGAAACGAACTGCACTAATTTTCACCGTAGCAGATGATTTTTGCGCCTTGTCGCTGCTGCGTGTGGTTGGTAAAGTAAGCGGATTTTGTTTTCCGCCCCAGCTTTCAGGATTATCCCTTAGTATGTTGAAAAAATTTCGTGGCATGTTTTCCAATGACTTGTCCATTGACCTGGGTACCGCGAATACCCTCATTTATGTAAAAGGACAAGGCATCGTATTGAATGAGCCTTCCGTTGTGGCCATTCGTCAGGATCGTGCCGGTTCACCGAAAAGCGTGGCTGCAGTAGGTCATGATGCGAAGCAGATGCTGGGTCGTACGCCGGGCAACATTGCTGCTATTCGCCCAATGAAAGACGGCGTTATTGCCGATTTCTTCGTGACTGAAAAAATGCTCCAGCACTTCATCAAGCAAGTGCACAGCAACAGCTTTATGCGTCCAAGCCCGCGTGTGCTGGTGTGCGTACCGGTTGGTGCCACTCAGGTTGAGCGTCGTGCTATTCGTGAATCCGCACAGGGCGCTGGCGCCCGCGAAGTCTTCCTGATTGAAGAGCCGATGGCGGCGGCAATCGGTGCGGGTCTGCCCGTTTCTGAGGCAACCGGCTCGATGGTTGTGGACATCGGTGGCGGTACGACGGAAGTCGCCGTTATCTCCCTGAACGGTGTGGTCTATTCTTCTTCTGTTCGTATCGGCGGCGATCGCTTCGATGAAGCCATCATTAATTATGTGCGCCGTAACTACGGTTCTCTGATCGGTGAAGCCACCGCAGAGCGTATCAAGCATGAAATTGGTTCTGCCTATCCGGGCGACGAAGTGCGCGAAATCGAAGTGCGCGGTCGTAACCTGGCAGAAGGTGTTCCTCGCGGCTTCACCCTGAACTCTAACGAGATTCTGGAAGCCCTGCAGGAGCCGCTGACCGGTATCGTTAGCGCGGTGATGGTTGCACTGGAACAGTGCCCGCCGGAACTGGCGTCTGATATCTCCGAGCGCGGAATGGTGCTCACTGGTGGTGGCGCGCTGTTGCGTAACCTTGATCGTCTGTTAATGGAAGAAACCGGTATTCCAGTTGTTGTCGCTGAAGACCCGCTGACCTGTGTGGCGCGTGGCGGCGGCAAAGCGCTGGAAATGATCGACATGCACGGCGGCGACCTGTTCAGCGAAGAGTAATCGGGTGCCGGCAGGAGAGCATTATGCTGTCCTGCCGACTCTGATACGAGAATACGCAAACTTATGAAGCCAATTTTTAGCCGTGGCCCCTCGCTACAGATTCGCCTTATTCTGGCGGTGTTGGTGGCGCTCGGCGTTATTATTGCCGACAGCCGCCTGGGTACGTTCAGTCAGATCCGTACCTACATGGATACCGCCGTCAGTCCTTTCTACTTTATTTCCAATGGTCCCCGTGAACTGCTTGATGGCGTCTCGCAAACGCTCGCCTCACGCGACCAGCTTGAGCTTGAAAACCGGGCGCTGCGCCAGGAACTGCTGCTGAAAAACAGTGAACTGTTGATGCTGGGGCAGTACAAACAGGAGAACGCGCGCCTGCGCGAGCTGCTGGGTTCGCCGCTGCGTCAGGATGAACAAAAGATGGTGACGCAGGTCATCTCCACGGTTAACGATCCCTACAGCGACCAGGTGGTTATCGACAAAGGCAGCGTGAACGGCGTTTACGAAGGCCAACCGGTAATCAGCGACAAAGGCGTTGTCGGTCAGGTCGTCGCGGTGGCGAAGCTGACCAGCCGCGTCCTGCTGATTTGTGATGCCACGCATGCCTTACCCATTCAGGTGTTGCGCAACGACATCCGGGTGATCGCGGCCGGTAACGGCTGCACCGACGATCTGCAACTCGAACACCTGCCAGCCAATACCGATATTCGCGTTGGCGATGTGCTGGTTACGTCTGGTCTGGGCGGTCGTTTCCCGGAAGGCTATCCGGTTGGCGTGGTCTCTTCCGTTAAGCTGGATACTCAACGTGCTTACACCGTGATTCAGGCGCGTCCTACTGCGGGCTTACAGCGTCTGCGCTATCTGCTGTTGCTGTGGGGGGCTGACCGTAACGGCGCCAACCCGATGACGCCGGAAGATGTGCATCGCGTGGCGAATGAACGTCTGATGCAGATGATGCCGCAAGTGTTGCCGTCTCCGGACATGATGGGGCCGCCGTCGCCCGTGCCTGCGCCAGCAACCGGTATCACGTCATCACCTGCCGCTCCGCCAGCGGGTGCGACGCCGCCTCCAGCGCGTGCGCCGGGAGGCCAGTAGTGGCAAGCTATCGTAGCCAGGGTCGCTGGGTTATCTGGCTCTCGTTCTTTATCGCTCTGTTATTGCAAGTGATGCCCTGGCCGGATGAGATCATTGTCTTTCGGCCAAACTGGGTGCTGCTTATTTTACTCTACTGGATCCTCGCCCTGCCGCATCGCGTCAATGTGGGCACAGGTTTCGTGATGGGTGCCATACTGGATCTCATTAGTGGTTCCACGCTTGGCGTGCGGGCATTGTCGATGAGCATCATCGCTTACCTGGTTGCGCTGAAATTTCAGCTCTTTCGCAATCTGGCGCTCTGGCAGCAGGCACTGGTGGTGATGTTGCTTTCGCTGGTGGTGGATATTATTGTTTTCTGGTCAGAGTTTTTAGTGATCAACGTCTCTTTCAGACCTGAAGTGTTCTGGAGTAGTGTAGTCAACGGAGTGCTCTGGCCGTGGCTTTTCTTGCTGATGCGTAAAGTCCGCCAGCAATTTGCAGTGCAATAAAGGTTTCTATGACATCTCTATACTTAGCTTCCGGTTCGCCGCGTCGTCAGGAACTGCTCACGCAGTTAGGCGTTTCTTTCGAACGTATTGTTACGGGAATCGAAGAAACGCGTGGTGAAGGGGAAAGCGCACAGCAATATGTGTCGCGTCTGGCGCGGGAAAAAGCCCAGGCCGGCGTGGCGCAGACGCCGCGCGATCTCCCTGTTCTGGGGGCGGATACCATCGTTATCCTCAACGGGGAAGTGTTAGAGAAGCCACGTGACGCACACCATGCGACGCTGATGTTGCGCAAATTGTCCGGGCAAACGCATCAGGTGATGACGGCCGTTGCGCTGGCGGATAGCCAGTATGTGCTTGACTGCCTGGTGATAACCGAGGTGACGTTCAGAGCGTTGACGGATGCGGATATCGCTGACTATATCGCCAGCGGTGAACCGATGGATAAAGCAGGTGCATACGGTATTCAGGGGCGGGGTGGCTGTTTTGTCAGGAAGATAAATGGCAGCTATCACGCCGTAGTCGGCTTACCGCTGGTTGAAACGTATGAGTTGCTGAGCAATTTTAACTCACTGCGTGAGAAAAGGGATACACATGACGGCTGAATTGTTGGTAAACGTAACGCCATCGGAAACACGCGTGGCGTACATTGATGGCGGTATTCTGCAAGAAATTCATATTGAGCGCGAAGCGCGACGCGGGATCGTAGGCAATATCTACAAAGGTCGGGTCAGTCGCGTACTTCCGGGTATGCAGGCGGCTTTTGTAGATATTGGGCTGGATAAAGCCGCGTTTCTTCACGCTTCCGACATTATGCCGCACACCGAATGCGTGGCGGGTGAAGAGCAGAAGCAGTTTACTGTTCGCGATATTTCGGAGCTGGTGCGTCAGGGGCAAGATCTGATGGTGCAGGTGGTGAAAGATCCGTTGGGCACCAAAGGCGCGCGTCTGACCACCGACATCACTTTACCGTCTCGTTATCTGGTCTTTATGCCCGGCGCCTCGCACGTGGGTGTGTCTCAGCGTATCGAAAGTGAAGCCGAGCGTGAGCGCCTGAAGAAAGTGGTCGCTGAGTACTGTGACGAGCAGGGGGGATTTATCATCCGCACTGCGGCAGAAGGCGTTTGTGAAGACGATCTGGCGTCAGACGCCGCGTACCTAAAGCGCGTCTGGACCAAAGTGATGGAGCGCAAAAAGCGCCCGCAGACGCGTTACCAGATGTATGGCGAGCTGGCGCTGGCGCAGCGTGTACTGCGTGATTTTGCTGATGCACAGTTAGACCGCATTCGCGTGGATTCCCGTCTGACCTATGAAGCCCTGCTGGAGTTTACTGCGGAATACATCCCGGAAATGACCAGCAAGCTGGAGCATTACAGCGGACGCCAGCCGATTTTCGATCTCTTTGACGTTGAGAATGAAATCCAGCGAGCGCTGGAGCGCAAAGTGGAACTGAAATCCGGCGGCTATCTGATTATCGATCAAACTGAAGCGATGACCACCGTCGACATTAATACCGGCGCGTTTGTCGGTCATCGTAATCTTGATGACACCATCTTCAACACTAATATTGAAGCGACCCAGGCGATTGCCCGTCAGCTGCGACTGCGTAATCTCGGCGGTATCATTATTATCGATTTTATCGACATGAATAATGAGGATCACCGTCGCCGGGTACTGCATTCGCTTGAGCAGGCGCTGAGTAAAGATCGGGTGAAAACCAGCATTAACGGTTTTTCGCAGTTGGGTTTGGTGGAGATGACGCGCAAGCGCACGCGTGAGAGCGTGGAGCATGTGTTGTGCAACGAATGTCCGACCTGTCACGGACGCGGCACGGTGAAGACGGTGGAAACTGTCTGCTATGAGATCATGCGTGAGATCGTTCGCGTGCACCATGCCTACGACTCCGACCGCTTCCTGGTCTATGCTTCTCCGGCAGTGGCGGAAACCCTGAAAGGGGAAGAGTCGCACGCGCTGGCGGAAGTTGAGATTTTTGTCGGCAAACAGGTGAAAGTACAAATTGAACCGCTCTATAACCAGGAGCAGTTTGACGTCGTAATGATGTAAACCGATACGGTGCCGCGTGACGGGCGGCGCATTTTCAGGCAGACAAGGAGAGACGCGTGAGGCGATTGCCGGGGATATTATTGCTCACTGGAGCCGCGCTCGTCGTTGTCGTAGCGCTGTTGGTCAGTGGTTTGCGCCTGGCATTACCGCATCTCGACAGTTGGCGTCCGACGATCCTCAGCAAAATTGAGTCTGCGACGGGGCTGCCGGTCAAGGCTAGCCAGATCTCCGCCAACTGGCAAAATTTTGGTCCCACTCTCGAAGCACGTGATATCCGCGCGGAACTGAAAGACGGTGGCGAATTTTCGGTAAAACGCGTTACCCTGGCGCTGGATGTCTGGCAAAGTTTGCTGCACATGCGCTGGCAATTTCGCGATCTCACCTTCTGGCAACTGAATTTCCGTACCAACACGCCGATTGAACGCAGCGAAAGCGGTGACGGTCTGGAAGCCAGCCGAATCAACGATCTTTTCCTGCGCCAGTTCGATCACTTCGATCTCCGCGACAGTCAAATCAGCTTTCTGACGCTATCCGGTCAGCGCGCCGAACTGGCGATTCCGCAACTGACCTGGGTTAATGGTAAAAACCGCCACCGCGCGGAAGGACAAGTCAGCCTCTCCAGTCTGACCGGTCAGCACGGCGTCATGCAGGTGCGCATGGATCTGCGTGATGATGAAGGGTTGCTGAATAATGGTCGGGTCTGGTTGCAGGCCGACGATATCGACGTGAAGCCGTGGCTGGGAAAATGGATGCAGGATAACGTGGCGCTGGAGACCGCGCGCTTTAGCCTCGAAGGTTGGATGACCATCAGCAAAGGTGAGATCGCCGGTGGCGATGTCTGGCTGAAACAGGGGGGCGCGAGCTGGAAAGGCGACAATAACCTCCATACGCTCTCTGTCGACAATCTGACGGCGCATATCAGTCGTGAACAGCCGGGCTGGCAGTTTTCTATTCCCGATACTCGCATCACGATGGACGGCAAGGCCTGGCCGCGCGGTGCGCTACAGCTCGCCTGGATCCCCGAGCAGGAAGTCGGTGGCGCAGACGGAAAACGCAGTGACGAACTGCGCATCCGCGCCAGCCATCTGGAGTTGACCGGGCTTGAGGGGCTACGCCCGATGGTGTCGAAGCTTTCGCCCGAGCTGGGTGACATCTGGCTTGCCACCCAACCGAGCGGAAATATCGATACCCTGGCGCTGGATATCCCGCTTCAGGCCACGGAAAAGACGCGTTTTCAGGCCTCATGGCGCGATCTGGCGTGGAAACAGTGGAAGCTGTTGCCAGGGGCAGAGCACTTCTCCGGAACGCTCTCCGGGAGTGTGGAAAATGGCGCGCTGACCGCGTCGATGAAACAGGCCAAAATGCCCTACGAAACGGTCTTCCGTGCGCCATTAGAAATTGAAGACGGCGTTGCCACGCTGAACTGGCTAAAGAATGACAACGGTTTTCAGCTGGACGGACGTAATATTGATGTGAAAGCGAAAGCGGTCCATGCGCGTGGCGGCTTCCGCTATCTACAGCCGACAGGCGATGACCCCTGGCTGGGGATTCTGGCGGGTATCAGCACTGATGACGGCTCTCAGGCCTGGCGTTACTTCCCGGAAAATCTGATGGGCAAGGCGCTGGTGGACTATCTCAGCGGTGCGATTCAGGGTGGAGAAGCGGAAAACGCGACGCTGGTGTATGGCGGTAATCCGCATTTGTTCCCGTACAAGCACAACGAAGGCCAGTTTGAAGTGCTGGTTCCACTACGCAATGCGAAATTTGCCTTTCAGCCGGACTGGCCTGCGCTGACCGACCTGAATATCGAGCTGGATTTCCTGAATGACGGCCTGTGGATGAAAACCGATGGCGTCAATTTAGGCGGCGTGAAGGCCACGAACCTGACGGCGGTCATCCCGGACTACGCCAAAGAGAAGTTGCTGATTGATGCTGATATTCAGGGGCCAGGCAAGGCGGTAGGTCCGTATTTTGACGACACGCCGTTGAAGGATTCGCTGGGTGCCACGCTTGAGCAACTGCAGATCGACGGCGATGTGAATGCTCGCTTACATCTGGATATCCCGCTGGACGGCGAATTAGTTACCGCAAAAGGCGATGTGTCGCTGCGCGATAATAGCCTGTTCATCAAACCGCTCGACAGCACCCTGAAAAACCTCAGCGGCAAATTCAGCTTTACCAATGGCAACCTGAAAAGCGAGCCGATGACGGCGAACTGGTTTAATCAGCCAGTGAACGTTGATTTCGCCACCACGGAAGGGACGAAAGCCTATCAGGTTGCGGTGAATCTTAACGGTAACTGGCAGCCCGCTCGTACTGGCGTTCTGCCATCACAAATTAATGACGCGCTCAGCGGCAGTCTGACGTGGGACGGTAAAGTGGGTATCGACCTGCCGTATCATTCCGGCACGACCTACAACGTTGAGCTGAACGGCGATCTCAGGAATGTGAGCAGTCACTTACCTTCTCCGCTGGATAAAAGCGCGGGTGAGGCATTACCCGTTAAAATTAAAGCAACGGGCGACCTGCGCAGCTTTACGCTGACCGGTAGCGCCGGACAGGAAAATCATTTTAACAGCCGCTGGCTGTTAAATCAGAAGCTGACGCTGGATCGCGCGATCTGGACGGCGGAAAGCCGGACGCCGCCGCCTTTGCCTGAACGCGAAGGCATTGAGCTGAATCTGCCCGCGATGGATGGCGCACAATGGCTGGCCCTGTTCCAGAAAGGTGCGGCGGACAACGTTGGTGCCAACGCGAACTTCCCGCAACACATTACGCTGCGCACGCCAGCGTTAACCCTGGGCGGACAACAGTGGAACAACCTGAGCCTCGTGTCTGAACCGGCATCGAATGGCACTAAAGTCGAGGCGCAGGGGCGTGAGATCAACGCAACGCTGGCAATGCGCAATAACGCACCGTGGCTGGCAAATATCAAATACCTCTATTACAACCCCACCGTGGCCAAAACGGATAACAGCGACACGCCGGCATCGGCATTTGCATCCGTAGAACGCGTTAGTTTCCGTGGCTGGCCTGACGTCCAGTTACGCTGTGAAGAGTGCTGGATGTGGGGACAGAAATACGGACGCATCGATGCGGATGTGGCCATTCAGGGTGACACTCTGAACCTGAGTAACGGTCTGCTGGACACCGGTTTCACCAGGCTGACGGCGGACGGACAGTGGGTTAACACCCCTGGCAGCGAGCGTACCTCTTTAAAAGGAAAACTGCGGGGTAACAAAATTGACGCCGCGGCAGGGTTCTTTGGCGTCTCTACACCGATTCGCAACGCGTCGTTCAACGTGGATTACGATCTGCACTGGCGCAATCCGCCGTGGAAGCCGGAGGAAGCCTCGCTGAACGGCATTATCCGCACCCGTCTGGGTAAAGGGGAGATCACCGAGCTAAGCACCGGGCACGCGGGACAGTTGCTGCGCTTGCTGAGCTTTGACGCGCTGCTGCGTAAACTACGCTTCGATTTTAGCGATACCTTCAATGAAGGTTTTTACTTCGACTCCATTCGCAGCACTGCCTGGATCAAAGACGGCATATTGCATACGGACGACACGCTGGTAGACGGGCTGGAAGCGGATATCGCCATGAAAGGGTCGGTCAACCTGGTGCGCCGCGAGCTGGATATTGAAGCGGTGGTGGCACCGGAAATCTCCGCCACGGTGGGGGTAGCCGCCGCGTTTGCGGTGAACCCGATCGTTGGTGCGGCAGTCTTTGCCGCCAGTAAAGTGCTAGGACCGCTATGGAGTAAAGTCTCGATTCTGCGCTATCGGATCACCGGTCCGGTCGACAAACCACAAATCAACGAAGTCCTGCGCCAGCCGCGGAAAGAAAATTCGCAATGATTTGACGGGGGCAAGGAATTGCCCCACTCTCAGTACATAGATCCTCTATCTGCAGTCATTAACGAGTAGCAATAACGATGAGTCTGAACCTGGTAAGTGAACAATTGCTAGCGGCGAACGGCCTGAAACATCAGGATCTGTTTGCCATTCTGGGCCAACTGGCCGAACGTCGTCTTGATTACGGCGATCTCTATTTTCAGTCGAGCTATCACGAATCCTGGGTTTTAGAAGACCGCATCATTAAAGATGGTTCTTACAATATCGATCAGGGCGTTGGTGTTCGCGCAGTGAGCGGTGAAAAAACCGGGTTTGCCTATGCTGACCAGATCAGTCTGCAGGCGCTGGAACAGAGTGCGCGCGCCGCGCGTACCATCGTGCGTGACAATGGCGACGGGAAAGTGAAGACCCTCGGTGCCGTTGAGTATCCTGCGCTGTACACCTCTGTCGATCCGCTGCAAAGCATGAGCCGTGAAGAGAAGCTCGATATCCTGCGCCGCGTCGATAAAGTTGCCCGTGAAGCGGATAAACGCGTGCAGGAAGTGTCGGCCAGCCTGACCGGCGTGTATGAATTGATCCTCGTTGCCGCTACTGACGGGACGCTGGCCGCCGATGTGCGTCCGCTGGTGCGCCTGTCGGTCAGCGTACAGGTGGAAGAAGACGGTAAACGTGAGCGCGGCGCCAGCGGTGGCGGTGGGCGTTTTGGCTACGATTATTTCCTCGCCGATCTGGATGGCGACGTCCGCGCCGACGCGTGGGCGAAAGAGGCCGTACGCATGGCGCTGGTGAACCTGTCTGCGGTTGCCGCGCCTGCCGGGACGCTGCCCGTTGTGTTGGGGGCTGGCTGGCCTGGCGTACTGCTGCACGAAGCGGTGGGACATGGCCTGGAAGGGGACTTTAACCGTCGCGGCACATCGGTATTCAGCGGTCATATGGGCGAACTGGTCGCCTCTGAACTGTGCACCGTGGTGGACGATGGGACGATGGCGGAGCGCCGGGGGTCGGTGGCCATTGACGACGAAGGCACGCCGGGTCAATACAATGTATTGATCGAAAACGGCATTTTGAAAGGTTACATGCAGGACAAACTGAATGCGCGGCTGATGGGCGTTGCGCCGACCGGAAACGGTCGCCGCGAGTCTTACGCGCATCTGCCGATGCCGCGTATGACCAACACCTATATGCTGCCGGGTAAATCCACGCCGCAGGAGATCATTGAGTCCGTAGAGTACGGGATCTATGCGCCAAACTTTGGCGGCGGTCAGGTGGATATCACCTCCGGTAAGTTCGTTTTCTCTACCTCAGAGGCGTATCTGATTGAGAACGGCAAAGTGACGAAGCCGGTGAAAGGGGCTACGCTGATTGGTTCAGGTATCGAAGCGATGCAGCAGATTTCGATGGTCGGTAACGACCTGAAGCTGGATAACGGCGTCGGCGTCTGTGGCAAAGAAGGCCAGAGCCTGCCGGTGGGCGTGGGTCAACCGACGCTGAAAGTGGATAACCTGACGGTCGGCGGCACCGCCTGACTGTCAGTTGCCGGATAGTGGTTTACGCCTGTCCGGTCAACAACTGATGCTCCCATAGGCCCGGTAAGCGGCAGCGCCACCGGGCAATTTCTCACTTTTCTTTTCCCCGACCATACATTCCCTGAAAAATCTGTGCCACGTCGACGAAATAGTCGGTCAAATAGTTAATCACTACCTGTACTTTCAGCGGCAGTTTGTCTTTTTCGGTATACAGTGCATAGACCGGACGCGGATCGGACTGGTAGCGCGGCAGTAAGATCTCAAGTTCGCCCCGGTTGATCTCATTGATCACCCACATCAGCGGGACGTAGGCAACCCCTGCGCCGGCGGTCAGCCAGCGGCTGAGGGTCATTGGATCGTTGGTTACAAAGCGTCCCTGTGGGATCAGTCGCGTGGAGATCCCTTCCGGGGCGATCAGCTCAAACTCATTATCCGGACGCACGCTGTATTCCAGCCAGGAGTGGTTGGTGAGATCGGCCGGTTTTTCCGGTGTCCCATACTGTGCGAGATAGCGTTTCGCCGCGCATAACACCATCGGCATTGCACCCAGGCGACGGGAAAACAGGCTTGAATCCTGGAGGGCACCCACGCGGATAACCACATCCAGACCGTCGGCAATCAGGTCGGGGGCCGGAATACCGGTGACCAGATTGACCGTCAGGCCAGGGTGCTCTTTGAGCATTTTAGCGGTGATCCCCGCGAGGACATTTTGTGCCATGGTTGAAGAACAACCAATGCGCAGCGTACCAATCGGCGTGTTGTTAAAGGCATAAAGCTGCTCGTGAACATCCTGCACTTCATGCAGCATACGCCGACAGCCCTGATAATAAATTTTCCCGGCTTCAGTCAAGCCAATGCTACGCGTGCTGCGGTTCAGCAGCTTGACCTGCAGCTCATCTTCCAGTTTTGCCACCGTCTGGCTAATCGACGAAACACTCATTTGTAGCTGTCTGGCAGCGGCGGTGAAGGAACCAAATTCCACCACTTTCGCGAACACCGACATGCGCTTTAATCGTTCCATTATTCACTCTGGCTTAAAAGTGATTTAGATCACATATTATAGATAACAGCATAACAGTTACGGTAATATATTATTATTCAAATAAAGGCTATGTCGCTCTCGCCTGGCTTTCCTTGCCCTTCTCCGCGTCGACATTTGCTGAAAACTGTATCGCCTGCACTCTCTACAATATCAAGGTCAATATGAGTCTGTTTCCCGTTATCGTGGTGTTTGGTCTGTCCTTCCCACCGATATTCTTTGAATTGCTTCTGTCACTGGCGATTTTCTGGCTGGTGCGCCGGGTGCTTGTGCCTACGGGCATCTATGATTTTGTCTGGCATCCGGCTCTGTTTAATACTGCGCTGTATTGCTGTCTCTTTTACTTGATATCGCGCCTGTTCGTTTGAGGTTGAAGTGAAAACACTAACAAGAAAAATCTCCCGTACGGCCATTACCCTCGTACTGGTCATCCTGGCATTCATCGCTATTTTCCGCGCCTGGGTCTATTACACTGAATCACCGTGGACGCGTGATGCCCGATTCAGCGCAGACGTGGTTGCCATCGCGCCGGACGTTGCCGGACTCATCACTGCCGTTAAGGTGCATGATAATCAACTGGTGAAGAAAGATCAGGTGCTGTTCACCATCGATCAACCGCGCTACCAAAAAGCGCTGGAAGAGGCCGAAGCCGACGTCGCCTATTATCAGGTGCTGGCGCAAGAGAAACGCCAGGAAGCCGGACGTCGTAACCGTCTTGGCGTCCAGGCGATGTCCCGTGAAGAGATTGATCAGGCCAATAACGTTCTGCAAACCGTATTACATCAGCTTGCTAAAGCGCAAGCGACTCGCGACCTCGCCAGGTTAGATCTCGAACGTACCGTTATTCGCGCGCCTGCGGATGGTTGGGTGACTAACCTGAACGTCTATACCGGTGAGTTTATTACCCGAGGCTCTACCGCCGTGGCGCTGGTGAAACAGAACTCCTTCTATGTGCTGGCCTATATGGAAGAGACCAAGCTGGAGGGCGTCCGTCCGGGCTATCGCGCAGAAATTACCCCGTTGGGTAGCAATAAGGTGTTAAAAGGGCGAGTCGATAGCATCGCGGCAGGGGTCACCAATACCAGCAGTACCCGCGACGATAAAGGCATGGCGACGATCGATTCCAATCTGGAATGGGTACGCCTGGCGCAGCGCGTTCCGGTGCGTATCCAGCTTGACGATCAGCAGGAAAATCTGTGGCCTGCCGGCACCACGGCGACTGTCGTGATCACCGGCAAGCAGGATCGTGACGAAAATAATGATTCGTTCTTCCGTAAAATGGCGCACCGTCTGCGCGAATTTGGTTAATCGCGATGGGCATTTTTTCCATCGCCAACCAGCACATTCGCTTTGCGGTCAAACTGGCCTGTGCGATTGTCCTGGCGCTGTTTGTTGGCTTTCACTTTCAGCTTGAAACACCACGCTGGGCGGTGCTGACGGCGGCGATTGTCGCGGCGGGTCCGGCCTTTGCCGCCGGCGGCGAACCGTATTCTGGCGCGATTCGTTATCGCGGGATGTTGCGCATTGTCGGCACCTTTATTGGTTGTATTGCGGCACTGGTGATCATCATTGCGATGATCCGCGCACCTTTGCTGATGATTCTGGTGTGCTGTATCTGGGCGGGGTTTTGTACGTGGATCTCTTCGCTGGTGCGCGTTGAGAACTCCTATGCATGGGGGTTATCGGGTTACACCGCGCTGATTATTGTCATCACTATTCAAACCGAACCGCTGCTTACGCCGCAGTTTGCCGTAGAACGCTGTAGCGAGATTGTCATCGGGATTGTCTGCGCCATTATCGCAGATCTGCTCTTTTCTCCGCGATCGATCAAGCAAGAGGTCGATCGTGAGCTGGATAGCCTGCTGGTGGCGCAGTACCAACTGATGCAGTTGTGCATTAAACATGGCGATAGCGAAGAAGTGGACAAAGCCTGGGGCGATCTGGTACGTCGGGCCACGGCGCTGGAAGGAATGCGCAGCAACCTGAACATGGAATCCTCCCGCTGGGCGCGGGCGAATCGCCGCCTGAAGGCGATCAATACCCTGTCGCTGACCATGATTACGCAATCTTGCGAAACCTATCTGATCCAGAACACGCGTCCTGAGCTGATCACCGATACCTTCCGCGAGTTTTTCGCCATGCCGGTTGAAACCGCGCAGGATGTGCATAAGCAGCTTAAGCGCCTGCGCCGGGTGATTGCCTGGACCGGTGAGCGTGAAACGCCCGTCACGCTGTATACCTGGGCTGGGGCGGCAACGCGCTATCTGCTGCTGAAGCGTGGCGTGATCAGCAATACCAAAATCAGCGCCACGGAAGAGGAGGTGTTGCAGGGAGAACCGGTGGTGAAAGTCGAGTCCGCGGAACGTCACCATGCCATGGTGAACTTCTGGCGCACCACGCTCTCTTGTGTGCTGGGAACGCTGTTCTGGCTGTGGACAGGCTGGACTTCCGGTAACGGCGCAATGGTGATGATTGCGGTGGTGACTTCGCTGGCGATGCGTCTGCCGAACCCACGCATGGTCGCTATCGACTTTATCTACGGTACGCTTGCCGCGCTGCCGTTGGGGGCGCTCTATTTTCTGGTGATCCTCCCCAATACCCAACAGAGCATGCTGTTGCTTTGTCTGAGCCTCGCGGTGCTGGGATTCTTTCTGGGGATCGAAGTACAGAAGCGGCGTCTGGGGTCGATGGGCGCGCTGGCCAGTACCATTAACATTATTGTGTTGGATAACCCGATGACCTTCCACTTCAGCCAGTTCCTGGACAGTGCGTTAGGGCAGATTGTGGGCTGCGTACTGGCCTTTCTGGTCATTGTGATTGTGCGCGATAATTCTCGCGATCGTACGGGTCGTGTGCTGCTCAACCAGTTTGTTTCTGCGGCGGTGTCAGCGATGACCACCAACGTGGTACGACGCAAAGAGAACCATCTTCCCGCGCTTTATCAGCAGCTGTTTCTGTTGATGAATAAATTCCCGGGGGATTTGCCGAAGTTCCGTCTGGCGCTGACCATGATCATTGCGCACCAGCGTCTGCGGGATGCGCCGATTCCGGTCAACGACGATCTCTCCGCGTTCCACCAGCAGTTGCGTCGTACGGCGGATCATGTCATTTCAGCCGTGAATGACGACAAGCGTCGACGCTACTTTGGTCAGCTACTGGATGAGCTGGACGTGTATCAGGAAAAGCTGCGAGTCTGGGAAGCGCCCCCGCAGGTCACTGAACCGGTGAAACGACTGACCGGTATGTTGCACAAGTACCAGCATGCGCTAACCGACAGCTAACCCTCAGAAACCGATGCCAAAAGCGTCGGTTTTTTTATGGCTATACTTATTCGATGTGCGCAATGCAGGACATCAGAAGGAGAAAACACCATGCAAACGCTTCAGGACAACGAACTTTTTCAGACGGGATATCTGGTTGATGGACAGTGGAAAACGCTTGATACCACCTTTGATGTGATCAATCCGGCGACCGGCGACACGATCGCGAAGGTGGCGAAAGCAGGAAAACAGCAGACCGAGGAGGCGATTGCCGCGGCCAGTAAGGCATTTCCTGCCTGGCGGGCAAAAACGGCAAAAGAGCGCTCGGCAATTCTGTACCGTTGGTATGAATTGATCATCGAAAACAAAAGCTGGCTGGGACGGTTGATGACCACCGAACAGGGGAAACCGCTGAAAGAAGCCGAGGGTGAGGTCGAATACGCTGCCAGCTTTATCCAATGGTTTGCCGAGCAGGCGAAGCGTGCCAATGGCGAAATTATCCCGCCGATCAAACCCGGCTCTCGCATTCTGGCGACCCGCGAACCGATTGGTGTTGTGGCAGCCATTACGCCGTGGAATTTCCCGATGGCGATGCTGACCCGTAAGCTCGGCCCGGCGCTGGCGGCGGGCTGTACCGGGGTGATAAAACCGGCCAATAACACGCCGCTGAGTGCCTTTGCGCTGCTTACGCTGGCGAAGAAAGCGGGGGTCCCTGATGGCGTGCTCAATGCCGTAGCGGGCAATACACCGGAAATCAGCGATGCCATCATGGCAAGCCATGCGGTGCGCAAAATTTCGTTCACCGGTTCAACGGCTGTCGGCAAAACGCTGGTGCGTAACGCAGCGGAAACCATGAAAAAAGTGTCGATGGAACTCGGTGGCAATGCTCCTTATATCGTGTTTGACGATGCGGACATCGATGCGGCGGTAAAAGGCGCTATTGCCAATAAGTTCCGTAATGCCGGGCAGGTTTGTGTCAGCGTGAACCGTTTTTATATCCAGGAGAGTGTCTACGACGAATTCACCCGCAAACTGGCCGATGCGGTTCTGGCATTGCAGGTGGGGAATGGCCTGGATGACGGCGTCGTCGTCGGGCCGCTGATCGAACCGTCTGCGGTCGATAAAGTGCGTGAGCATGTGGAAGATGCCGTTGCGAAAGGAGCCAAAGTGCTGGCGGGCGGGAAAGCGCACACACTCGGCGGTAACTTCTGGCAACCAACGGTATTGGGTGAATGTCGTGATGACATGAAACTGGCGAGCGAAGAGACGTTTGGACCGGTTGCCGCTTGCTTCCGCTTTACCCGAGAAGAAGAGGTAATTGAGCGCGCGAACAACACGCCGTTTGGCCTGGCCGCTTACTTCTATACGCAAAACCTACAACGGGTGTTCCGCGTCTCTCAGGCTATTGAGAGCGGTATGATCGGGATAAACGAATGTGCGGTTTCCACCGAGTTGGGACCGTTTGGCGGGGTGAAAGAGTCCGGGCTGGGACGTGAAGGATCGGTTCTGGGGTTAGACGAATTTCTGGAAGTGAAAACCCTGCATATTGGCGGCCTGTAGTCAGACCGATATCGGGAAGGTGGCGATAGATGAATATCTATACATTTGATTTTGATGAAATTGAGGATCAGGACGACTTTTATCGTGAGTTTGCGCGAATGTTTGGCCTGGACAAAGAGAAAGTAAGCGATCTCGACTCTCTGTGGGACATCATCATGAGTGAAGCGCTGCCGTTACCGCTGGAGATCGAGTTTGTACATCTACCCGAGAAATCACGCCGGCGTTATGGCGCACTGATTTTGTTGTTTGATGAAGCAGAAGAAGAACTGGAAGGTCAGTTGCGTTTTAATGTTCGTCATTGAGAGATAAAAAAGCCCCCGACAGTCGGGGGCAAGGTCGTCGGACTAGACGACGAGGGTTTATTTGTACAATTCGGCAGTGGCATGCCAGGTGTCACCGCTACGGGCTTCGGTGATCTGATACGCTGATGCGCCTTTTTCCTGGGCTTTCTTGTTCAGCATTTCATGCATGTCCATTGGGCTGGAGCCGATTGCACTTACGGAGACAGAGCCAATCGCTTCGCGATTTTGTGCTTGTTCTGCGTTGATAGAATCTGCGGCGAATGCGCCGAATGAAAGAACAGAGAGAACGCTTAACGCAGCAACAGTTGTTTTGATTTTCATGATAAGTACCTCGTCGAATTTATTATTGGGGGTCTTCGTTTCGTGACCCTCATCACAAAATCAAGTATACACTAATCACGTGATAAATTAATACCACGCTAATGGTTTCAGCGATGCGTAAGTAATGAAAATTTATTTTTTTATGCCTGTCTGGAATTAAAAAATGATGGTTTTTTGTTTATATCTAATAAAATCATATGGATATGAAATTTTGCGATTTGTGCGGTTTTGCAGGAGCATATTCACTGCTTGAATGATTTTGGGCAGATAAACGCACTATTTGCTAAATAACAGGTAGATAAAATAACGGGAAGTGAACGTTAAAGCAGGGTTTTACCCCGCCGCCTCAGACGACGGGGTGAGAGGGTCAGAGCTCTTGTTCGAACAGCTCCAGAATGGCTTCGTAGAGATCTTTTACCGTAAAGCCATTAGCCGGGGTGGTAAAGATGGTGTCATCCCCGGCGATGGTGCCCAGAATGCCTTCAGCTTTACCCAGCGAGTCCAGCAGGCGGGCGATCAACTGCGCCGCGCCAGGACTTGTGTGGATCACCACCACTGCATCGTTAAAATCGATATCAAGAACCAGGTTTTTCAGTGGGCTGGAGGTGGTGGGTACGCCCAGTTCAGCCGGGAGGCAGTACACCATCTCCATTTTCGCATTGCGGGTACGGACTGCCCCAAACTTTGTCAGCATGCGTGACACTTTGGACTGGTTGATGTTATCAAAGCCTTGATCCTGCAATGCGAGGACAATTTCGCCCTGAGAGCTGAATTTTTCTTCTTTAAGTAGCGCTTTAAACGCTTTAACTAATTCTTCTTGCTTAGCTGAGCTTCGCATAAGTCACCCGTAGTATGAGAGTGGAAACAACATTATTATGCATACAGATGAATTTTTATGCAAATAGTCTGCCCAAGTGAAGGCTGAAATAATGTTATGAAAGAGCGGAATTTTATCAAATATTGTTATCAAGAAACATGCCTGTGTCACGCCTCGCAAATAAGCTTAAAAGTAAATTAATTGTTATCAAATTGATGTTGTTTTGGGCTGGTAGTAGGGTATATTGTCACCACCTGTTGGAAAGTTGCTCTACTGCACAGACAGCTTCGGATTACGTCAATTAAATGCATAAAAGCTAAATTCGCGTGACAACACAGAATTGAATACGGGTGATTGTATTCATCGAATTTGTGGTTTAACGTCGCCGCCGCGGAGCAACAAACACTAGTTTATCAATATAATAAGGAGTTTAGGATGAAAGTCGCAGTCCTCGGCGCTGCCGGCGGTATCGGCCAGGCGCTTGCACTACTGTTAAAAACCCAACTGCCTTCAGGTTCAGAACTCTCCCTGTACGACATCGCTCCAGTGACTCCCGGTGTGGCTGTAGATCTTAGCCATATCCCAACTGCTGTGAAAATCAAAGGCTTCTCCGGTGAAGACGCGACCCCTGCACTGCACGGTGCGGACGTGGTGCTGATCTCCGCAGGTGTAGCGCGTAAACCGGGTATGGATCGTTCCGACCTGTTTAACGTCAATGCGGGCATCGTGAAGAACCTGGTACAGCAGATCGCGACGACCTGTCCGAAAGCCTGCATCGGTATCATCACCAACCCGGTGAACACCACTGTCGCTATTGCAGCAGAAGTACTGAAAAAAGCGGGCGTTTACGACAAAAATAAACTGTTTGGCGTGACCACGCTGGACATCATCCGCTCCAACACCTTTGTGGCGGAACTGAAAGGTAAACTGCCGACTGAAGTTGAAGTTCCGGTTATCGGCGGACACTCTGGCGTGACTATTCTGCCACTGCTGTCGCAGATCCCGGGCGTGAGCTTCACTGACCAGGAAGTCGCTGACCTGACCAAGCGTATTCAGAACGCAGGTACCGAAGTGGTTGAAGCGAAGGCGGGTGGCGGATCGGCAACCCTGTCAATGGGCCAGGCGGCCGCTCGTTTCGGTCTTTCTTTGGTGCGCGCGCTGCAGGGCGAAAAAGGCGTTGTAGAATGTGCCTACGTTGAAGGTGACGGCCAGTACGCACGTTTCTTCTCGCAGCCGCTGCTGCTGGGTAAAAACGGCGTCGAAGAGCGTCAGTCTATCGGCAAACTGAGCGCATTCGAGCAGAATGCGCTGGAAGGTATGCTGGATACCCTGAAGAAAGATATTCAACTGGGTGAAGAGTTCGTTAACAAGTAAGCGAACCGCGAAGCCATAAAAAAACCGGAGCAATATGTCTCCGGTTTTTTATTGCCTGATTGCCGATAACTAATTGGTTGCCGGGTATTCCTGAATAGTGACCTGTAGCGTCAGCTTCTTATCATCACGCATGACAATCACCGGAATGACCGAACCTGGTCGAATCTCTGCTACCTGGTCCATGGTTTCCAGTGCGGAGACCGCCGGTCTGCTGTTCACGGAGATAATCAGGTCGTTAACCTGAATACCGGCCTGCGCCGCCGGGCCATCCGGCGCCACTTCGTTCACGACGATCCCCTGGATTTGGTCCATACCGCCGCCCTGCGTGTGCAGTGGGGCAATTTCACGACCACCAATCCCAATGTAGCCACGGATAACACGACCATCGCGGATCAGCTTATCCATAATTTTGGTTGCCAGCTGGAACGGAATGGCAAAGCCGATCCCTTCCGGCGTTTCGCCGTCATTGCTTTTATCGAACGACAGGGTGTTGATACCCATGAGCTCACCCAGCGAGTTCACTAGCGCCCCACCAGAGTTACCGTGGTTGATCGAGGCATCCGTTTGCAGGAAGTTCTGCCGTCCGGTTGGGTTCAGGCCGATACGCCCCGTGGCGCTGATAATGCCCTGGGTGATGGTTTGTCCGAGATTATAAGGGTTACCGATCGCCAGGACTACGTCACCGATATGCGGTGAACGCCCGGCGTTGATCGGAATCGTCGGCAGACCGCCAGTGGCGTTGATTTTCAGTACCGCCAGGTCGGTCAGCGTATCGGAGCCAACCAGCAGCGCTTCAAACACACGTCCATCCTGCAAGGCGACGATGATTTGATCGGCATCGTTGATCACATGCTTGTTGGTAATGATGTAGCCGCGCTGATCCATGATTACACCTGAACCCAGGGTGCGGATTTCCAGCTGATTATGCGCGGTGCTGTTCATACTGCGGTTATAGACGTTGACCACAGCGGGGGCCGCACGACGTACCGCAGAGTTATAGCTGGCGGGCGTCTCGTCGGCACTGTCATATTGCGGTGCAGAAAGCGTGTTGATTTTGCGTAGCGAAGGCATGGCGGCCAGAAGAATGGCACCAACAATCAAACCAATTGCGACCGAACGTAAGAGCTTCACTAACATGATGGAGGCGTCATTAATAAAGGGAACGGCAGCAGCATATCACGAGTTAACCGGACATCACACGCGAGGCTGATGCCCGGTCGTCTGGATTTAACGCAGGAGCAGATAAATGCTCTCGTTACCGCGGACGATTTGTAGCGCAATAATGGACGGTTTGGCTTCCAGCACTTTGCGCATCTCAGCGATAGAATTCACGCGGTCACGGTTGACCCCGATGATCACATCATCCTTTTGCAAACCAGCCTGTGCGGCGGGACTGCTCTTTTCAACGCTGTCAATTTTGATACCTTTGCTGCCGTCTTTGAGCTGACCATCGCTCAGCGTCGCACCCTGTAATGCCGGGGCAATCATCTCCGCGCTGGCAGATGACGAGGTGCTGGTATCAAGCGTCACTTCCACTTCCAGCGGTTTGCCGTTACGCAACAGGCCCAGCTTCACTTTAGTACCGGGTTCTGTGGTGGCAATCCGGGAACGCAGTTCAGCAAAACTGTTGAGCGGTTTGCCGTTGAGACTGGTAATCACATCGCCGGACTTAATGCCCGCTTTGGCTGAACCGGAGTTTGGCAGTACTTCGCTGACAAAGGCACCGCGCTGCACATCTATCTTGAATGCTTTGGCGATGTCGGCGGACATTTCGGTCCCTTTAATCCCCAACAGGCCCCGCTTGATTTCACCAAACTGAATCAGCTGCTGCGCCAGGATGCGGGCCATATTGCTGGGGATGGCAAAACCAATCCCGACGCTGCCGCCGCCAGGCGCAAGAATAGCGGTGTTAATACCGATCAGCTCGCCGTTCAGGTTAAGTAGCGCGCCGCCGGAGTTCCCGCGGTTGATTGAAGCATCGGTTTGAATAAAGTTCTCCAGACCTTCCAGGTTCAACCCACTGCGTCCCAGCGCGGAGACGATACCGGAGGTGGCGGTTTGCCCCAGACCAAACGGGTTACCGACCGCCACAGCAAAATCACCAACGCGCAGTTTATCCGAGTCGGCGATGGCGATTTGCGTCAGCTTGCTGGCGTTTTGAATTTGCAGCAGGGCGATGTCGCTTTGATCGTCGCTGCCAATCAGTTTGGCCTCGAATTCACGCCCGTCATTCAACTGAACGCTGATTTTCTGCGCCTGATTAATCACATGATTGTTGGTCAGAACATAGCCTTTTGCGGCATCGATAATGACCCCGGAACCCAGTCCTTCAAACGGCTGTGCCTGCTGATCGGGCAGATCATCGCCAAAGAATTTTTTAAACTCTTCCGGGACTTTCTGCGTTTGAGTGGCGGTGCCTTCAACCTTCACGCTAACGACGGCAGGCAGCACTTTTTCGAGCATCGGGGCAAGACTGGGAAGCGCGGGCTGGCCGGGAACCTGGCCTGGGATCGACGCAATGGCCTGAAACGGCGCCGAGAGAGTTAACCCGACACTTAACGCTAATGCACTCAACAGCTGGGTTTGTATTTTCATTGATCCTGCTCTCGTACCTTGAGTAAAGGGAAAGACGATTCAAAACAGTTTGATGTTATTGAATTTTCAGTCTGCTAACAATGCGGATAATGATTAAATGATAGTCGGGACGGGAGAGAAGAGGTGGGCGCAATCGCTGCGCCCAGGAAAAATATTATCGCTGTGCAGTCAGTCGCGCTTTGCGCCACTACGCAGCAGGCCGGATGCGCCTTCGGAGTAGTCACGCGGCATTTGTACCGGAGCCTGGTCGTTGCCGGCTTCAGATTCAGCCAGACGGTTACGGAACGGGTTAGATTCCGCAGACAGTTCCGGCAGCAGGCTGCTGGAGCTTTTCGCCATGTGCTGATACAGCTGACGGTAATCGTGAGCCATGGTGTCCAGCAACTCGGCGCTGCGGGCAAAATGGCTGACCAGTTCTTCGCGGTACTCTTCCAGTTCAGCTTTATTCTTTTCCAGTTCGTACTGCAACGCCTGTTGCTGGCGTAATTTCCGGTTACCAAAACGCATGGCTACAGCACCGACGATGATGCCGACGACTAACCCAATTAGCGCATATTCCCAGGTCATGAACATCTCCCGTTGTCTTTTGTTTCCGTAGGGTGTTGGCTTTAGGCTCCATGCCTGCGCCTGATACTGCCACTATAACCGCTAATCCCACAGAAGTGGAATCCCGTCTTTATATCGCGTAGTGTAGAACGGCCTTTTTTTCGTCAACCGTGAACGACGGCACACCGATTTTCAAGGAATAACAATAACATCATGCAGAGCTTTACCCCCACATCGCGTTACCTGAAAGCCATTAACGAAGGCACTCACCAACCCGACGACGTGCAGAGAGAAGCGGTCAATCGTCTGGAGAGCATTTACCAGGCGTTAACGGCGAACCCCCCTGCGGTTTCCGACGCAAAAGGTTTTATGGCCCGCGTGGGCAAACTGCTGGGGAAAAAGGAAGAGGTACACAGCGCGCCGGTGCGAGGCTTATATATGTGGGGGGGCGTTGGTCGGGGGAAAACCTGGCTGATGGATCTGTTCTACCACAGCCTGCCTGGCGTTCGTAAGCAGCGTCTGCACTTCCATCGCTTCATGCTGCGCGTGCATGAGGAGTTAACCGCGTTGCAGGGACAAACCGATCCGCTCGACATCGTGGCCGACCGTTTTAAGGCAGAAACAGATGTGCTGTGCTTTGATGAGTTTTTTGTGTCTGATATTACCGATGCCATGCTGCTCGGCGGCCTGATGAAGGCGCTGTTTGCGCGCGGTATTACGCTGGTGGCAACTTCGAATATTCCGCCAGATGAGCTGTACCGTAACGGGTTACAGCGTACGCGTTTTCTTCCCGCCATCGATGCGATTAAGCAGCATTGCGACATCATGAACGTAGACGCAGGCGTGGATTATCGTCTGCGGACGTTGACCCAGGCGCATTTGTGGCTCTCACCACTGAATAATGAAACGCAGCAGCAGATGGATAACCTCTGGCTGGTGCTGGCTGGCACCAAACGTGAACAGCAGGGACCGGTTCTGGAGATTAATCATCGTCCATTGCCGACGCTGGGCATGGAAAACCAGACGCTGGCGGTCTCATTTCATACGCTGTGCATTGATGCCCGCAGCCAGCACGACTATATTGCGCTGTCACGCCTCTACCATACGGTTATGCTGTTTGACGTGCCGGTGATGACACCGTTAATGGAAAGCGAAGCGCGTCGTTTTATCGCGCTGGTGGATGAATTTTACGAACGCCACGTCAAGCTGGTGGTAAGCGCCGCTGTGCCTTTATATAAGGTGTATCAGGGGGAGCGACTGAAGTTCGAATTCCAGCGCTGTCTGTCGCGTTTGCAGGAGATGCAGAGCGAGGAATATCTCAAGCAAGAACACATGCCCTGATCGCGGCCAATAAACTGTTGTGCAAATCACAGAAAGGGGTCGATCTTTGACCCCGACTTCTCTATAATCTTGCGACCCCACGTTACAAGAAAGTTTTTTTCCCAAAACTTTTTGTGTGCTGGCATTGGCTATTCGAAGGGGTAGGTTTGCCGGACTTTGTCGTGTGAACCTCAACTGACATAACGTTTGGGTGTTCACCAACGTGTAACTTATTTATTGGGTAAGCTTTTAATGAAAACTTTTACAGCTAAACCAGAAACCGTAAAACGCGACTGGTACGTTGTTGACGCGACCGGTAAAACTCTGGGCCGTCTGGCTACTGAACTGGCTATTCGCCTGCGCGGTAAGCATAAAGCGGAATACACTCCGCACGTAGATACCGGTGATTACATCATCGTTCTGAACGCTGACAAAGTTGCTGTAACCGGCAACAAGCGTACTGACAAAGTGTACTATCACCACACCGGTCACATCGGTGGTATCAAAGAAGCGACCTTTGAAGAGATGATTGCTCGCCGTCCTGAGCGTGTGATTGAAATCGCGGTTAAAGGCATGCTGCCAAAAGGCCCGCTGGGTCGTGCTATGTTCCGTAAACTGAAAGTTTACGCTGGCAACGAGCACAACCACGCGGCACAGCAACCGCAAGTTCTTGACATCTAATCGGGATTATAGGCAATGGCTGAAAATCAATACTACGGCACTGGTCGCCGCAAAAGTTCCGCAGCTCGCGTTTTCATCAAACCGGGCAACGGCAAAATCGTTATCAATCAACGTTCTCTGGAACAGTACTTCGGTCGTGAAACTGCCCGCATGGTAGTTCGTCAGCCGCTGGAACTGGTCGACATGGTTGAGAAACTGGATCTGTACATCACTGTTAAAGGTGGTGGTATCTCTGGTCAGGCTGGTGCGATCCGTCACGGTATCACCCGCGCTCTGATGGAGTACGACGAGTCCCTGCGTTCCGAACTGCGTAAAGCAGGCTTCGTTACTCGTGATGCTCGTCAGGTTGAACGTAAGAAAGTCGGCCTGCGTAAAGCACGTCGTCGTCCGCAGTTCTCCAAACGTTAATTGTTTTCTGCCTTTGGCAGATTACGGTTGGCGAAAAAACCCGCTTCGGCGGGTTTTTTTATGGATAAATCTGGCGTAATCCTCTGACAAAACCCTCTTTTTCCCCATTTCCAGAATCGACTCACCACAAAGGTCACAAAATCTGGTAAACTATCATCCAATTTTCTGCCCAAATATCGGGTATTGCTCATTTTTTGTTTGCTTTTTGAACGATGATGACTTTTCCGACGTGGGTGACATCACTTCTGACTGGCCATGCGATGGCTGGTAGCAGTAAAAATTCTGAATATACCTGGAGGTTTTCATGGCTGTCGCTGCCAACAAACGTTCGGTAATGACGCTGTTTTCTGGTCCTACTGACATCTATAGCCATCAGGTCCGCATTGTGCTGGCTGAGAAAGGTGTAAGTTTCGAGATCGAGCACGTGGAAAAGGACAATCCACCTCAGGATCTGATTGACCTCAACCCGAATCAGAGCGTCCCGACACTGGTAGATCGTGAGCTGACCCTGTGGGAATCTCGCATCATTATGGAATACCTGGATGAGCGTTTCCCGCATCCGCCATTAATGCCGGTTTACCCGGTAGCACGTGGCGAAAGCCGCCTGTACATGCACCGTATCGAAAAAGACTGGTATACGCTGATGAACGTCATCGTTAACGGGTCTGCTTCAGAAGCTGACGTTGCTCGCAAACAACTGCGTGAAGAACTGCAGGCGATTGCACCGGTATTCGGTCAGAAACCGTATTTCCTGAGCGATGAATTCAGCCTGGTGGATTGCTACCTGGCGCCGCTGTTGTGGCGTCTGCCGCAGCTGGGTATTGAGTTCAGCGGTGCGGGCGCGAAAGAGCTGAAGGGTTACATGACCCGCGTCTTTGAGCGTGATTCTTTCCTGGCGTCCTTAACCGAAGCTGAACGCGAAATGCGTCTTGGCCGGGGTTAATACTGATGGATTTGTCACAGCTAACACCGCGCCGTCCGTATCTGCTGCGTGCATTTTATGAGTGGTTGCTGGACAACCAGCTCACGCCGCACCTGGTGGTGGATGTGACGTTGCCGGGTGTGCATGTTCCGATGGAATATGCCCGCGACGGGCAGATTGTCCTGAACATTGCACCGCGCGCGGTGGGGAATCTGGAACTGGCTAACGATGAGGTGCGTTTTAATGCGCGTTTCGGCGGCGTTCCGCGTCAGGTTTCTGTGCCATTAGCGGCAGTGCTGGCTATTTATGCGCGTGAAAACGGTGCCGGAACGATGTTTGAACCGGAAGCGGCCTATGACGAAGATGTTGCCAGTCTTAATGATGATGACGCGACATCTGGCGCAGAGAGCGAAACCGTTATGTCAGTCATTGATGGTGATAAACCGGATCATGACGATGACAACAATCCGGATGACGATCCGCCGCCGCCGCGTGGTGGGCGACCGGCATTACGTGTTGTTAAATAGATGAAAACAGGCCCCGCTGGGCCTGTTTTTGATCGCACCGACCGTGGTTTCACCCTCCTTCCGATCCTGTGTTACGATGAGCCTGCTGTTGTTTGTCACCGTGACTCGCAAATAGGTCTTATGAACGCATTCGATTCTCAAGCAGAAGATTCTCCAGCCACTATTGGGCGTAGCCTTCGCCGTCGTCCGCTGGCGCGAAAAAAGCTGTCGGAAATGGTCGAGGAAGAGTTAGAGCAGATGATCCGTCGCCGTGAGTTCGGCGAGGGGGAACAGTTGCCGTCCGAACGGGAACTGATGGCCTTTTTCAACGTCGGTCGTCCCTCTGTGCGTGAGGCACTGGCCGCGCTGAAGCGTAAAGGCCTGGTGCAAATCAACAACGGCGAACGTGCCCGTGTTTCCCGTCCTTCGGCGGATACCATCATTGGTGAGCTGTCCGGAATGGCAAAAGATTTCCTCGCACATCCTGGCGGCATTGCCCACTTTGAGCAGTTGCGCCTGTTCTTTGAGTCCAGTCTCGTGCGTTATGCAGCGGAGAATGCCACAGAAGAACAGATCGATCTGCTGGCAAAAGCGCTGGAGATCAACAGCCAGTCGCTGGATGACAATACGCTGTTCATCCGTTCAGATGTCGATTTTCATCGCGTGCTGGCGGAGATCCCCGGCAATCCGATCTTTATGGCGATCCACGTTGCGCTGCTGGACTGGCTGATCGCCGCTCGCCCGACCGTGCCGGATCGCGAGCTCTTCGAGCATAATAACGTAAGTTATCAGCAGCATATCGCTATCGTTGATGCGATTCGCCGACGCGATCCAGATGAGGCCGATCGCGCACTGCAATCTCATCTCAACAGCGTTTCCGCCACCTGGCACGCCCTCGGTCAACATTCAAAAATGCGTAAGTGATCGCGATCCTGACGATCGTTTAGTGAAGCAGATCGCACTATAAGCGTTCTGTATTGTATTGCTGCTTATTTGATCTGGTATAACAGGTATAAAGGTATGTAGTTAGATAACACTAATCATGACAGAGGTCGTTATGGCAAAAGATTTACGAGGCGTAATGCCAGCGTTGTTAACCCCTTTCGATAACCAACAGAAGCTGGATATTGAAAGCCTGCGCCGGCTGGTGCGTTTTAACATCGCTCAGGGGATCGATGGGCTGTACGTGGGCGGTTCCACCGGCGAAGCCTTTGTACAGAGCTGTGCGGAAAGGGAGCAGGTGCTGGAAGTCGTCGCGGAAGAGGCGAAGGGCAAAGTTACGCTGATCGCTCACGTTGGAACGGTCAGCACCCATGAGAGCCAGCAGCTCGCCCGTGCCGCGCATGGTTACGGCTTTGACGCGGTCTCTGCGGTGACGCCGTTCTACTATCCGTTCAGCTTTGAAGAGCACTGCGATCATTACCGGGCCATTATTGATTCGGCGGATGGTTTGCCGATGGTGGTCTATAACATTCCGGCGTTGAGCGGCGTGAAGTTAACGCTGGATCAGATCAACACGTTGGTCACCCTGCCGGGCGTAGGTGCACTGAAGCAAACATCGGGCGATCTGTTCCAGATGGAGCAGATCCGTCGCGCGCATCCGGATCTGGTGCTTTATAACGGTTATGACGAAATTTTCGCTTCAGGCCTGCTGGCCGGAGCGGACGGCGGTATCGGCAGCACTTACAACATCATGGGCTGGCGATATCTGGGAATTGTGAAAGCGCTCAAAGAAGGAGATATCCGGACTGCGCAAAAACTGCAAACAGAGTGCAATAAGGTTATCGATCTCCTCATTAAGGCTGGCGTGTTCCGTGGGCTGAAAACGGTTCTGCACTATATGGACGTGGTTTCTGTACCGCTGTGCCGTAAGCCGTTTGCCCCCGTGGATGAAAAATATCTGCCGGAACTGAAGGCGTTGGCGCAGCAGTTAATGGCAGAGAAGGCGTAACCGCGTAACGTAGTGCCGGGGGCGCTGCGCTTACCCGGCCGACAAAAAAGCATCGTGTGCCGGATAAGGCTGAATCGTCATCCGGCACAACAACAAAAATCGTCGGGAGAGTAAAATGAGTACTTCTACCCAAAGCATCCCGTGGTATCGCCATCTCAACCGGGCGCAATGGCGGGCATTCTCCGCCGCATGGTTGGGATATTTGCTGGATGGTTTTGATTTTGTGTTGATAGCCCTTGTGCTGACGGAAGTACAAGGAGAGTTCGGGCTGACGACGGTTCAGGCGGCGAGCCTGATTTCGGCAGCCTTTATTTCCCGCTGGTTTGGCGGGTTAATGCTGGGCGCGATGGGTGACCGGTATGGGCGTCGTCTGGCGATGGTCACCAGTATTATTCTGTTCTCAATGGGAACGCTGGCCTGTGGTTTTGCGCCGGGTTACACCACTATGTTTATCGCCCGACTGGTGATTGGCATGGGGATGGCGGGCGAATACGGTTCCAGTGCGACCTATGTTATTGAAAGCTGGCCAAAACATCTGCGTAATAAGGCCAGTGGTTTTCTGATCTCGGGGTTCTCCGTTGGTGCCGTGATTGCGGCTCAGGTCTACAGCCTGGTGGTGCCGGTCTGGGGCTGGCGCGCGCTGTTCTTCATTGGCATTCTGCCGATTATTTTTGCCCTCTGGCTACGCAAAAACATACCGGAAGCAGAGGACTGGAAAGAGAAGCATGAAGGCAAAGCGCCGGTACGCACGATGGTCGATATTCTTTATCGGGGTGAACATCGCGTCGTCAACATTCTGATGACGACAGCGGCGGCGATCGCACTGTGGTTCTGTTTTGCCGGGGACCTGCAAAATGCGGCGATTGTCGCGGTACTGGGTTTGCTGTGTGCGGTGATCTTTATCAGCTTCATGGTACAAAGTAGCGGCAAGCGCTGGCCGACGGGCGTGATGCTCATGATTGTTGTCCTGTTTGCTTTCCTCTACTCGTGGCCGATTCAGGCGCTGTTGCCCACCTATCTGAAAACGGAACTGGCATACGATCCTTCCACCGTGGCGCGCGTACTCTTCTTTAGCGGCTTTGGTGCTGCGGTCGGCTGCTGCGTCGGTGGCTTCCTTGGTGACTGGCTGGGGACCCGCAAAGCTTATGTTTACAGTCTGTTGGCCTCACAACTGCTGATCATTCCGGTGTTTGCCATTGGCGGTACCAATGTCTGGGTACTTGGTTTACTTCTGTTTTTCCAGCAGATGCTGGGGCAAGGGATCTCCGGAATCTTACCGAAACTGATTGGCGGTTATTTCGATACCGATCAGCGTGCGGCGGGTCTGGGTTTCACCTATAACGTCGGGGCGCTCGGCGGGGCGCTGGCACCGATCCTGGGGGCGCTGATTGCCCAACGACTGGATCTGGGCACCGCGCTGGGATCGCTCTCTTTCAGCCTGACCTTTGTGGTGATTCTACTGATTGGTCTGGATATGCCATCCCGCGTCCAGCGCTGGCTGCGACCGGAGGCGCTGCGTACCCATGACGCCATTGACGGTAAGCCGTTCAGCGGCGCTATCCCGTTCGGCGGCGATAAAAGCCCCTTAGTCAAAAGCAAAAGTTAATCCACTTGCCCGGTCCTGCACCGGGCAATACACGTAAGGGAAGAAGTATGTCGTTACTTGCACAACTGGATAAAAGCATTGCCGCGCGTGGTGGTTTGATTGTCTCCTGTCAGCCAGTTCCCGGCAGCCCACTGGATAAACCCGAGATTGTGGCGGCGATGGCGCTGGCGGCAGAGCAGGCTGGGGCCGTCGCGTTACGTATTGAAGGGATTGAGAATCTGAATGCGACGCGTGCCGTGGTTTCCGTACCGATAATCGGTATTCTCAAACGCGATCTCGCGGATTCTCCAGTGCGCATCACCGCGTTTCTGGAGGATGTCGATGCGCTGGCGCAGGCTGGCGCGGACATTATCGCGATTGATGGCACCGACCGCGTGCGTCCGGTGCCGGTTGCGGTGCTACTGGCGCGTATCCATCACCACCAGTTGCTGGCAATGGCCGATTGCTCCTCGCAGGAGGACGGCCTGGCCTGTCAGGCGCTCGGTGCAGACATTATTGGCACCACGCTTTCGGGTTACACCACCGCAGAAACCCCTGATGAACCGGATCTGGTGCTGGTGAAATCGCTGAGTGAAGCCGGGTGCCGGGTGATTGCTGAAGGTCGCTACAATACCCCGGCGCAGGCCGGTGAAGCAATGCGTCACGGCGCCTGGGCAGTGACGGTCGGATCTGCGATTACCCGGCTGGAGCACATCTGTGAATGGTATAACACAGCGTTGAAAAGGGCGGTGCTATGACGACGCTGGCCATTGATATTGGCGGTACGAAACTCGCCGCCGCGCTGGTGGAGGATGATTTGCAGATTCGCGAACGTCGTGAGTTGCCCACCCCTGCCAGTAAAACGTCTCCGGCACTACGCGACGCGCTGAAAACACTGGTGCAACCGTTGCAGTCGCAAGCGCATCGGGTGGCGATAGCCTCGACGGGGATTATCCGCGAAGGCCACCTGTTGGCGATAAATCCCTCTAATTTGGGCGGGTTGCTTCACTTTCCGCTGGTGCAGACGTTAGAAGCCCTCACCGGCTTACCAACGCTGGCGATCAACGATGCACAGGCTGCCGCATGGGCGGAATATCATGCAATTGCCGATGAAACGCGGGATATGGTGTTTATCACCGTTTCAACCGGCGTCGGCGGCGGTGTGGTCAACGACGGTCAGCTAGTCACCGGTACCGGTGGTTTGGCCGGACACCTGGGTCATACCCTCGCGGACCCTAATGGGCCGGTGTGCGGCTGTGGACGAGTGGGATGTGTCGAGGCTATCGCGTCGGGACGCGGTATTGCTGCCGCAGCGCAAGGCTCGCTTGCCGGATGCGATGCGAAAACCATTTTTGCCCGCGCGGCAGAAGGGGATGAACAGGCCCACCGACTTGTCGCTGACTCCGCACAGGTGCTGGCACGGCTGATTGCCGATACGAAAGCGGTCACCGATTGTCAGCGGGTGGTTGTCGGCGGCAGCGTTGGGCTGGCGCAGGGGTATCTGTCGCAGGTCCGCGCCTGTCTCGAACGGATGCCTTCGGTTTATCACGTAGAATTAAGCCCGGCACACTACCGCCACGACGCGGGACTGCTGGGCGCGGCATTGTTAGCGAAAGGGGAGAAAGATGATATTAGGTGAAGTTCGTTCGTTGTCTGCTGCCGGTTTACATCCCGTGCTGGAAGAGGCGCTGACGCTGGCGTTGACCGCCAGACCGCAGGAGCAATCCCCTGGTCGCGTTGAGCTACGCGGGGACGATATCTTTATGAACGTAATGCAGTTTGCCACGCAATCGGCCTCAGAGAAAAAGGCCGAACTGCACGAGCAATACATCGATATCCAGCTACTGCTGGCGGGAGAGGAACGCATTCATTTCGGCGTGGCGGATTCTGCGCGGCAATGTGAAGAGGTACATGTTGAGGAGGATTATCAGCTTTGTCGCGAGATAGCGGGTAGTCAGACCATTACCCTACAGCCAGGCATGTTCGCGGTGTTTATGCCCGGAGAGCCGCACAAACCGGGGTGCAGCGTGGGAGAACCGAAAGAGATTAAGAAAGTTGTCGTCAAGGTTCGCGCCAGCCTGTTAGGCGCATGAAAATGCCGGATGGTTATTACCATCCGGCCTTACGCTTTACACATATCATATTATCCCTGACATGATAGTTATATATTGAAAATATATCGTTATCAGTACACTTAAGGGGATATACGGTCAATTCTTCTCAGCCCATTACATTCATTTACGGCGAAATTTGCGAGCCGCTTTCGAAGAATGAAGGTGGGATATTGCGAAAAGAAAGGGTGACTCCCCATCCCTGAGCGAGAACTCAGAGCAGGGGAGTCAGAAAGGTTTACTACACTTCCAGCCAGTTCATGATCCCGTCAGCCGCTTTGCGGCCTTCGGCAATGGCGGTCACCACCAGATCCGAACCACGCACAATGTCACCGCCGGCGAAGATTTTCGGATTGCTGGTCTGGAAGGCGTTATCGCTGCCTTCCGGCGCGATAATACGGCCCTGAGAATCCAGTTCGACGCTGTGTTTTGCCAGCCACTCCATGTTATGGGGGCGGAAGCCAAACGCCATCACAACGGCATCCGCCGGAACCACATGTTCGGAACCGGGGACGATTTCCGCACGACGGCGGCCTTTCGCATCCGGCGCACCCATTTCGGTACGTGCCATTTTCACGCCGCTGACTTTACCATTCGCATTGATTTCAATACCCAGCGGCTGCACGTTGAACTGGAACTCCACACCTTCTTCACGCGCGTTTTTCACTTCGCGTCGGGAACCCGGCATGTTTTCTTCGTCACGGCGATAGGCACAGGTGACATGCGTTGCGCCCTGACGAACGGAGGTCCGCACGCAGTCCATGGCGGTATCGCCACCGCCCAGCACCACCACGCGTTTACCTTCCATATTGACGTACGGTTCGTCGGTGGTTTCACCAAAGCCCATGATCTGCTTCGTATTGGCGATCAGGAACGGCAGGGCATCGAATACGCCATCGGCGTCTTCGTTTTCCAGCCCGCCACGCATGGACTGATAGGTGCCGACGCCGAGGAATACCGCATCGTACTCTTGCAGCAGGTCGTCGAGCTGTACGTCACGTCCCACTTCCACATTCAGTTTGAACTCGATTCCCATGCCAGTGAAAATTTCACGGCGGCGAGTCATCACCTCTTTTTCCAGCTTGAAGGCCGGAATGCCAAAGGTCAGCAGGCCGCCAATCTCTGGATGACGGTCAAACACCACGGCCTTCACGCCATTGCGGGTCAACACGTCGGCACAAGCCAGCCCGGCTGGACCGGCACCGATGATCGCAACCCGCTTGTCAGTCTGGCGAACGCCGGTCATATCCGGACGCCAGCCCATTTCGAACGCTTTATCATTGATATAACGCTCGATGTTGCCGATGGTGACGGCACCGAACTCGTCGTTCAGCGTGCAAGAACCTTCACACAAACGGTCCTGCGGGCACACGCGACCGCACACTTCCGGCAGCGTGTTGGTCTGGTGAGACAGTTCCGCAGCTTCAAAAATGCGTCCTTCATTGGCGAGCTTCAGCCAGTTCGGAATGTAGTTATGAACCGGGCATTTCCACTCACAGTACGGGTTACCGCAGGAAAGACAACGATCCGCCTGTGCTTTTGCCTGACCTTCTGAAAACGGTTCGTAGATTTCGATAAACTCGATTTTGCGGATCTTCAGCGGCTTCTTCGGCGGATCAACGCGCTGCAGGTCGATAAATTGGTATACGTTCTGACTCATTGCTGCTACCCCTTACTGCGCCTGCACACGCAGCTCTGCTGCGCTACGACTACGGTGACCCAACAGTGCTTTCACATCACTGGACTTCGGTTTAACCAGCGCGAATTTGTTAGCGAAGGCTGACCAGTTAGCCAGAATCTCTTCCCCGCGCTGAGAACCGGTATGCTGCACGTGTTCGGTGATCAGGCCACGCAGATGCTCTTCGTGGATAGCCAGTTCGTCAACGCCCAGCACTTCGACCAGTTCCGGGTTTACACGTTTACGGAACTCACCATCTTCATCCAGCACGTAGGCAAACCCGCCCGTCATACCCGCGCCGAAGTTCACTCCGGTTTTGCCGAGGATACAGACGATTCCGCCGGTCATGTATTCGCACCCGTTGTCGCCAATCCCTTCCACCACGGTGATCACACCGGAGTTACGCACCCCGAAACGCTCACCCGCACGCCCTGCGGC
The DNA here is from genome assembly GCF_030337175.1 of Citrobacter sp. Ca225. Classification (NCBI taxonomy): domain Bacteria; kingdom Pseudomonadati; phylum Pseudomonadota; class Gammaproteobacteria; order Enterobacterales; family Enterobacteriaceae; genus Citrobacter; species Citrobacter sp. Ca225. Next base: position 151,992 of record NZ_JAOWCD010000063.1, on the reverse strand, counting down.
ATACAGACGACCCCCGGTCGCACCATACAGGCAGGTGTTGCCAATGATGCTCGCTTCATGGCTACGGAAAGCGGAACCGACCGGAGGACGCACCGCCAGCAGACCACCCGCCATGCCTTTGCCGACATAGTCGTTAGCATCGCCGGTCAGGTACAGCTCCACGCCGCCCGCGTTCCAGACACCGAAGCTCTGGCCTGCGGTACCGCTGAAGTGCGCTTTAATTGGGTCAGAGGCCAGCCCCTGATCGCCGTGGGTCTGAGCAATATATCCCGAGAGCGACGCGCCAACAGAACGATCGGTGTTACGAATATCGAACCAGAAGGTTTTGCTCTGGCGCTCATCAACATACGGTTTCGCCTGTTGCAGCAACTGTGCGTTCAGTACACCGTTATCAAACGGCGGGTTGTTCTCGGTGCAGTACAACGCTTTGCCGGGATGCGGCTCCGCGGTTTCCAGCAGCCGGGACAGCGCCAGTTTCTGCTGTTTGGCGGTAAACCCGTCCAGTTCTTTCAGCAGGTCGGTACGGCCAATCAGATCCACCAGACGCGTCACGCCAAGCTGCGCCATCAGTTCGCGCGTTTCGCGAGCGATAAACTCAAAGTAGTTGGTTACTTTGAACGGCAGACCGTGATAATGGTTCTTGCGCAGTTTGTCGTCCTGGGTTGCCACACCGGTTGCACAGTTGTTGAGATGGCAAATACGCAGGTATTTACAGCCCAGCGCCACCATCGGGCCGGTACCGAAGCCGAAGCTTTCTGCACCGAGGATCGCCGCTTTGATGATATCCACGCCGGTTTTCAGACCGCCATCGACCTGCAAACGGATCTTATGACGCAGGCCGTTGGCGACCAGCGCCTGCTGGGTTTCCACCAGGCCCAGTTCCCACGGACAGCCTGCGTATTTTACTGAAGAGAGCGGGCTCGCGCCGGTGCCGCCGTCATAACCGGCGATGGTGATCAGGTCAGCGTAGGCTTTCGCCACGCCGGTCGCGATGGTACCGACGCCCGGTTCGGACACCAGCTTCACGGAGATCATCGCCTTCGGGTTCACCTGCTTCAGATCGAAAATCAGCTGCGCTAAATCCTCGATAGAGTAGATATCGTGGTGCGGCGGCGGGGAGATCAGCGTCACGCCCGGTACCGAGTAGCGCAGTTTGGCGATGTACGGGGTCACTTTATCACCCGGTAGCTGACCACCTTCTCCCGGTTTCGCACCCTGGGCGACTTTAATCTGAATCACGTCGGCGTTAACCAGGTACGCCGGGGTGACACCGAAGCGACCAGAGGCCACCTGCTTAATGCGTGACACTTTATTGGTGCCGTAGCGCGCCGGGTCTTCGCCGCCTTCGCCGGAGTTGGAATTACCGCCGATGCTGTTCATCGCTTCGGCCAGTGCTTCATGTGCCTCCGGGCTTAGCGCGCCGATCGACATTGCCGCGGTATCAAAACGTTTGAACAGTTCGCTCGCCGGTTCGACTTCCTCGATGCTGACCGCGTTGTCGCCAGGATTAATTGCCAGCAGATCGCGCAGTGTCGTCGCGGGACGCTCGTTGACCAGTTTTGCGTATTCCTGATAGTCGCTGTATTCCCCGCTCTGGACCGCCTGTTGCAGGGTTCGTACCACGTCCGGGTTGTAGGCGTGGTATTCGCCGCCATGCACATACTTCAGCAGGCCGCCCTGTGAAATAGGTTTACGTGCCAGCCAGGCGCGTTTGGACAGGTTCAGCAGATCCTGCTGGAAGTCTGCAAAGCCCGCGCCGCCGATGCGACTGACCACGCCCTGGAAGCAGAGATTCACGACATCATCATGCAGGCCCACCGCTTCAAACAGTTTGGAGCAGCGGTAGGAGGCGATGGTCGAGATGCCCATTTTGGACATGATTTTGTACAGCCCTTTATTGATGCCGTTACGGTAGTTCAGCATCACGGTACGGTAGTTTTTGGCGATCGCCTGAGTGTCGATCAGACGGCCCAGCGTCTCATACGCGAGGTACGGGTAAATGGCCGTCGCGCCAAAGCCCAGCAGCACGGCGAAGTGATGCGGATCGCGAGCGCTTGCGGTTTCGACAATGATGTTGGCGTCGCAGCGCAGGTTCTGCTCAACCAGGCGCGTTTGTACTGCGCCGACGGCCATCGGCGCCGGTACCGGCAGGCGATTTTTGCCGATATTACGGTCTGTCAGTACCAACAGAACGGTGCCACTGCGGACCATTTGCTCGGCGGTATCGCACAGCGCTTTGACTGTCTCTTCCAGCGTGGTTTGCGTCGCATCGAAGGTGATATCGAGCCGGTCGGCGCGATAATGTTCTTCTTTCATCGTAGTGAGCTGCTGGAAATCTGAGTACAGCAGAATTGGTGATTTAAAGCTCAGACGGTGCGCCTGGCCTTCCGCTTCGCAGAAGACGTTCATCTCGCGACCGATGCTGGTCGCCAGCGACATGACATGCGCTTCACGCAGCGGATCGATAGGTGGGTTCGTCACCTGGGCAAACTGCTGGCGGAAGTAGTCGTAAATGATGCGCGGCTGGCTGGAAAGCACGGCAAACGGGGTATCGTCACCCATTGAACCGACCGCTTCCTGACCGTTTTCGCCGAGCACGCGGAGAACGGAATCCAGTTCTTCGGCGCTGTAATTAAACTGTTTCTGGTAGCTGGCGAGCGTATCGTCGTCCAGTTCACGCTGGCCCACCTGATCGTCTGCCAGATCTTCAAACGGCACCAGGCGGCGGACGTTTTTCTCCATCCACTCTTTATACGGATGGCGGCTTTTCAGGTCGTCGTCCGTTTCGGCGGAGTGCAGAATGCAACCGCTGCGGGTGTCGATAACCATCAGTTCGCCGGGGCCGACACGGCCCTTTTCGACCACTTCGTCAGGCTGGTAGTCCCAGATCCCGACTTCAGATGCGCAGGTGATCAGCTTGTCTTTGGTGATGACATAGCGCGCCGGACGCAGACCGTTACGGTCGAGGTTACAGGCGGCGAAACGCCCGTCGGACATGACGATACCGGCCGGGCCGTCCCACGGCTCCATATGCATGGAGTTAAAGTCAAAGAAGGCGCGCAGATCCGGATCCATATCCGGGTTGTTCTGCCAGGCTGGCGGCACCAGCAGACGCATGGCGCGGATGATGTCCATCCCGCCCGCCAGCAGCAGTTCCAGCATATTATCCATGGAACTGGAGTCGGAGCCGGTTTCGTTAACGAACGGCGCGGCGTCGTGCAGATCCGGTATCAGCGGGGTCTGGAATTTATAGGTACGGGCGCGAGCCCACTGGCGGTTACCGGTAATGGTGTTGATTTCGCCGTTGTGCGCCAGGTAGCGGAACGGCTGCGCCAGCGGCCAGCGCGGCACGGTGTTGGTGGAAAAACGCTGGTGGAACAGGCAAATGGCCGATTCCAGACGCAAGTCCGCGAGGTCCAGGTAGAAGCGCGGCAGATCCGCCGGCATACACAGACCTTTATAGATGTTGACCAGGTTTGACAGGCTACAGACGTAGAAGTCTTTGTCTTCCTGTAGTCGTTTTTCAATACGGCGACGGGCGATGAACAGACGACGTTCCATATCGCGCGGACGCCATCCCGCAGGGGCATTCACAAAAATTTGTTCAATACGCGGCAGGGAGGAGAGGGCGATTTCACCCAGTACACCTTCGTTGGTCGGTACATCACGCCAGCCAACAATCGACAGAGTTTCCTGCTGAAGCTCTTCTTCGACAATACGGCGAGAGGCGGCGGCCAGTTCAGGGTCTTTGTTCAGGAAGATCATGCCAACCGCGTAGTTTTTGGCTAAACGCCAGCCGTGCTCTTGCGCAACGATGCGGAAAAAGCGGTCAGGTTTTTGCAGCAGCAGACCACAACCATCGCCGGTTTTACCATCAGCGAGGATTGCGCCACGGTGCTGCATTCGGGCCAGTGCGTGTATGGCGGTACGCACTACCTTGTGGCTAGGTTCGCCTTCTATGTGGGCGATCAGGCCGAAACCACAGTTATCCTTCTCAAGGGATTTATCGTACAACATATCAGTGAACCTCCCCAGGCTCTGCGAGACCCCCTTCCGATACCGTTTGCGCACGGGCACACCAAGAGCATGGCGACGGGGTTTGCGTGTCATACGCGTACCTCGCATTCGCCCTCTTTATCCATTTCGCTTAGGTCAAACAAGTTTGAGGACTTGCTGTCAGAGGGAATCTCAATTACTGCATAAATATGATGAGCACACCGCTCATCCAGAAAGCTTCCAGCGGATTTCCACGTTATCGGGAATCCACACACAGGTCAAATGGCAATCTTATTTCTCTAATAATGTGCTATAGAGCATTTATCTTCATGAAAATATTGAAAATAATATCATTTTGACATTGAATTAACGTACTGGAAACGAGGCGAGGAGTGTGATCTGTCTCACTGTCATAACCGCTTGTTAGCTCATGTCTCCGCTTTATTCGTCGTCAGATGTAGTGTTTTGTGCTGGTTTGTTGCGATATGGCATTTCATGATACTGTTTTTGCGCAATCGACGTCAGAAGATAAAAAAAATGACCGGAGATAAGGAAAAGTAATTGGCTGGGTTGTGAATGAAATATCGTTTATTTTGCCTGGATATGCAATTGATAAAAGCCTGCCGGGGCGATTGATCCAGGTCATCGCCGACAAGGGCTAAAAATGGCAGGCTTTGGCCTCTTTTCAAGGCGCGGTCTATCAGATTATGCAGTTACAGAAATTAGTCAATATGTTTGGTGGGGATCTTTCTCGGCGTTATGGGCAAAAGGTTCATAAACTGACGCTCCACGGCGGATTTAGCTGCCCAAATCGCGATGGCACCATCGGACGCGGCGGCTGCACTTTCTGTAATGTTGCCTCTTTTGCGGATGAAGCGCAGCAGCATCATTCGATCGCCGAACAACTCGCGCACCAGGCGCATCTGGTTAATCGTGCGAAACGCTATCTGGCCTATTTCCAGGCCTATACCAGTACCTTTGCTGAAGTGCAGGTGTTGCGCTCGATGTATCAGCAGGCGGTCAGTCAGGCCAGTATTGTCGGGCTGTGCGTGGGAACGCGTCCCGACTGCGTACCGGAGGCGGTTCTCGATCTGCTCTGTGAGTATAAAGACCAGGGCTATGAAGTGTGGCTGGAGCTGGGGCTGCAGACCGCACATGACAAAACGCTGCACCGTATTAATCGTGGTCACGATTTTGCCTGTTATCAGCGCACGACCCGCCTTGCCCGTGAGCGCGGCCTGAAAGTTTGTTCGCACCTTATTGTCGGCCTGCCGGGAGAACGGCAAGCGGAATGTCTGCAAACGCTTGAGCGAGTAGTGGAGACGGGAGTGGATGGCATCAAACTGCATCCGCTGCACATCGTAAAGGGCAGCATTATGGCCAGAGCGTGGGAAGCAGGGCGTCTGAACGGGATTGAACTGGATGACTACACGCGAACCGCAGGCGAGATGATCCGTCATACCCCGCCGGAGGTGATTTATCATCGTATTTCCGCCAGCGCGCGCCGTCCCACGCTGCTGGCACCGTTGTGGTGCGAAAACCGCTGGACCGGGATGGTCGAGCTGGATCGTTATCTGAATACGCATGGCGTGCAGGGTTCAGCGATCGGACGGGCATGGGTTCCGCCTGACGCCTGAACTATGACGGGCATTCGCATTTCTTGCACATTCTTCAACGTCTTGCCCAGAATTGAGTATTATTGTGCCAGGTTGTCGTAAAGGAAATCCCTGATGAAGCAAATTCGTATGCTGGCGCAGTACTATGTGGACCTGATGATGAAATTGGGTCTGGTGCGCTTTTCGCTGTTGTTGGCGTTAGCGCTCGTTGTGCTGGCAATTGTGGTGCAGATGGCGGTCACCATGGTACTACATGGTCGGGTCGAACAGATCGATGTCATCCGCTCCATTTTCTTTGGTTTGTTAATCACCCCCTGGGCGGTCTATTTTTTGTCTGTGGTGGTGGAGCAACTGGAAGAATCCCGTCAGCGGTTATCCCGACTGGTGCAAAAGCTGGAAGAGATGCGTGAGCGCGACCTCAAGCTCAACGTCCAACTGAAAGATAATATTTCGCAGCTGAATCAGGAGATTGCCGACCGCGAAAAGGCAGAGGCGGAACGCCAGTCCACGTTTGAGCAGCTCAAAGTTGAGATCAAAGAGCGCGAAGAGGCGCAGATCCAACTTGAACAGCAATCCTCTTTTTTACGTTCTTTTCTGGATGCCTCGCCGGATTTGGTTTTTTATCGCAACGAAGATAAAGAGTTTTCCGGCTGTAACCGGGCGATGGAGTTGCTCACCGGCAAAAGCGAAAAACAACTGGTTCATTTAAAGCCTGCTGATGTGTACTCGCCGGAAGCCGCCGAAAAAGTCATTGAGACCGACGAAAAAGTTTTCCGCCATAATGTGTCGCTGACCTATGAGCAATGGCTTGATTATCCCGACGGGCGCAAAGCCTGTTTTGAAATCCGCAAAGTGCCTTATTACGATCGCGTTGGTAAACGTCATGGCCTGATGGGTTTTGGTCGCGATATTACCGAGCGCAAGCGCTATCAGGATGCGCTTGAGCGCGCCAGCCGCGATAAAACCACCTTTATTTCCACCATTAGCCACGAGCTGCGCACACCGCTGAACGGAATTGTCGGTCTGAGTCGTATTCTGCTGGACACTGAGCTGACGGCCGAACAGGAAAAATACCTGAAAACGATCCATGTCTCCGCCGTGACGTTGGGGAACATCTTCAACGATATCATTGATATGGATAAGATGGAGCGGCGTAAGGTTCAACTGGATAACCAGCCAGTGGATTTCACCAGCTTCATGGCCGATCTGGAGAACCTCTCCGGCCTGCAGGCGCAGCAGAAAGGGCTGCGTTTTGTGCTCGACCCGACCTTGCCGCTGCCGCATAAAGTGGTGACTGACGGCACGCGTCTGCGGCAGATCCTGTGGAACCTGATCAGCAACGCGGTGAAATTTACCCAGCAGGGCCAGGTGACCGTGCGCGTACGTTACGATGCCGGCAGTACTCTGCACTTTGAAGTGGAAGATTCCGGCATCGGCATTCCGCAGGATGAGCAGGACAAAATCTTCGCCATGTATTATCAGGTGAAAGACAGTCACGGCGGAAAACCAGCGACCGGTACAGGCATCGGTCTGGCGGTCTCGCGTCGTCTGGCGAAAAACATGGGTGGAGATATCACCGTGGCAAGTCAGCCAGGTAAAGGCTCAATCTTTACTCTGACCGTCCATGCGCCAGCGGTGGCTGAAGAAGTTGAAGATGCGTTTGAGGATGACGATTTGCCGCTACCGGCGTTAAATGTCCTGCTGGTGGAAGATATCGAACTGAACGTCATTGTGGCGCGCTCGGTGCTGGAAAAACTCGGTAATAGCGTGGATGTCGCGATGACCGGGAAAGCGGCGCTGGAGATGTTCACGCCGGGCGAATACGACCTGGTGTTGCTGGATATTCAGTTGCCGGATATGACGGGCCTCGATATTTCACGCGAACTGACCCAGCGTTATGCGCGTGAAGATCTGCCGCCGCTGGTGGCGCTGACGGCAAACGTCCTGAAAGATAAAAAAGAGTATCTGGATGCCGGTATGGATGACGTGCTGAGCAAGCCGCTGTCGGTACCGGCGTTAACCGCCATGATTAAGAAGTACTGGGATACCCAAGATGAGGAGGAGTGCACGGTGAAATCTGAAGAGAGCAGTAAATCGCAAGCGCTATTAGATATTCCGATGCTGGAACAGTACATAGAGCTGGTGGGGCCGAAACTAATTACCGATGGCCTGGCGGTGTTCGAGAAGATGATGCCAGGTTATTTAAGCGTTCTGGAATCCAATCTGACCGCGCGTGACAAAAAAGGCGTGGTTGAAGAAGGGCATAAAATTAAAGGGGCGGCGGGTTCTGTTGGCCTTCGTCATCTGCAACAGCTGGGGCAGCAGATCCAGTCACCCGATCTTCCAGCATGGGAAGATAACGTGGGGGAATGGATTGAAGAGATGAAACAGGAGTGGCAACACGACGTTGCGGTATTAAAGGCCTGGGTGGCGAACGCTGGAAAAAAATGACCCCGGCTTGACCGGGGTGCGCGAATACTGCGCCAACACCAGGGAAATCATGGCTGCGCCGTAAGTTATAATTGTGATTTAAAAGGCGCAGCGCGTAAATTCGGGCCGCACGCAGTTAAGATAGCAAATCTTAAATGCTTTGTTACATGAATCAGTTAAATGTGTGAAGCGTAGCATTTTAATCACAATTATTAATGTGCTGCAGATAGTGGTGAAAAGGACATTTGAATGAAAAAAATTGGCGTAGTTCTCAGTGGATGCGGTGTGTATGACGGTGCTGAAATTCATGAAACCGTACTGACGTTGCTGTCCATTGCCCGCAGCGGCGCGCAGGCCGTCTGCTTTGCGCCCGACAAAGCGCAGGCCGATGTGATTAATCATCTGACGGGCGAACCGATGGCGGAAACCCGTAATGTACTGATTGAAGCGGCCCGTATTACACGCGGCAACATTCGTCCGCTTTCTCAGGCAGTCTCAGCCGATCTGGATGCGCTGATTGTTCCCGGTGGTTTTGGCGCGGCCAAAAATTTGAGCAACTTTGCCAGTCAGGGCAGTGAATGCCGGGTTGATCCGGATTTAGCCGGGCTCGCTCTGGCGATGCATCAGTCGGGCAAGCCGCTGGGTTTTATGTGCATCGCCCCGGCGATGCTGCCGAAAATCTTCGACTTTCCGCTACGTCTGACAATCGGGACCGATATTGATACAGCGGAAGTGCTGGAAGAGATGGGGGCGGAGCATGTGCCGTGCCCGGTCGATGATATCGTCGTTGATGAAGATAATAAAATCGTCACCACACCGGCCTACATGTTGGCGCAGGACATCGCTCAGGCGGCAATGGGGATCGAAAAACTGGTATCACGCGTGCTGGTCCTGGCGGAATGAAAAAAGGAGTTTTCGCCTTTCTGAGGCGAGTGATATTGCGCGTCGTGATTATCCTCGCCGTTTTCTGGGGCGGTGGCATTGCGCTGTTTAGCGTGGTGCCTGTGCCTTTTTCAGCGGTAATGGTTGAGCGGCAGATCGGTGCCTGGCTACAGGGTGACTTTGGCTATATTGCTCATTCCGACTGGGTGAGCATGGATGAAATCTCTCCGTGGATGGGACTCGCGGTGATTGCCGCAGAAGACCAGACCTTCCCGGACCACTGGGGTTTTGACGTTGCTGCCATCGAAAAAGCGCTGTCACATAACGAACGTAATGAAAACCGCATTCGCGGCGCGTCAACATTGTCACAGCAAACGGTTAAAAATCTCTTTCTCTGGGATGGGCGTAGCTGGTTGCGGAAAGGGCTGGAAGCCGGACTTACCGTCGGTGTAGAGACGGTCTGGAGCAAGAAGCGGATCCTGACGGTTTACCTGAATATCGCGGAATTTGGTGATGGCGTATTTGGCGTCGAAGCCGCCGCACAGCGCTATTTTGGCAAACCGGCCAGCCGATTGACTCAGTCAGAAGCGGCGCTGCTTGCCGCTGTATTACCCAATCCTCTGCGCTTTAAGGTCGCAGTACCTTCAGGCTATGTGCGTAGCCGTCAGGCGTGGATACTGCGTCAAATGCGACAGTTGGGTGGGGAGTCGTTTATGACCCGCCACCACCTGCATTAAATCTGCATTACGCCTCGCGCGAAGAGAGTGACAATCCGCTGCGTTCTTTCGGGTGGACGTCTTTTCCCAGCGCGACGGCCAGTACCGGTTGGGCGATAAAACGCTGCCACAGTCTTTCCTGCTTACGATGGCAGAACCATTTTGACCAGGTCGCCAGCGGGATCAACGTCCCTTCGCCAATATTATCGCAAACCACCGGCACCACTTCCGATTCGCTGATACGGTGACAAAGAATGTTCTGTGGTTTCAGCGTCATGGTGACGATATGGTTGTCACGCAGGTAGCGTTTTAGCGTCTTCAGCAGCTGACGCAGCACGGCAAAGTCGTCTTCGTAACGACATTGTTTGGCAAATTCGGTGAGAGTGATGGACGGCTTGCCGTCGTAATCGGCAATCACATCGTAAACGTAACCCGTTCCGCAGTCGGTCTCGACCGTGCCGTAATAGCGAGGGATACCGCTCCAGTCTTTCAGGTAGCGAGAGAGGTGAGCATAGTACTTCAGTTCACGCTGTGTCTCTTTGTCGCCGCCGTGTCCACTGTTGTAAACGATCTTAATACAACGTTGGGCATCATCCGGATGCGCATAACACTTACGATGTCGTCCGGTGCCCAGGGGAGTCTCTGCTGATAAACGAATCATGAGTGATATCCTGGAAATATTTACTGACAATAATCCAGTATGAACACTCAGGTTAAATGAAACCTAAACGACTTGTCTTAAGGTTTTCTTAAGGTAATTCTTAAGTTAAAAAGCGCACGAATTGTACAGTTTAGGGGGGCAAAAATGAAAAAAACGCCTGGTGGCGTTTTCTGTGAAGGTATCCGCGGAACGAGAAAACTCAGTCTTCGTCGAATCCCGAATTGAAAAGAGCGATGACGGCCGCCAGCGCTTCAACCTCTTGCGGACCGGAGGCTTCAACTTCAATCTGTCGGCCTTTGGCGGAGTCCAGCATCAGTAATGCGATGACGCTGTTGGCTTCCGCTTCGGTGCCTTCATCATTTCGTAGCAGGACTTCCGCGTCAAATCCCTGCATTAATTCAAAGAGCTTCATTGCTGGCCGGGCATGCATGCCCAGCTTGTTCGTGATTTCAACAGTTTGCTTCACGGTCATGTTTTGCGTTTTTCCAGCGTACGATGGCGTGACTGTACGTTTTTACCGCGTGAGCGGAAGTAGTCTGCCAGCTGTTCTGCAATATACACCGAACGGTGTTTCCCGCCGGTACAACCGATAGCCACGGTCAGATAGCTACGGTTGTTGGTCTCCAGCATGGGTAACCATAGCTCAAGATAGCTGCGAGTCTGGTAGATAAAATTGTGTACTTCTGTGTGTCTGTCGAGGAAGGCGGCGACGGGCTTGTCGAGACCGGTCATTGGACGCAGTTTCGGATCCCAGTGCGGGTTTGGCAGAAAGCGGACGTCGAAAACGTAATCGGCATCGATGGGGATACCGTGCTTAAAGCCGAAGGACTCAAACACCATCGTCAGTTCACGCTCACGTTTACCCAACAGGCGGGTCCGCAGCATTTCAGCCAGTTCATGCACCGACATTTCTGAGGTGTCGACGATCAGGTCGGCGCGAGAACGCAGCGGTTCCAGCAGGTCACTTTCCTGATCAATGGCGCTTTCCAGCGACAGGTTCTTGCTGGAGAGAGGGTGCAGACGACGCGTATCGCTGTAGCGACGAATCAACGTGTTGCGATCGGCATCGAGGAACAGCAACTGCGGCGAGAACGCCTCGGGCAGGTTGTTCATCGCCTGCTCAAAAATTTCCGGCGACTCTGGCATATTGCGTACGTCAATGCTGACGGCAGCCGAAATCTGGCGTTCGGCAAGCGTGCGAGCCAGATCGGGTAACAATACGACGGGAAGGTTATCCACGCAGTAAAAGCCCATATCTTCCAGCGCGCGCAGGGCGACAGATTTACCTGACCCTGAACGACCGCTGACGATCATCAGTACCATGTACTGTTTCTCCTCACCACGGAAAAAGGGGAGTTACGCTTCATCCTGACCGCCTTCGGTGTCAGTGATGATTTGATACAACTCTTCATCGCTCTGTGCGGCGCGCAGTCGACGGCAGATGGTTTTATCCGCCAGACGCTTAGCCACCAGCGATAGTGTATGCAGGTGCGTTTTGGTTTGATCCGCAGGCACCAGCAGGGCAAAAAGCAGATCAACAGGTTGATTATCAATCGCATCGAAGGCGATGGGCGTTTCCAGTTGCACAAACACGCCGACGGCGCGCAGGGTATCTTCTTCCAGCTTACCGTGCGGGATGGCGATCCCATTGCCGATGCCGGTACTGCCCATTTTTTCGCGCGTCAGGATCGCTTCAAAAACGACCTGCGGCGGTAGACTGAGCTGTTTTGCAGCCAGTTCACTGATGATTTCCAGCGCGCGTTTTTTGCTCTGGCAGTGAACGGCACTGCGCGTACATTCCTGGTTAAGTACACTACTCAGTTGTAGAGTCGTATCGTTATTTATCATAATTTCACCTAAGAATCCGTCCCACAACAGCGGAACGGATTCGGAGCGCTAACTGTACAAATGGCCTGTTGTTCTGCACAACAGGCCGTCCTGCACCCGCTAACTGCCCGGACAATTAGTGTTGTTTCAATTTATCTTTGTGTTTGGTGAGCTGTCTTGCCAGCTTGTCAATCAGGCCATCAATGGCCGCATACATATCCTGACCTTCCGCGCTGGCGTGAATTTCGCCACCGTTTACATGCAGTGTTGCATCCGAGATGTGGGTAACCTTTTCCACTTTCAACACAATATAGACCTGATTGATCCTGTCAAAATACTGTTCGAGTTTGGCGAACTTGGTATTCACAAAGTCTCGCAGGGCTTCTGTGATCTCGACGTTGTTTCCAGTGATGTTGAGCTGCATAGTGTCTTCCTTATCGGTTGGGTCAAACCAGTTGTTTGCGCTGGTTTGACGGCGGAATGGATAAAGACTCTCGGTACTTCGCAACGGTGCGGCGCGCCACCATGATGCCTTGTTCCGACAGCATCGATGTTAGCTTGCTGTCGCTCAAAGGCTTCGCGGGGTTTTCCGCCGCAATCAACTTCTTCACCAGTGCGCGGATCGCCGTGGAGGACGCTTCGCCACCCCCCTCGGTATTCACATGGCTGGAGAAAAAATACTTCAGTTCAAAAATGCCGCGTGGACTGTGCAGATACTTCTGCGTCGTCACACGAGAAATGGTCGATTCGTGCATCTCGACGGCCTGGGCGATGTCAGCCAGCACCATCGGTTTCATAAATTCTTCGCCTTGCTCAAAGAAGGCTTGCTGCTGCTCAACGATGCAACGGCTGACGCGCAGCAGGGTATCATTGCGGCTTTCTAGACTCTTAATCAACCACTTCGCATCCTGCAAATTACTGCGGATGTACTGGCTGTCGGCGTCATTACGCCCACCGTTGCACATGGCGGCGTAGTGCTGATTGATCTGCAAGCGGGGAATGCTGTCACCGTTGAGCTCAACCGTCCAGTGACCGTTATGCTTGCGTACCAGCACATCCGGGATCACGTATTCCGGTTCGCCGGTCTGGATCGACTGCCCGGGTCGGGGATCGAGTGACTGAATCAGATTGACCGCCTCTTTGAGCACCTCTTCTTTGAGACGAGTGACGCGCATCAGAGTGCGGAAGTCGTGGTTCGCCAGCAGATCGAGATGATCGCTGATGATCAACAGGGCTTCTTCAAGGAAGGGGGTCGCTTTGTCGAATTGCGAGAGCTGGATCAGTAAGCAATCGCGCAGATCTTTTGCCGCCACGCCTACGGGATCAAACCGCTGAATACGTTTGAGTACGGCTTCGACTTCATCAAGGCCGACCTCATCATTGCCCATGCTGTCGAGGATGTCGTCCAGCGAAACGGTGAGATAACCGGTATCGTCAACGGCATCTACAATCGACGTGGCGATTGCGCGGTCGGTATCGGAGAACGGGGTGAGTTCCACCTGCCACATCAGGTAATCCTGTAGGGTCTGCGTGGTTTCACCCTGGTAAACGGGGAGCTCATCGTCAATGTAGTCGCCGCTGGTGCCCGACGGCGTACCGGCGGTGTAGATTTCATCCCAGCTGGCGTCAAGCGGCAACTCTTCCGGCATCTCTTTTTGTTCGAGCGCGTCGGCGGTATCCAGCGTTTCGCTGTCCTGAGTTTCGCGGGTATCAACTTCGTCGTGAAGATCGGTTTGTTCCAGCAACGGATTGCTTTCCAGCGCTTGCTGGAGTTCCTGCTGCAGTTCCAGCGTGGACAACTGCAACAGACGAATCGCCTGTTGTAGCTGCGGCGTCATCGCCAGTTGTTGGCTCAGCCTGAGTTGCAAACCTTGCTTCATGTTCAGAGTCGTTTTCTCCCGCTATGACGTCGCAAACTTCTACCCTATCAGAGTCTGAAGTCTTCCCCAAGGTATACGCGCTTCACGTGTTCGTCCTGCAGGATTTCTGTCGGCGTGCCGTGCGCGATCAGGTGTCCCTGGCTCACGATATAGGCGCGTTCACACACGGCCAGCGTTTCGCGGACGTTATGGTCGGTAATCAACACGCCGAGACCGCTGTCACGCAGATGCTCAATAATGCGTTTGATATCGATAACGGAGATGGGGTCAACACCGGCAAAGGGTTCATCCAGCAGGATAAATTTCGGGTTGGCGGCGAGGGCACGGGCGATTTCCACACGGCGACGTTCCCCGCCGGAGAGTGACTGACCCATGTTGTCGCGCAGATGCTCAATGTGGAACTCTTCCATCAGCTCATTAGCGCGGTCTTCACGCTGTTCGCTGGAGAGATCGTCACGAATTTGTAGTACGGCCATCAGGTTATCGTACACGCTCAGGCGGCGAAAAATCGACGCTTCCTGCGGCAGATAGCCAATTCCGCGGCGCGCGCGGGCGTGCAACGGCAGCAGGCTGATGTCTTCATCATCAATAATGATGTTACCGGCATCACGCGGCACAATACCGACGACCATGTAGAAGGTGGTGGTTTTACCCGCACCGTTCGGCCCAAGCAGACCGACAATCTCGCCCGAGTTGACGGTCAGGCTGACATCTTCCACGACGCGGCGGCCCTTGTAGGCCTTCGCCAGATTCTTTGCAGTTAATGTTGCCATAACGAATTAGTTACTCTTTTTCTGAGCCGGAGCCTGGTTTTTGTTTTTGTCCTGCAACTGCGACGGAACCAGAACGGTGGTCACACGCTTGCCTTTCTCACTGAAGGCCTGCATTTTCTGCTCTTTCACCAGATAGGTAATTTTGTCCCCGGTGATGTTGCTGTCGAGCTGTTCCAGATACGCATTGCCGGTGAGCACGACAAAGTCTTTTGCCAGTTCATAATGCATTTTCGACGCATGGCCTTTTACCGGCTTACCGTTGTCCTGCATTTGATAGAACGTGGCCGGGTTGCCGAAGCCATCAATGACCTCTTTACCCTCTTCACCGCCAGGGCGGGTAACGACCACTTTATCGGCGTTAATTTTGATAGTGCCCTGGGTCACAATGACATTACCGGTGAAGGTCACGACGTTGCCCTGCATATCCAGAGACTGCTGGTCCGATTCGATGTGGATCGGCTGTTCGGTATCGCCCGTGACGGCGAACGCCGGAATGCTGGCGGCCAGAAGTGAGCTGGCAAGCACAAGATTAAGGCTGAGTTTGTTTGTTTTGAATTTCATAGGAGGTTCTAACCTTTTCAATCAGCTCGGCGTTCTTGTTGCGTAAGTTGCCGCGCATTTTCAGTCCGCTGGAGTTAAATGTTGTTCCGTATAACGTGACGAGGTCTTCAGAGGTAACATCCTGCGTCACCAGATTGATCTGCGCGTTATCGGTGGTAATTCTGCGAAGTTGAGCGTCAGGCACCAGCGCGTTGACTTCAACGTGACCATAAAGATACAGCATTCGATCCTCGGTTAGCTTGGCTTTATCAGCCTTGATTGACCACGTCGGGATCTTGTCCTTATCAAACGTCGTTAATACGGGTTGTGTGAACCACGAAACGGCCTGATCGGAATAATACTCAACATGTTGGGCGATCAAACGATAGCTCAGCGCACCTTCCGGACTGTAGACAACGGTATCCGTATGCTCGCTCTTATAGGTCGGATCGCTCGTATTCACCACCACCTGCGCCGTGTCGTCTTTATCGGCCAGGTTAATCCCAATCAGCACCAGCACGGCCAATGACAGTAGAATGATAACCCAACGTCTGGCTTTACTCATATCGATTGCCCTTTGGCCTCATCAAGCTTACCCTGCGCCAGTAATAATAAATCACAGACTTCTCGTACCGCGCCGCGTCCGCCCGCGATTTTCGTGACATAATCCGCGCGCGGAAGCAGTAAGGGATGCGCATCCGCAACGGCAATGCTCAGGCCAATTTTTTCCATCACCGGCCAGTCAATCAGATCGTCACCGACGTAGGCCACATTTTCCGGCGCAATCGCCAGTTTTGCCAACAGATCGTGAAAGGCGACCAGCTTGTCCGACTGCCCCTGATACAGGTGCGTGATCCCCAGTGTGGCACACCGATCTTCTACTAGTTTAGCCTTTCGTCCGGTAATGATGGCGACGTCGATATCAGACGTCAGCGCACAACGGATCCCGTAACCGTCACGGACGTTGAAAGCCTTCAGCTCTTCACCGTTGTTGCCCATATAAATCAGGCCATCCGACAGCACGCCATCGACATCAAGAATCAGCAGACGGATATTCTCTGCTTTGGCGATGACGTCTGCGCTGACGGGTCCATAACAGGTCGCAAGCGACGCACCTGCTTTGCTCATTTCATTTTATCCTTGAATTTCTACACAACGCCTGCACGCAGGAGATCATGCATATGTAACACACCGAGTAACTGGTCGCCATCGGCAACCATTACGGAGGTGATATGACGAGACTGCATTAAGTTCAGGGCATCGACCGCCAGTATTCCTGGACGCACGCGAATGCCCCCTGGCGTCATCACGTCGGCGATACCGAGCTGGCGCACATCAACGCCCATATCAAAGACGCGACGTAAATCACCGTCGGTGAAGATACCGTCGATCTTCATCGCATCATCGCAAATCACGGTCATCCCGAGGTTCTTGCGGGTTATCTCCAGCAGCGCATCGCGCAGGCTGGCTTCTTTGGTGACATGCGGGATTTCATCACCCGTATGCATAATATCGTTCACGCGCAACAGCAGTTTACGCCCTAGCGCACCGCCCGGATGCGACAGAGCAAAATCCTCAGCGGTAAAGCCGCGCGCCTTTAATAACGCCACCGCCAGCGCATCGCCCATCACTAATGTAGCGGTGGTGCTGCTTGTCGGGGCCAGTCCAAGCGGACAGGCTTCTTGCGGTACTTTAACACACAGATGGACATCCGCAGCACGCGCCATGCTGCTTTCTGGTCGCCCGGTGATGCAGATAAGCTGAACCTGCAGTCGCTTAAGAACTGGAATCAGGGCCGCGATCTCGCTGGATTCCCCGGAGTTGGAGATGGCAATCACTACATCCTGCGAGGTCACCATTCCCAGATCGCCGTGGGCGGCTTCGCCCGGATGAACGAAGAAGGAAGAGGTGCCGGTGCTGGCAAAGGTCGCGGCCATTTTGCGGCCAATATGCCCCGATTTCCCCATGCCCATCACCACCACTTTGCCGGTGCAGTTGAACATTTTCTCACAGGCGAGAGTGAAATCCTGGTTGATGTACTGATCGAGCTCCGCCAGGCCTTCACGTTCAATCGCCAGAACTTCTTTGCCGGCTTGCTGAAAGTCAAAACCCGGTTGTAACGCTAAGTGCGACATATGTCTGTTTCCAGTTATCCAACGAGAAGTGGCGATAGCCAATACAGCATCGCCAGCCATACGATAAAACCGCCGGTCAGCAGCACGCCCGCGCCGCGACCGGACTGGCGGGGACGCCGCCAGCAAAGTAATGCAAAGATGATGCTCACCAGCAGCATCACGCTGTAGTCACGGCTGAACGCCAGCGGATTGACGTCACCCGGCGTAATCAGAGCGGGAAGGCCGAGAACAATGGTGAGGTTAAAAATGTTCGCGCCGATGATATTGCCCACCGCGATATCGTTCTCACCTTTGCGCACGCCAGCGATAGCGGTTGCCAGTTCAGGCAGGCTGGTGCCAATTGCGATCACCGTCAGGCCAATCGTCAGTTCGCTCATCGCGAAGAAATTGGCAATCACAGTGGCGTTATCCACCACCATTCGGGTCGCCATCGGCATGATAATCAGCGCAATGCCCAGCCATAAAAACGCCACCGGTAATCCGCCTTCACGCGGCAACTCGGCAACCTGTTCGCGGGTGAGGCTGTCATTGCCCTGACGCTCAGCGAGACGGGCGATTTTAACAATGAACAGCAGCCATAACACGGCTAACAGTAAAAGAAAGATACCATCGCTGCGGCTGAGTTGTCCGTCATACAGTACGGATCCGGCCACTACGCTAACCAGCAACATTAGCGGTAATTCGCGACGCAGAACATCGGAATGCACGGTAAAAGGGTGGATCAGCGCGGCAAGCCCGAGGATCAACAAAATGTTAGTAATGTTAGAGCCTAGCGCGGTGCCGACGGCTAAATCTAACTGCCCGTGCAGAGAGGCGGCGACAGAAACAATAATTTCAGGCAGAGATGTGCCTATACTGACTACCGTCATACCGATAATCAGCGGCGGAATCCCAAAGGTTCGACATAAGATTGACGCGGCAAAAACCAGGCGGTCGGCGCCGTAGACGACCAATAATAAACCAATAATTAACAGCGCCGTTGCTAAAAGCATCTAAAGTCCTTTCTTCAGGTATACTCGCCGGTCCACCGGGATCGTCTGGAAACCGTAACGAAGTCTTAATTTTGACTTTATGCAGCTAAAAAGTAAAACAAATGCCAGCTTTAGCTAACCAGCACGGGTAATATTCTGTAAATATGTTGGGTTCATGGCTGAATTCCACGCCATGCTGAGATCAACAAGCAACACGAAGGATGAATCAATGGGGCAGTCTGTGGCGAATTTAGTCGATATGCGCGATGTCAGCTTTACGCGCGGCGACCGCTGCATTTTCGATAACATCTCTCTGACCGTACCGCGTGGCAAGGTAACCGCGATCATGGGGCCATCGGGCATCGGTAAAACGACGCTCTTGCGTCTGATCGGCGGACAAATTGTGCCAGACAAGGGGGAGATCTTGTTTGATGGCGAGAACATTCCTGAGATGTCTCGCTCGCGCCTCTACACGGTACGCAAACGGATGAGTATGCTGTTTCAGTCCGGGGCGCTGTTCACCGACATGAACGTGTTTGATAACGTGGCCTATCCGCTACGCGAACATACCACGCTTCCCCCGCCGTTACTGAAGAGCACGGTGATGATGAAACTGGAAGCTGTCGGTCTGCGCGGCGCGGCAAAACTGATGCCCTCTGAACTGTCCGGTGGGATGGCGCGCCGGGCGGCGTTAGCACGCGCCATTGCGCTGGAGCCGGATCTCATCATGTTTGATGAACCGTTTGTCGGACAGGATCCGATCACCATGGGCGTGCTGGTCAAACTGATTTCTGAATTAAACAATGCGCTGGGCGTGACCTGCGTCGTGGTCTCTCACGATGTGCCGGAAGTCCTGAGCATTGCCGATCACGCCTATATTATGGCGGACAAAAAGATTGTGGCCCACGGCAGCGCGCAGGCGTTGCAAGAGAATGACGACCCGCGTGTGCGTCAGTTCCTGGATGGCATTGCAGACGGGCCGGTCCCGTTCCGCTATCCTGCGGGCGATTATCACTCTGATTTACTCGGAACAGGGAGTTAAGCCACTCATGCTGTTAAATGCACTGGCGACGCTGGGACACAAGGGGATTAAAACTCTCAGAACGTTCGGGCGCGCCGGGTTAATGTTGTTCAATGCGCTGGTCGGCAAACCGGAATTTCGTAAGCACGCGCCGTTGCTGGTGCGCCAGCTTTATAATGTGGGCGTCCTGTCGATGCTGATCATTATTGTTTCTGGCGTGTTTATCGGCATGGTGCTGGGGCTGCAGGGCTATCTGGTACTTACCACCTATAGCGCGGAAACCAGTCTGGGGATGTTAGTGGCACTGTCGCTGCTGCGTGAACTCGGTCCGGTTGTCGCCGCGTTGTTATTTGCGGGGCGTGCGGGCTCTGCACTCACCGCTGAAATTGGCCTGATGCGCGCGACCGAGCAGCTTTCCAGTATGGAAATGATGGCTGTCGATCCCCTGCGCCGGGTGATCTCTCCGCGATTCTGGGCGGGCGTGATTTCGCTGCCGATGTTGACGATTTTGTTTGTGGCCGTCGGGATCTGGGGCGGTTCTCTGGTCGGCGTAAGCTGGAAGGGGATTGATGCTGGCTTCTTCTGGTCTGCGATGCAGAGTGCCGTCGACTGGCGTCTGGATCTGGTCAACTGTTTGATTAAAAGCGTGGTGTTCGCCATTACGGTAACCTGGATTGCATTATTCAATGGGTATGATGCGATTCCGACCTCGGCGGGAATCAGCCGGGCAACCACACGCACCGTTGTGCACTCGTCGCTGGCCGTTCTGGGTCTGGACTTTGTACTGACCGCATTGATGTTTGGGAATTGAGTTCATGCAAACGAAAAAAAATGAAATTTGGGTGGGGATCTTCTTATTAGCCGCATTGCTTGCCGCGCTGTTTATCTGCCTGAAGGCGGCCAATGTGACCTCTATGCGCACAGAACCGACCTACACGATTTACGCGACATTCGATAATATCGGCGGCCTGAAAGTGCGCTCGCCGGTGCGTATCGGTGGTGTGGTGGTGGGGCGCGTGGCGGATATCTCTCTGGATCCGAAGACCTATTTACCGCGCGTGACGCTGGACATCGAAGAGCGCTATAACCACATCCCTGATACCAGTTCGCTGAGCATCCGGACGTCCGGTCTGCTGGGGGAACAGTATCTGGCGCTGAACGTCGGTTTTGAAGATCCTGAGCTGGGAACGTCTATCCTCAAAGATGGCGGCACAATCCAGGACACCAAATCCGCGATGGTGCTGGAAGATATGATTGGTCAGTTCCTTTACAACAGCAACAGTAAAGGCGATGACAATAAGAATTCTGGCGATGCGTCGGCGCCGACCGAAGGCCATAATGAAGCCACTGGGCCTGCGGGCACAACGAATTAATCTCAGGAGAATCGAATTATGCTTAAGCGTTTAATGATGGTGGCTCTGCTGGTGATTGCACCGCTGAGCACCGCCATTGCAGCCGATCAGACCAACCCTTACAAGTTGATGAATGAAGCGGCGCAGAAAACCTTCGACCGCCTGAAAAACGAACAGCCGAAAATCCGTTCTAATCCGGACTATCTGCGTGACGTGGTTGACCAGGAACTGCTGCCGTATGTGCAGGTGAAATATGCTGGCGCGCTGGTGTTGGGGCGTTACTACAAAGAAGCCACTCCGGCTCAGCGTGAAGCCTACTTCGCCGCGTTTCGTGAATACCTGAAACAGGCCTACGGCCAGGCGCTGGCGATGTATCACGGTCAGACGTATCAGATTGCTCCGGAACAACCGTTGGGTGATGCGAGCATCGTTCCGATCCGTGTAACCATCCTCGATCCCAACGGCCGTCCTCCGGTGCGTCTGGACTTCCAGTGGCGTAAAAACACTCAGACGGGTCACTGGCAGGCCTATGACATGATCGCCGAAGGCGTCAGCATGATCACTACCAAACAGAACGAGTGGAGCGATCTGCTGCGTACTAAAGGGATCGATGGACTGACGGCGCAACTGAAATCTATCGCGCAGCAAAAAATCACGCTGGAAGAGAAGAAGTAATGACTCAGTCACTCAACTGGACGCGTGACGGTGACAAGCTGGCGCTGGTGGGAGAACTGGACCAGGATGTGCTTAATCCTTTGTGGGATGCGCGCATTGAAGCAATGACCGGTGTCACCTGCATCGACCTCAGTCAGGTTTCCCGAGTGGATACGGGGGGACTGGCGCTGCTGGTCCATCTCATCAGTCTGGCGAAACAGCAGGGCAACAACGTGTCGTTGTCGGGGGTGAATGACAAAGTCTTTACCCTGGCGGAACTCTATAATCTGCCTGCTGACGTGCTTCCGCGTCAGTAATATCAGTACGTTATTATCTACAGCCTCGCTGGATTGACCCGCGAGGCTTTTTGCTTATTTATGACAGCGCAACTTTGCTCTAAGATGTTGGGCTGTATTCACAATCTGACGAATGAAGAGCCCATGGAAAATAATGAAATTCAGAGCGTGCTGATGAACGCACTCTCCCTCCAGGAAGTCCACGTCTCTGGCGATGGCAGTCACTTTCAGGTTATTGCCGTGGGTGAGATGTTTGACGGCATGAGCCGGGTGAAGAAGCAGCAGTCGGTCTATGCGCCGCTGATGGAGTACATTGCGGACAATCGCATTCATGCCCTGTCGATCAAAGCGTATACCCCCGCAGAATGGGCGCGCGATCGCAAACTAAACGGTTTTTGAGTTACGGGTGTCACACCGGTAACGACGATGAATTTTAACTGAGAACAACATCATGGATAAATTTCGTGTACAAGGGCCAACCCGGCTCGAGGGCGAAGTCACAATTTCTGGCGCGAAAAACGCCGCTCTGCCGATCCTTTTCGCGGCGTTGCTGGCGGAAGAGCCGGTAGAGATCCAGAACGTCCCGAAACTGAAGGACGTTGATACCTCGATGAAACTGCTGAGTCAGCTTGGCGCCAAAGTGGAACGCAATGGCTCCGTGCACATCGATGCCCGCGACGTTAATGTTTTCTGCGCACCGTATGACCTGGTAAAAACCATGCGCGCATCAATTTGGGCGCTGGGACCGTTGGTGGCCCGTTTTGGTCAGGGCCAGGTTTCTCTGCCTGGCGGTTGCACGATCGGCGCACGTCCGGTTGACCTGCATATCACCGGTCTGGAGCAACTGGGCGCCACGATCACGCTGGAAGAAGGCTATGTGAAAGCCTCCGTGGATGGCCGTCTAAAAGGCGCGCATATCGTCATGGATAAAGTCAGCGTTGGCGCAACGGTCACCATCATGTGTGCCGCCACGTTGGCGGAAGGCACCACCATCATTGAAAACGCCGCACGTGAACCAGAAATTGTCGACACGGCCAACTTCCTGATTGCGCTGGGAGCGAAAATTTCCGGCCAGGGTACCGATCGTATCACCATCGAAGGCGTAGAACGTCTGGGCGGTGGTGTCTATCGCGTATTGCCGGACCGTATCGAAACCGGGACTTTCCTGGTCGCAGCGGCAATTTCTCGCGGCAAAATCCTCTGTCGTAACGCGCAGCCGGATACGCTGGACGCGGTACTGGCGAAACTGCGCGATGCCGGCGCGGATATCGACGTGGGTGAAGACTGGATTAGCCTCGACATGCACGGTAAACGTCCGAAAGCTGTCAACGTGCGCACTGCACCGCACCCGGCATTCCCGACGGACATGCAGGCCCAGTTCACGCTGCTGAACCTGGTAGCGGAAGGGACCGGATTCATCACGGAAACCGTGTTTGAAAACCGCTTTATGCACGTGCCTGAGCTGAGCCGTATGGGCGCTCATGCAGAAATCGAAAGCAATACCGTGATTTGTCACGGTGTGGATAAGCTCTCCGGTGCGCAGGTGATGGCAACGGATCTGCGTGCGTCGGCTAGTCTGGTGCTGGCGGGATGTATTGCAGAAGGGACGACGGTCGTGGATCGTATTTATCATATCGATCGCGGATACGAGCGTATCGAAGATAAACTGCGCGCCCTGGGTGCCAATATCGAGCGCGTGAAAGCCGAATAAGCGTCAATGAAATCAGTAGCCCCGTTGCCAATGGCTGGGGCTACTGCTTTGTGCCTTACTCTACATCCTGCTTGTCACGACGTGTCGCCCGCATCATGCGCGTTCTGTCGATAAACGCATGAGTTTTTGCGTCATGGTATCGTGAAGGCCAGATCACCCAGGGATCCGTTCCGAGCGCTTTCGCAATGATCAGCTCGCCTTTCGGCCATGGTCGGGTTAAGGCGTTTGCCAGCGTGGAGGAACTTAATCCGTTTCTGCGTGACTCGGCAGCCATTGATGTCCCTCTTTTACGTAATCCAGCAATGATATCTGCCGGATGCCAGTCAATGAGTTTGCTCTCCATTTATCCCCTCGTTTATGGTCATTCATCGTTGATTTGCACCATCAATTTGCAGAAGACACTATACTCCCAGAGAATTGTTGTTCTAATATGTTCAAGTAAAGAGTTTGAATATTCAGAATTTATTAAGAGTTATTGCTTTGCTTGCAGCAGAATAGAGAGATTCGGTGGGTTTTATTAGATCTTTTATGAATCATCCCGCGCAGAGTGGCGGGATGATTCCATCGTTATTAGCGATCGCGCTGGACGGCGATATGTGCCAGGCCGATCAACGCTTCGCGCCATTGGGAATCCGGCAACACCTGCAGCGCGGCGATGGCTTTGTCGGCCTCTTCTTCCGCACGCTGGCGAGTCCATTCCAGTGAGCCGCAGGCGTTCATCGCTTCCAGCACGGGCTCCAGAAGATGTCGGCCATTGCCTTGCTCGATCGCATGGCGAATCATTTGTGCCTGCTCTGGCGTACCGTTACGCATCGCATGCAGCAGCGGTAACGTCGGTTTGCCTTCGTTCAGGTCATCACCGACATTTTTACCGAGCTGTTCGCCGTCGGCGTTATAGTCCAGCAGATCGTCAATCAACTGGAATGCAGTGCCCAGATAGCGACCATAGTCCTGCAGTCCTTTTTCCTCGGCTTCACTACAGCCCGCGAGGAGACCGGAACACTGCGCCGCCGCTTCAAACAGACGCGCTGTTTTACTGTAGATCACCCGCATATAGCTGTCTTCCGTAATGTCCGGGTCGTTAACGTTCATTAACTGCAGGACTTCACCTTCAGCAATGACGTTCACAGCTTCAGACATCACCTCCAGCACTTTCAGCGAGCCGAGGCTGGTCATCATCTGGAAAGCTCGGGTATAGATAAAATCGCCAACCAGCACGCTGGCGGCATTACCAAACGCGGCGTTCGCAGTGGCTTTACCCCGGCGCATATCGGATTCATCCACCACATCGTCATGAAGCAGGGTGGCGGTGTGGATAAATTCGATCAATGCCGCGATCGTGACATGGGCATTTCCCTGATAGCCAACGGCGCGCGCCGCGAGGACGGCAATCATCGGGCGAATGCGTTTACCGCCACCGCTCACAATGTAATAGCCTAACTGATTGATCAGTTGGACGTCGGAATTAAGCTGTTCAAGGATTGTCGCATTGACACCCGCCATATCTTGCGCGGTTAACTCGTTGATTTTTTCTAAATTCATCGCAAAAGCCGGGCTTTTCGCCCCGTTTACCTCATCATGCGGCAAGGTAACTTAGGGTTTAGGGTTAGAAATATATGTTGATTGTACTGAAAAAACGCCGCAGATAAACGTTACCGTACACGTTGTGTTTTTTTTCTTCATGTATTGACTGTAGCACTTGTCAAAGGCTCACGTTTTGCGTAATATTCGCGCCCTATTGTGAATATTTATAGCGCACTCTGAATCATTGAAAAGGTGTGCGCGGAAGCGGAGTTTTTTATGTACGCGGTTTTCCAAAGTGGTGGTAAACAACACCGAGTAAGCGAAGGTCAGACCGTTCGCCTGGAAAAGCTGGACATCGCAACTGGCGAATCTGTTGAATTCGCTGAAGTTCTGATGATCGCAAACGGTGAAGAAGTCAAAATCGGCGTTCCTTTCGTTGATGGCGGCGTTATCAAAGCTGAAGTTGTTGCTCACGGTCGTGGCGAGAAAGTTAAAATCGTTAAGTTTCGTCGTCGTAAACACTATCGTAAGCAGCAGGGCCATCGTCAGTGGTTCACTGATGTGAAAATTACTGGCATCAGCGCCTAAGACCTGAGGAGAGATTTAAATGGCACATAAAAAGGCTGGCGGCTCAACTCGTAACGGTCGCGATTCAGAAGCTAAACGCCTGGGCGTTAAGCGTTTCGGTGGCGAATCCGTTCTGGCGGGTAGCATCATCGTTCGTCAACGTGGTACCAAGTTCCACGCTGGCACTAACGTAGGTTGCGGTCGTGACCACACTCTGTTTGCTAAAGCAGACGGTAAAGTGAAATTTGAAGTTAAAGGCCCGAACAACCGTAAATACATCAGCATCGTTGCTGAGTAAGTTTTCGTGGTCCGGTAACGGATAAAAGCCCCGCACCCTGTTGCGGGGCTTTTTACATTCGACGACCGGTAAATATGCTCGTGAAACCGCTTTGCACCGGATAACGAGCCCTTGCAGGGAAACGGGCATGAAGCAGCAGGCTGGCATTGGTATTCTTTTGGCGCTCACAACGGCGGTATGTTGGGGGGCTTTGCCAATTGCTATGAAGCAGGTGCTGGAGGTGATGGAGCCTCCTACCATCGTTTTTTACCGTTTTTTAATCGCCAGTATTGGCCTCGGGGCGATTCTGGCCGCGAAGCGTAAGCTTCCGCCGCTGCGAATTTTTCGCAAAGCGCGCTGGCTGGTTCTGCTGGCAATTGCTACCGGTGGGCTCTTTGGCAACTTCATCCTGTTCAGCTCTTCCCTGCAGTATTTAAGCCCAACGGCTTCGCAGGTGATCGGCCAACTGTCGCCAGTGGGCATGATGGTCGCGAGCGTATTTATCCTTAAAGAGAAAATGCGCGGTACGCAGATTGTCGGCGCCATAATGCTGTTGTGCGGACTGGTGATGTTCTTCAACACCAGTCTGATCGAAATTTTTACCAGGCTGACCGATTACACCTGGGGCGTCATTTTTGGCGTCGGTGCGGCTACGGTCTGGGTAAGTTATGGTGTTGCGCAAAAGGTGTTATTGCGGCGTCTGGCATCACCGCAGATTCTGTTTTTACTGTACACTTTATGTACGATAGCGCTATTGCCGCTGGCGAAGCCCGGTGTGATAGCCCAGCTCAGTGACTGGCAGCTTGCCTGTTTAATTTTCTGTGGGCTGAATACACTGGTAGGATATGGCGCCCTGGCGGAAGCGATGGCGCGTTGGCAGGCAGCGCAGGTGAGCGCATTAATCACGCTCACCCCGCTGTTTACGCTGTTATTTTCAGATCTTTTATCTATGGCCTGGCCCGATTTCTTCGCCAGACCGATGTTAAACCTTCTCGGTTATCTCGGTGCGTTTGTCGTGGTTGCGGGCGCGATGTACTCCGCCATTGGTCATCGTATTTGGGGCGGATTACGTAAGCATGAATCGGTGGTATCGCAGCCCCGCTCAGGCGAATGATTTACGGAGAGTAAAATGAAGTTTGTTGATGAAGCAACGATTCTGGTCGTTGCAGGCGATGGCGGCAATGGTTGCGTAAGCTTCCGCCGTGAGAAATACATCCCGAAAGGCGGCCCGGACGGCGGCGATGGCGGTGATGGTGGCGACGTCTGGATGGAAGCCGACGAAAACCTGAACACCCTGATCGATTACCGTTTTGAGAAATCTTTCCGCGCAGAACGAGGCCAGAATGGCGCCAGCCGTGACTGTACCGGTAAACGCGGGAAAGATGTCACGATTAAAGTGCCGGTAGGTACGCGTGTGATCGATCAGGGCACGGGCGAAACCATGGGCGACATGACTAAGCACGGTCAGCGTCTGATGGTCGCAAAAGGCGGCTGGCACGGTCTGGGTAACACCCGTTTCAAATCTTCCGTCAACCGTACGCCACGTCAGAAAACGATGGGGACGCCGGGTGACAAGCGTGATCTGCTGCTGGAGCTGATGCTGCTGGCGGATGTGGGCATGCTGGGGATGCCAAATGCCGGTAAATCGACCTTTATCCGTGCGGTCTCTGCGGCGAAGCCTAAAGTGGCGGATTATCCGTTTACCACGCTGGTGCCGAGCCTCGGTGTTGTCCGTATGGATAACGAGAAGAGCTTCGTGGTGGCGGACATTCCGGGGCTGATTGAAGGCGCTGCGGAAGGTGCCGGTCTGGGTATCCGCTTCCTGAAACACCTTGAGCGTTGCCGCGTACTGCTGCATCTCATTGACATCGATCCTATCGACGGCTCCGATCCGGTTGAGAATGCGCGCATCATCATCGGCGAGCTGGAAAAATACAGTCAGGATCTGGCAGCTAAACCGCGCTGGTTAGTGTTCAACAAGATCGATTTGCTGGACAAAGCCGAAGCGGAAGAGAAAGCCAAAGCTATCGCCCAGGCGCTGGGCTGGGAAGATAAATACTATCTGATCTCTGCCGCCAGCCAACTGGGCGTGAAAGATCTCTGCTGGGATGTGATGACTTTTATTATCGAGAACCCGATTACTCAGGCGGAAGAAGCGAAGCAGCCAGAGAAAGTCGAGTTCATGTGGGATGATTATCATCGCCAGCAAATCGCTGAAGTGGAAGAAGAAGCGGAAGACGACTGGGATGACGACTGGGACGAAGACGACGAAGAAGGCGTCGAGTTCATCTATAAGCGTTAATCTCAGGAAAACCCCGGACATGTTGCCGGGGTTTTTGTTTTTGCGGACTCAGTTATTCTGATAGATATCTTTGTACAATCGGCTTTCAAAGCGAACCAGAGGAATGCGGCGGTTACGTTGATCGGCAGGTTCTACCGCATAACCCGATAGATATTGTACAAACGCCATCCGTTGCCCGCTGGCGGTGGTAATAAAGCCCGCCAGGTTGTACACCCCTTGCAATGATCCCGTTTTCGCTGAGACCTTACCATCGACGCCCGCCTGATGCAGACCCGCACGGTACTGCAGAGAGCCGTCATAGCCCGCCAGCGGCAGCATTGAGATGAAATTCAGCTCGTTGTCATGCTGCGCGATGTATTGCAGAACCTGCATCATGGTGGCAGGGGCGATCAGGTTATGGCGCGACAGGCCGGAGCCGTCGGCAATAATCGTATTGCCAATATCGACTCCGGCTTGTTGACGCAGGATCTGCCGCACAGCATCGGAGCCCGCACGCCACGTTCCCGGTACATTAAACCGTGCGTGACCAATCATTCGGAAGACGGTGTCGGCAATCATGTTGTCCGACTTTTTCAGCATAATCTTAAGCAGATCGTGCAGCGGCGCAGACTGCTTACTGGCCACAATGGTGCCTGGCTCATTGACCTGTGTCTGGCGTAATAAGGTTCCGCTGTAGGTGATACCGGCCTGTTTGAGTTCATCTTTCAGGATCGCCCCGGCATAGCTGGCGCCGTCCTGAATGGCAAATGCCAGCGGCAGAGGGTCGGCACGCTGCGGCAGACACCCGGTCAACGTGAAGCGGTTTAAATCGCCCGGAACCACGTCCAGTTCACAATATTGCGCCTCCGCAGAGCCGCGTGGGAGGGTGCGAACCTGGCTGAACATGGTGACCGGGTAGTAAGACGCTACGCGAATATAGGCCAAATCGTTCGCTTTTTGCGCGCTGTAGAGCGAAATCGAGAAGCAGTTTCGATCGACAATGGCGGCCGCAGGCGGCGCGCTGAAGCACTGGGTCATGTCGTTCCAGGGCCATCCCGGCGCTTTATCGTGACTGGCAAAAACAGAGGTATCAATCAGGACGTTTCCGGTGATTTGCGTGACGCCTGCTTTTTTCAGGTTCGCCACCATATTCCGAATATCCTGCCTTTTTAGCGTCGGATCGGCACCAAATCGCGCCACTAAATCACCTTTGAGAACGCCCGCATCAACGCTGCCTTTGGTCTCCAGCGTGGTCGTAAAGCGGAAGTCAGGGCCAAGCTGAATTAAGGCCGCCAGCGCGGTAATCACTTTCTGCGTACTGGCAGGAAGTGCCATTTGCTGACTATGATAATCAATTGCGGGAGTCGGGGCGCCGACCTTCTGGACCATGAGGGCAAGGTTGGCTCCGGCAGGGAGCTGGTTGATGTACTCGTCAACGTTCGCGGCCTGGACGCTGAACGCTACACTGGTGGTCAATCCGATGATAAATCTGGAAAATCGCATAATCTCGCGCTAACAACCTGGAAACAAGCCGACATACTACGGCGCAATGCCCTGGAAAGTAAACGATGACCCATAGGGAACTCCAGGGTAAAATGAGTATCAAATTAAGAATTGTAGCTGACCTGGACCTTGCGTCCGGGTCGGTATTTTTTTGCTTCTGGTCCGGGTATGACGCCATACCGGGGCAGGCTTAACAGCCGGGGCACAGCAATCGCCCCCTACAGGAATGTTCAAGAGGTATAACAAATGCAAGCGATTCCGATGACCTTACGTGGTGCAGAAAAATTACGCGAAGAGCTGGATTTTCTGAAATCTGTGCGCCGTCCTGAAATTATCGCCTCTATTGCCGAAGCGCGTGAGCATGGCGATCTGAAAGAGAATGCGGAATATCATGCGGCGCGTGAACAGCAGGGGTTCTGTGAAGGTCGTATCAAAGACATCGAAGCGAAGTTGTCGAATGCTCAGGTCATCGATGTCACCAAAATGCCGAATAACGGTCGCGTTGTCTTTGGCGCGACGGTCACCGTTCTGAACCTTGATAATGACGAAGAGCAGACCTGGCGTATCGTGGGCGATGACGAAGCGGACTTCAAACAGAACCTGATTTCCGTCAATTCGCCGATTGCACGCGGCCTGATTGGCAAAGAACAGGATGACGTCGTGGTGATCAAAACGCCAGGCGGCGAAGTCGAATATGAAATCACTAAGGTAGAATACCTGTAAGTGCTCAAGATGTTGATGTATTGTAAAGAAAGGAAAAAGGCCGCATAGCGGCCTTTTATCAACGAAGAGAGCGTGGCATTTTGCTCTCCTGCTTGCGGGAAATCCCTCGTTTTACACAGGTTTTGTGTTCGACTTTAGGATATTCTTAGCGTGGCAGCGAGATTTTGCGTTCTTTACTCGGGCGATAAAGCACCAGCATTTTACCGATGACCTGTACATTACAGGCGCCGGTTTCGCGCACGATAGCGTCCACGATCAAGGTTTTTGTTTCGCGATCTTCAGACGCGACTTTCACCTTGATGAGTTCATGGTGCTCTAACGCTTGTTCAATCTCGGCCAGTACCCCTTCGGTCAAACCATTATTGCCAAGCATAACGACCGGCTTGAGCGGATGTGCCAGACCTTTCAGGTGCTGTTTTTGTTTAGTACTCAGATTCATCGTATATTTTTGCTTACGTTGGGATTGAAAACGGGTCATTCTACCGCCATCTCCCATATATCGCCAAATAGTGCGTGGAAATTTACGCCGTATGGCAACGATGTTCTGCCCCGATGGGAAAGTTAAATGACAGGTAAGAAGCGTTCTGCCAGCTCGAGTCGCTGGCTTCAGGAACACTTTAGCGATAAATATGTTCAAGAGGCACAGAAAAAGGGGTTGCGTTCCCGTGCCTGGTTTAAACTTGATGAAATACAGCAAAGTGACAAACTTTTTAAGCCGGGGATGACGGTAGTCGATCTCGGTGCTGCGCCAGGAGGCTGGTCACAGTATGTGGTCTCGCAGATTGGCGGCAAAGGCCGTATCATCGCTTGTGATCTTTTACCTATGGATCCTATCGTTGGTGTGGACTTTCTTCAGGGCGATTTTCGTGATGAACTTGTCATGAAAGCGCTGCTGGAACGCGTGGGTGACAGTAAAGTCCAGGTTGTCATGTCAGATATGGCACCAAACATGAGCGGAACACCAGCGGTGGATATCCCCCGTGCCATGTATCTGGTGGAACTGGCGTTAGAAATGTGTCGTGATGTGCTAGCGCCGGGTGGCAGTTTTGTAGTGAAGGTGTTCCAGGGCGAAGGTTTCGATGAGTACCTAAGGGAAATTCGCTCCCTGTTTACGAAGGTGAAAGTTCGTAAACCGGACTCTTCTCGCGCACGTTCGCGTGAAGTGTATATTGTAGCGACCGGGCGTAAACCATAACTGGTCGATTTCAGACGAAAGTTTGAAAGACGCTGGATATAGAGTATCCTGACGCTGTTTTTAACACAGTTGTAATAAGAGGTTAATCCCTTGAGTGACATGGCGAAAAACCTAATACTCTGGCTGGTCATTGCCGTTGTGCTGATGTCAGTATTCCAGAGCTTTGGGCCCAGCGAGTCTAATGGCCGTAAGGTGGATTACTCTACCTTCCTGCAAGAGGTCAACAACGACCAGGTTCGTGAAGCACGTATCAACGGACGTGAGATCAACGTTACCAAGAAAGATAGTAACCGTTACACGACCTACATTCCGGTAAGCGATCCGAAGCTGCTTGATAACCTGCTGACTAAGAACGTCAAGGTTGTGGGTGAACCACCAGAAGAACCGAGCCTGTTGGCTTCCATCTTCATTTCCTGGTTCCCAATGCTGCTGTTGATCGGCGTCTGGATCTTCTTTATGCGTCAGATGCAGGGCGGCGGTGGCAAAGGTGCCATGTCGTTCGGTAAGAGCAAAGCGCGCATGCTGACGGAAGATCAGATCAAAACCACGTTTGCCGACGTCGCAGGTTGTGACGAAGCGAAAGAAGAGGTAGCGGAACTGGTTGAATACCTGCGCGAGCCGAGCCGCTTCCAGAAACTGGGCGGTAAAATCCCGAAAGGCGTCCTGATGGTCGGTCCTCCGGGTACCGGTAAAACCTTGCTGGCGAAAGCCATTGCAGGTGAAGCGAAGGTTCCATTCTTTACGATTTCAGGTTCTGACTTCGTGGAAATGTTCGTCGGTGTTGGTGCATCTCGTGTGCGTGACATGTTCGAACAGGCCAAGAAAGCAGCACCGTGCATTATCTTCATCGATGAAATCGATGCCGTAGGTCGCCAGCGTGGCGCAGGTCTGGGTGGCGGTCACGATGAACGTGAACAGACTCTGAACCAGATGCTGGTTGAGATGGATGGTTTCGAAGGTAACGAAGGCATCATCGTTATTGCAGCCACTAACCGGCCGGACGTTCTTGACCCAGCACTGCTGCGTCCTGGCCGTTTCGACCGTCAGGTTGTGGTCGGCTTGCCGGATGTGCGTGGTCGTGAACAAATCCTGAAAGTACATATGCGTCGCGTACCGCTGGCGCCGGATATCGACGCGGCAATCATTGCCCGTGGTACGCCGGGCTTCTCCGGTGCGGACCTGGCGAACCTGGTGAACGAAGCGGCACTGTTTGCTGCTCGTGGCAACAAGCGCGTCGTGTCGATGGTTGAGTTCGAGAAAGCGAAAGACAAAATCATGATGGGTGCGGAACGTCGCTCCATGGTGATGACGGAAGCGCAGAAAGAATCAACCGCGTACCACGAAGCAGGCCATGCGATTATTGGTCGCCTGGTACCGGAACACGATCCGGTGCATAAAGTGACGATTATCCCGCGCGGTCGTGCGCTGGGTGTGACCTTCTTCCTGCCTGAAGGCGACGCGATCAGCGCCAGCCGCCAGAAGCTGGAAAGTCAGATTTCCACGCTGTACGGCGGTCGTCTGGCAGAAGAGATCATCTACGGTGTTGAACATGTTTCTACCGGTGCGTCGAACGACATTAAAGTGGCCACTAACCTGGCGCGTAACATGGTGACCCAGTGGGGCTTCTCCGACAAACTCGGTCCGCTGCTGTATGCGGAAGAAGAGGGCGAAGTATTCCTCGGTCGTAGCGTTGCAAAAGCGAAACATATGTCCGATGAAACCGCGCGTATCATCGACCAGGAAGTGAAAGCACTGATTGAGCGTAACTACAATCGTGCGCGCCAGCTCCTGAATGACAACATGGACATCCTGCACGCCATGAAAGATGCGCTCATGAAATATGAGACCATCGATGCGCCGCAGATTGATGACCTGATGGCTCGCCGCGATGTTCGCCCGCCAGCTGGCTGGGAAGAACCGGGCTCTAACAATTCTGACAACAATGGCACGCCTCGTGCGCCGCGCCCGGTTGATGAACCGCGCACGCCGAACCCAGGTAATACCATGTCAGAGCAGTTAGGCGACAAATAAGTTACCGTTGTTGATGACTGCGTTTAATTGAAAACCCTGGGGCTTGCTCCGGGGTTTTTTCTTATCAATTTATACCAGGGATAACACCATGAAACTCTATGCCCAGGGCACTTCACTGGATCTCAGCCATCCTCATGTGATGGGGATCCTTAACGTCACGCCGGACTCTTTCTCGGATGGTGGAACGCACAACACGCTGATTGAGGCAGTGAAACATGCCAATCTGATGATTAATGCCGGGGCGACTATCATTGATGTCGGCGGTGAGTCTACGCGCCCCGGTGCGGCGGATGTGAGTGTGGAAGAGGAACTGGCGCGTGTTATCCCGGTGGTTGAGGCGATTGCCCAACGTTTTGAAGTCTGGATTTCTGTTGATACCTCAAAGCCTGAAGTGATCCGCGAATCGGCAAGAGTCGGTGCTCACATCATTAACGATATTCGCTCGCTCTCTGAACCCGGCGCGCTGGAGGCGGCGGCAGAAACCGGTTTACCGGTTTGTCTGATGCATATGCAAGGACAGCCGAAGACCATGCAGGAAGCGCCCAAATATGAGGACGTGTTTGCCGAGGTAAATCGCTACTTTATTGAGCAAATAGCACGTTGTGAAAGGGCAGGCATCGCAAAAGAGAAATTGTTGCTCGACCCGGGATTCGGTTTCGGTAAAAATCTCTCCCATAACTATACATTACTGGCGCGACTGGCTGAATTTCACCATTTTAACCTGCCGCTGCTGGTGGGAATGTCACGTAAATCGATGGTGGGCCAACTGCTCAATGTGGGCCCATCAGAGCGTCTGAGCGGTAGCCTTGCCTGTGCGGTCATTGCTGCTATGCAGGGGGCGCAGATCATTCGTGTCCATGACGTCAAAGAAACCGTAGAAGCGATGCGTGTGGTGGAAGCCACATTGTCCGCAAAGGAAAACAAACGCTATGAGTAACCGTAAATATTTTGGCACTGATGGGATCCGGGGCCGTGTGGGCGATGCGCCGATTACGCCTGATTTTGTACTGAAGTTGGGCTGGGCGGCCGGTAAAGTCCTGGCGCGCCACGGCTCGCGTAAAATCATCATCGGCAAAGATACCCGTATTTCCGGTTACATGCTGGAGTCAGCACTTGAAGCGGGTCTGGCGGCAGCAGGGTTGTCCGCCTCGTTTACGGGCCCAATGCCGACGCCTGCAGTTGCTTACCTGACGCGTACTTTCCGCGCCGAAGCCGGGATTGTGATCTCCGCATCGCATAACCCGTTCTATGACAACGGTATTAAATTCTTCTCCATCGACGGTACCAAACTACCCGACGCCGTCGAAGAAGCCATTGAAGCGGAGATGGAAAAAGAGATCACCTGTGTGGACTCCGCTGAGCTCGGTAAAGCCAGCCGCATCGTTGATGCAGCAGGGCGCTACATTGAATTTTGCAAAGGCACCTTTCCGAACGAGTTAAGCCTGAACGAACTTAAAATTGTGGTGGATTGCGCTAACGGGGCAACCTACCACATTGCGCCTAACGTGCTGCGTGAACTGGGTGCGAAAGTGATTACCATTGGCTGTGAGCCCAATGGCGTGAATATTAACGAAGAAGTCGGTGCCACCGATGTGCGTGCCTTGCAGGCCCGCGTGCTCGCGGAAAAAGCCGATCTGGGTATCGCGCTGGATGGCGACGGTGACCGCGTGATCATGGTTGACCATGAAGGCAATAAAGTCGATGGCGATCAGATCATGTATATCATCGCCCGTGAAGCCCTGCGTCAGGGACAACTGCGCGGTGGCGCGGTCGGGACGCTGATGAGCAATATGGGGCTGGAACTGGCGCTCAAGCAACTCGGCATTCCGTTTACCCGTGCGAAAGTCGGTGACCGCTACGTGCTGGAAAAAATGCAGGAAAAAGGCTGGCGTATCGGGGCGGAAAACTCTGGTCACGTCATTCTGCTGGATAAAACCACCACCGGTGACGGCATTGTTGCCGGTTTGCAGGTAGTAGCGGCGATGGTGCGTAACCACATGAGCCTTCACGATCTCTGCAGCGGCATGAAAATGTTCCCGCAGATCCTGGTAAATGTGCGTTACACCGCCGGTAGCGGCGATCCGCTGGAAAATGATACGGTGAAAGCCGTGACTGCGGACGTAGAATCTGCGCTGGGAAGTCGTGGACGTGTATTGCTGCGTAAATCGGGCACTGAGCCGTTAATCCGCGTGATGGTTGAAGGCGAAGATGAAGCCTTGGTGACCGAGTTTGCCCATCGCATTGCGGATGCGGTTAAAGCGGTGTAATACAGACTTAACTGCATAAAAAGGCGGCATTTGCTGCCTTTTTATTAAAGGGAAACCCGGCTTTTGCTGTTTTTTTCCGCAGTTGATACAATGCACTAAAATTGCCCTTGCGAAGGTCATTCGCTTTGGTTAGTATTCACACCCGCTTCAGTGGGAAACAGTAAAATATCCCGCTTTATTGGTTAGAAGCAATTGGTATGCGGCAACTCCGCAAGGAACAGGTTGATTATGTACGAAGCTCTTTTGGTAGTTTTCCTTATTGTGGCAATTGCCCTTGTGGGCTTGATCATGCTGCAGCAAGGTAAAGGCGCTGATATGGGAGCCTCCTTCGGAGCAGGCGCTTCCGCTACGCTGTTTGGTTCAAGTGGTTCTGGTAACTTCATGACCCGTATGACGGCTGTGCTGGCGACGTTGTTCTTTATCATCAGTCTGGTGCTGGGCAATATCAACAGCAACAAAACCAATAAAGGAAGTGAGTGGGAAAATCTGAGCGCGCCGGCGAAAACCGAACAGCCTCAGCCAACTGCTCCGGCTAAGCCGACCAGCGATATCCCACAGTAAGATTTCTGTGCCGAGGTGGTGGAATTGGTAGACACGCTACCTTGAGGTGGTAGTGCCCAATAGGGCTTACGGGTTCAAGTCCCGTCCTCGGTACCAATATTCAAGCAATGGACGTCAATAGACGTCCATTGTCGTATCTGAAGCCTGCGTAATGCTGATGTCCTTCCTCATTTTTACCCGCTCCTTTGATAACCCAGAATGCCTCTCGGCGATCTTACCGTTCGCTGGCGCATCAGGATGCGGATAAAAAGAACCCGGGACTAGCCCGGGCAGATATTGTCGATTAGGTTGGAGTTATTTGATAACCGTACCCTGAAAAGTCAGTCAGGAGAACATCGATACGGCTTCTCTGTGCGGACTGAGACTGTTTCCAGAATACGGTCGCTTCAGTGCGTTATCATCGACTCAAAAATGGTACTTAATACCGATAGTTGCCGAGGTATCACTGTAGCTCTTCGTTCCAACCTGATGTGCAAGGTTTGTCCAGAGAGTGAGGGTGTCCGTCACCCGGCCCTCAAGACCCAGTTTCACTTCCCCGACATTGCGACTTCCAGCCTGTTCAACCCTGACGTTGTCCAGCGTGGCATTGACATTCCGGGTGTTGTGCAGCCAATTGACCTCACCGTAAACGGTAAACTGCTTACCCCTGGTTTGCGCATTCAGCGTGTCGTACGAAAGATTCAGACCAAGACGTGTTTGGGTGCCGGCGCTACCGTCAACTCGCGTACCGTTCACTTCCTGATGAGGATCGGCTTTAATGCCACTCCAGATGACCTGTGCCTGCGGGGTGATGAAAAGCGAGCCATTAGCGCTCTGGTGCAGCGGTTGACGATAGCCACTCTCCAGTGAACCGCTCAGACCACTGATGTTATAACTTTCGCTCGCCACTCCATCGCCATTCACCGATGCGCGAAACGCACTGTATTGCAACCAGCTATCGATATACAGGCCGTTGCGGGACTCTGAATTTTGATACCAGGTGGCGTAAGTGCCCACGCTGTAGCCATGGAGGCTATTTTTGGCGTCATAATGTGTTTTTGTGGATTGCGTATTCCCGCGGCTGTAGCCATAACCCGCCATGATGCCTACACCGAGTCTATCCTGTTCGCTGAATTGACCACTCCACAGTTCACCGCCTCCCTGAATGACATAGCTGTTTCCGCGCATCTGCAACTGACCGCTGCCGTCTTGTGATTTACTACGGAACGCCTGTTGCCGTAACCATATACTGGAATCTTGTGCCCGACCTTCACGATCTTTCAGGGTATGGCTGAAAAGACGATTTGCCGCTGCCATGTTGGCGAGATAGGCCCCGGCTTCCGGGCGATAAATTTGCGGTTTCTGCTCGGTTTCCGCAGCGGGCGATGAAGGTGCAACTGGCGTGTCATTGCCCGGTATTTCTGGTGATTCTGGTTCTTCAGGATCGTTGACCGGTATTTCCGGTTCCACAGGGTCCTCTGGCTCTGGTTCTGGAGCCAGTGCAGAGCGCAAATACCAGTCACCCTCATCCTGATGCAGGAAATATTCGTATGCCCCGGCCAGAGCGCGATTTTCAAGCGTAAACAGGCCATCTGATTGCCCGCCCACGCTTATCACTTCTATACCATCTACCGTTGTGGTGCCGGACCCATGGAAATTGTTTACATACAGTCTGGTGGTTCCGGCAGTATCACCTGTCACGACCAGTTTGTCGGTTGCTGAGCTATCATCGCCCAGCGCAGTATTCATGATTAACGTACCGCCACCCAGATAATTTCCGACAGTAATGGTTTTGAAGACGCCGTTCTCCCCAGGTGGAGTAAATGCCAATGTGCCTGTATTCGTCAGGCTCGTAATGTCGGAATCCCCTGTCACATTCCAGCGGCTGGTCTCATCCAGCGCCATACTGTACCCGCGAACAATACGACCGGTCATTGTTGATGAACCATTCAGGGCGATATTCAGCGCCGTGGCATTAGCAGAACGCGAAACCGCATCACCAAAAATGTGCGAATTGTCGTTGGCAGCGACGTTCACCACACCGGACTGGTACGCGCCGTTGTCTTCGACACTGACCGCTGTACCTGCCTCTCCGCCGCTACGTCCCGTCAGCGTCGAGCGGGTTAAATCAAGATTAAGGTCGGTATTAATCGTTCGCACTGCGTAGCCATCCCGGGTTTCAATATGGCTTTCAACCATCGGTAA
The DNA here is from genome assembly GCF_030337175.1 of Citrobacter sp. Ca225. Classification (NCBI taxonomy): domain Bacteria; kingdom Pseudomonadati; phylum Pseudomonadota; class Gammaproteobacteria; order Enterobacterales; family Enterobacteriaceae; genus Citrobacter; species Citrobacter sp. Ca225. The sequence continues at coordinate 113,418 of NZ_JAOWCD010000063.1, read as the reverse complement.
CGCGCTGCTGGAGCTTATTGTCTGGTAGCCGACCAGCAAACCATGACTATTATTACCTGTCATGTTTATGCTGTTCTGATTGAATCTGATATCCGGGCTTCCGCCGAGAAACATCCCCGTCGAGTTATTGCCTGAAACTTGTGCTGTCAGGTTGTCAATATGGGCTGTGGCCTCATAAATATACGCACCAACACTGACGGCCGTAGAGTTATCACCTCTAAGCGTGAGTCGAATATCATTCAGGTAGGTTTTAGACCGGGTATTTTCCACACCGATACTGTCTTTACCATTCATGGTAATATCGATGTCTGTGGCGGTCAGGATTGTTGTCTGGGGTAAACCGCTCCCCCTCTGGGCAGCGATAATCCCGGTTGAGCGGTATCCGTGAGATGTGATATCGATGTTATCCAGTGTCAACTCTGTATTATCTATGACTTGCGCCCCTACGCCGGAGTAACCAAACGTCTCAATGGAAGAATTGGAGAGTGAAGAGGCAACATTTGCAGTTGCATCAATATAAAGTCCATGTGATCCCAGACCGCGTGTGACAATAGTGAGATTGTTCATCGCTGCGGAGACATTTCCGTGAGTGACAGTCACGGCATTTGACTGATAACCTCTTGTTTCAATCGAGAGGTTATTTAATGTGGCTCTGGTTGCAAGATCGCTCGGGGCCAGAGCATTCGAGACGGTAATGGCTGCCGGATTCGGCGGTAATGATGAGCTTGAATCATCCCCGTTATCCAGAACAGTAATCCGACTGTTCTCAATATTCAGCGTGGCGCCGCCGGTGACCTTAATTCCTGTATCATCTAAACCGTAGCTATCTCCACGAATGGTGATATCAGAATCATTGTTTATATCCAGGTGCGAGCCGGTGCCAGTAACCTTCACGCCTCGCCCAGTGGAGACTGTACTGTTGCTGATAACCGCAGATGCACCATTACTTACTTCGCCAAGATAGGCATAACTCCATAGTGATGTATTGGCAATATTTAATAGACTTCCAGCATCCTGAGCCAAAAAAAGCCGATCGTGATAAGAGCCTGACTGTGTGGTTGAAGTCAGACTGGCTGTCGAATTCGACAATCGAATTTCCCCACCTCCATATGCTCTCAAAAGCGTATATGTCGCACCATAAAGCGTACGGTCAGCATAAATCTCCACGTTGTTACCGCTGATGATACCTCCGGTGCGGTAAGCGTCCAGAACAACAGTGGAGGCGGTATTCGTATATTGTCCACCTGGCGTTAAGGTTATTGTCTGGTTCGCGCCAGCCATAACGGTACCATCGTTGACCGCGATAGCCTTCCACGGTGCTAACGCCATCATGATCGTTATAGTAAGCATTTTTATTTTCAGACAATTATTTTCATTATAACTATACATAAGCAACATCCTTTTGCTTCTTCATTAACAATTGATTCAGATAATTACCAAATTGGTTTAATCTTCATCGTTTATGAAAAGAATATCGAGGATGACTTTTTGAGTGCAAATATAAAAATCCGAAAATCAGCGTTGAAGAACAATTTTCATTAGTTACGAGGTGAATGAAATACAGGATAAATAAAAATTCGCTCAATTGGGAATAGAATAATATTATTATCAATAATCCCAGGAGTGCTTTTTTGCTGTTACATTCTGATGTGTAGAAATCCTCTACTATATCCAGCAGATATCATTAATAAGTTATGCTCCATGGGATTGCACTTATCTGGCATAGATAAAAAAGGCCGCTTTCGCGGCCTTCATTTAATTATCAAATCGTTACTTCGCTTTGTTTTCCAGGTTTTCAACCTGGGGCAAACCAGTAGCCGAAGAGGCAGAAAGCAGCCCTGACTGTGCATAGCCGAACAGCTTCTCCCGGGTATCGGTGATGTCCAGGTTACGCATGGTCAACTGCCCAATACGATCGTCCGGTGAGAACACGGAGTCACCTTTCTCCATTGTCAGACGCTCTGGCTTGTAGGTCAGGTTGTCGGACACGGTATTGAGGATCGAATAGTCGTTGCCGCGACGCAGTTCCAGCGTCACTTCACCGGTAATCTGGCTGGCGACCCAACGCTGCAGACTATCACGCAACATCAGCGCCTGAGAGTCGAACCAACGACCCTGATAGAGCAGGCGACCTAACTGACGGCCGTGGGCGTGGTACTGCTCAATGGTGTCTTCGTTGTGGATACCAGTCAGCAGACGCTCATAGGCGATATGCAGCAGCGCCATCCCAGGGGCTTCGTAAATACCGCGGCTTTTGGCTTCAATAATACGGTTTTCAATCTGGTCACTCATTCCCAGTCCGTGACGCCCGCCGATGCGGTTCGCTTCCAGCATCATTTCCACATCGTCACTGAAGGTCTTACCATTCAGCGCGACCGGATGACCCTGTTCGAAGCGAATGGTGACTTCTTCCGCGGCGATCTTCACGTTCTCATCCCAGAACTTCACGCCCATGATTGGGTTGACGATCTTAACGCTTGAGTTCAGAAACTCGAGGTCTTTGGCTTCGTGCGTCGCGCCGAGCATGTTGGAGTCCGTGGAGTAGGCCTTTTCGACGGACATTTTGTAGTCGAAACCGCAGGCGATCATAAACTCAGACATCTCATGACGACCGCCCAGTTCATCGATAAAGTCCGTATCCAGCCACGGTTTGTAGATCTGTAGTTCAGCGTTGGTCAGCAGGCCATAGCGATAGAAACGCTCGATGTCGTTTCCTTTATAGGTACTGCCGTCGCCCCAGATATTGACGCCGTCTTCTTTCATCGCTGCAACCAGCATAGTGCCGGTGACTGCACGACCGAGCGGCGTAGTATTGAAATAGGTGAGCCCGCCAGTGGTGTTATGGAATGCCCCACACTGAATCGCGGCGATACCTTCAGCAACCAGTTGTTTACGGCAGTCGATCAGTCGAGCGTTCTCTGCACCGTATTCCATTGCACGACGAGGGATCTCATCATAGTCCTCCTCGTCTGGCTGACCCAGGTTCGCAGTATATGCATATGGGACAGCCCCTTTTTGTCGCATCCACAGCAGTGCCGCGCTGGTGTCCAGGCCGCCGGAAAAAGCGATACCAATACGTTGACCTACCGGAAGATGCTTGAGAATCGTCGTCATAAAATAAAACCCTGCTTGATAGACTGATGGTGAGATCGGCTTTCTGCTCTCAGTGCATGTTTATGCAAAATAAATGAGTTTTCATTTAATCATCTTTTTACGGAGACAGGAAGAGTTTCGTGTTTATTTCCGTAAATTACGCTGATGACGGCATGTCAGGTTATGTCGTTAACAAGGTTGACACAATGGGGGGGTAATCAATATAATACGCGCAGATTTTACGTCCCGTCCTCGGTACCAAATCCCAGCAGTATTTGCATCTTTTACCCAAAACGAGTAAAATTTGCCACGTTTCAGGCGCGGGGTGGAGCAGCCTGGTAGCTCGTCGGGCTCATAACCCGAAGGTCGTCGGTTCAAATCCGGCCCCCGCAACCACTTTCCCTTAGAGTTCTTTTTCAAATATACTGTGAAGACCATGGCCTTCGTAGCTGGATTTGAAAAAAATTCTTTCGGAAGGTTCTCCAGACCGCAGTTGCGGTTATAGGGTTCAGTTATCTAAAGCCCCGATTTTTCGGGGTTTTTTGTTATCTGACTACAGAATAACTGGGCTTTAGGCCCTTTTTTTATGTCTTGGGGGTGGGCTTGTCCACATTAGAGCAAAAATTAACAGAGATGATTACAGCGCCAGTTGAGGCCTTAGGTTACGAACTGGTCGGCATCGAATTTATTCGCGGTCGCACATCCACACTGCGCATCTATATTGATAGTGAAGATGGCATCAATGTTGATGATTGTGCTGATGTGAGCCACCAGGTGAGCGCAGTTCTGGACGTTGAAGATCCTATTACTGTGGCTTACAACCTGGAAGTCTCCTCACCGGGTCTCGACCGCCCAATGTTCACTGCTGAACACTATGTGCGTTTCCTGGGTGAAGATGTTTCGCTGGTACTCCGCATGGCGGTACAGAACCGCCGTAAATGGCAGGGCGTTATCAAAGCGGTAGATGGTGAAATGATCACCGTCACAGTCGAAGGAAAAGATGAAGTGTTCGCGCTGAGTAATATCCAGAAGGCGAACCTGGTTCCCCACTTTTAACAGTCTGGATGAGGTGAAAAGCCCGCGATGAACAAAGAAATTTTGGCTGTTGTTGAAGCCGTATCCAATGAAAAGGCGCTGCCACGCGAGAAAATTTTTGAAGCGTTGGAAAGTGCGCTGGCTACAGCGACAAAGAAAAAATATGAACAAGAGATTGACGTTCGCGTAGAAATCGATCGTAAAAGCGGTGATTTTGACACTTTCCGTCGTTGGGTGATTGTTGAAGAAGTGACCCAGCCGACGAAAGAAATCACGCTGGAAGCCGCACGTTTTGAAGACGAAAGCCTGAACCTGGGCGATTACGTTGAAGATCAGATTGAATCTGTGACCTTTGACCGTATCACTACCCAGACCGCAAAACAGGTTATCGTACAGAAGGTTCGTGAAGCTGAACGCGCGATGGTTGTTGATCAGTTCCGTGAACACGAAGGTGAAATCATCACCGGCGTGGTGAAGAAAGTGAACCGCGATAATATCTCTTTGGATCTGGGCAGCAATGCTGAAGCGGTGATCCTGCGCGAAGACATGCTGCCGCGTGAAAACTTCCGCCCTGGCGACCGTATTCGTGGCGTTCTTTACTCTGTTCGCCCGGAAGCACGCGGCGCGCAACTGTTCGTGACCCGTTCCAAGCCGGAAATGCTGATTGAACTGTTCCGCATTGAAGTGCCGGAAATTGGCGAAGAAGTGATTGAAATTAAGGCCGCAGCTCGCGATCCGGGTTCCCGTGCGAAAATCGCGGTGAAAACCAACGACAAGCGTATCGACCCGGTCGGCGCGTGTGTTGGTATGCGTGGCGCACGCGTTCAGGCGGTTTCGACCGAGCTGGGCGGCGAGCGCATCGATATCGTCCTGTGGGATGATAACCCGGCGCAGTTCGTGATTAACGCTATGGCACCGGCTGACGTTGCGTCTATCGTGGTGGATGAAGATAAACACACCATGGATATCGCCGTTGAAGCCGGTAACCTGGCGCAAGCAATTGGACGTAATGGTCAGAACGTCCGCCTGGCTTCGCAATTAAGCGGTTGGGAACTCAACGTGATGACCGTTGATGACCTCCAGGCTAAACATCAGGCTGAAGCACATGCCGCGATCGATACCTTCACCAAATATCTCGATATTGATGAAGAGTTCGCCACTGTTCTGGTTGAAGAAGGGTTTGCCACTCTGGAAGAACTGGCCTACGTGCCAATGAAAGAACTGCTGGAAATCGATGGCCTTGATGAGCCGACCGTTGAAGCACTGCGCGAGCGTGCTAAAAACGCACTGACCACTCTGGCACTGGCCCAGGAAGAAAGCCTCGGTGATAACAAGCCGGCTGACGATCTGCTGAATCTGGAAGGATTAGATCGCGATATGGCCTTCAAACTGGCTGCCCGTGGTGTTTGTACGCTGGAAGATCTCGCCGAACAGGGCATTGATGATCTGGCTGATATCGAAGGGTTGACCGACGAAAAAGCCGGTGAGCTGATTATGGCTGCCCGTAATATTTGCTGGTTCGGCGACGAAGCGTAATAAACTGTAGCAGGAAGGAACAGCATGACAGATGTAACCGTAAAAACGCTGGCCGCAGAGATACAGACCTCCGTGGATCGCCTGGTACAGCAATTTGCTGATGCCGGTATCCCGAAGTCTGCTGATGACTCTGTGTCCGCACAAGAAAAACAGACTTTACTGGCGCACCTGAACCGTGAAAATGGTTCTGGCCCGGATAAGCTGACGCTGCAGCGTAAAACGCGTAGCACCCTGAACATTCCAGGTACCGGTGGAAAAAGCAAATCGGTACAAATCGAAGTCCGCAAGAAGCGCACCTTTGTGAAACGTGATCCGCAAGAGGCCGAACGCCTTGCCGCGGAAGAGCAAGCGCAGCGTGAAGCGGAAGAGCAGGCCCGTCGTGAGGCAGAAGAAATGGCCAAACGCGAGGCGCAACAAAAAGCTGACCGTGAGGCCGCAGAACAAGCTAAGCGTGACGCCGCTGATAAAGCGAAACGCGAAGCTGCGGAAAAAGACAAAGTGAGCAATCAACAGACTGACGATATGACCAAAACCGCCCAGGCCGAGAAAGCCCGCCGTGAGAATGAAGCTGCAGAGCTGAAGCGTAAAGCGGAAGAAGAAGCACGCCGCAAGCTTGAAGAAGAAGCGCGCCGCGTAGCGGAAGAAGCTCGCCGTATGGCGGAAGAGAATGCAGGCGTGTGGGCTGAGCAGGAAAAAGTGGAAGAAGATAAGAGCGATTATCATGTCACCACTTCTCAGCACGCTCGCCAGGCCGAAGACGAAAACGATCGTGAAGTGGAAGGCGGTCGTGGCCGTGGCCGCAACACGAAAGCGGCGCGTCCGGCGAAGAAAGGCAACAAACACGCTGAATCCAAAGCCGACCGTGAAGAAGCGCGTGCCGCGGTTCGCGGTGGTAAAGGCGGCAAACAGCGTAAAGGTTCCGCACTGCAGCAGGGCTTCCAGAAGCCAGCGCAGGCTGTTAACCGTGACGTTGTGATTGGCGAAACCATCACCGTTGGCGATCTGGCGAACAAGATGGCGGTTAAAGGCTCTCAGGTCATCAAAGCGATGATGAAGCTGGGTGCAATGGCGACCATCAACCAGGTGATCGACCAGGAAACCGCACAGCTGGTTGCCGAGGAAATGGGCCACAAAGTTATCCTGCGTCGTGAGAACGAGCTGGAAGAAGCCGTAATGAGCGACCGTGATACGGGTGCTGCGGCTGAACCGCGCGCACCGGTGGTGACCATCATGGGTCACGTTGACCACGGTAAAACGTCTCTGCTGGACTACATTCGTTCAACGAAAGTGGCCTCTGGCGAAGCGGGCGGTATTACCCAGCACATCGGTGCTTACCACGTTGAAACCGACAACGGTATGATCACCTTCCTGGACACCCCGGGCCACGCCGCGTTTACCTCCATGCGTGCTCGTGGTGCACAGGCAACGGATATCGTGGTTCTGGTTGTTGCAGCAGACGACGGCGTGATGCCGCAGACCATCGAAGCTATCCAGCACGCGAAAGCGGCGGGTGTGCCGGTTGTGGTTGCAGTAAACAAAATCGATAAGCCGGAAGCCGATCCGGATCGCGTTAAAAACGAACTGTCCCAGTACGGCATTCTGCCGGAAGAGTGGGGCGGTGAGAGCCAGTTCGTCCACGTTTCTGCAAAAGCAGGTACTGGTATCGACGAACTGCTGGATGCGATCCTGCTGCAGGCCGAAGTTCTCGAACTGAAAGCGGTCCGTAAAGGGATGGCGAGCGGTGCGGTTATCGAATCCTTCCTGGATAAAGGTCGTGGTCCGGTTGCTACCGTACTGGTGCGCGAAGGTACGCTGCATAAAGGCGATATCGTACTGTGCGGCTTCGAATACGGTCGCGTTCGTGCGATGCGTAACGAACTGGGTCAGGAAGTTCTGGAAGCAGGTCCGTCCATTCCGGTGGAAATCCTGGGTCTGTCCGGTGTTCCGGCAGCCGGTGACGAAGTGACCGTGGTACGTGACGAGAAGAAAGCACGTGAAGTTGCACTGTATCGTCAGGGCAAATTCCGTGAAGTGAAACTGGCACGTCAGCAGAAATCTAAACTCGAGAACATGTTCGCCAACATGACCGAAGGCGAAGTTCACGAAGTGAACATCGTGCTGAAGGCCGACGTTCAGGGTTCTGTGGAAGCGATCTCCGACTCCTTGCTGAAACTGTCTACCGACGAAGTGAAAGTGAAGATCATCGGTTCTGGTGTCGGTGGTATCACCGAAACCGACGCAACCCTGGCCGCAGCGTCCAACGCGATTCTGGTTGGCTTCAACGTTCGTGCGGATGCCTCTGCGCGTAAAGTGATTGAATCCGAAAGCCTGGATCTGCGCTACTACTCCGTCATCTATAACCTGATCGATGAAGTGAAAGCGGCGATGAGCGGTATGCTGTCTCCGGAACTGAAACAGCAGATCATCGGTCTGGCTGAAGTTCGTGATGTGTTCAAATCACCGAAATTTGGTGCCATCGCGGGCTGTATGGTTACCGAAGGGACGATCAAACGTCACAACCCAATCCGCGTCCTGCGTGACAACGTGGTTATCTACGAAGGCGAGCTGGAATCCCTGCGCCGCTTCAAAGATGACGTTAACGAAGTCCGTAACGGTATGGAATGTGGTATCGGCGTGAAGAACTACAACGACGTTCGCGTTGGCGATATGATCGAAGTGTTCGAGATCATCGAGATTCAACGTACCATCGCATAATCTTCGTCGTCTTTTGGGCCGCCACTGCGTTGGCTACGAGCGTTCACCCCGGTCACATAGTTATATGCTCCGGGGATTCACGCCCTTGTTGCCTTGTTGCAACCCAAAATACTTAGAAGATGGTTTTGCGTAGCCCGGGGAAGCGAAGCGCCACCCGGCAATAATTTTTAAAAGGGGCTTAGGGCCCCTTTTTTGTCTGGAGAATTTATTATGGCGAAAGAATTTGGTCGCCCGCAGCGCGTGGGACAGGAGATGCAAAAAGAGATCGCAATCATCCTGCAGCGCGAAATTAAAGACCCGCGTCTGGGCATGATGACCACCGTTTCCGGTGTCGAAATGTCTCGCGATCTGGCGTATGCCAAAGTGTATGTCACCTTCCTGAATGACAAAGATGAAGACGCTATCAAGGCAGGCATCAAAGCGTTACAGGAAGCGTCCGGCTTCATCCGTAGCCTACTGGGTAAAGCGATGCGACTGCGTATCGTGCCGGAACTGACCTTCTTCTACGATAATTCGCTGGTGGAAGGGATGCGCATGTCCAACCTGGTGACCAACGTGGTTAAACATGACGAAGAACGTCGTGTAAACCCGGACGACAGCAAGGAGGACTAATGAGTCGTCCTCGTCGTCGTGGTCGCGACATTCACGGTGTCCTGCTGCTGGATAAGCCGCAGGGCATGTCCAGCAATGACGTACTGCAAAAAGTTAAACGCATTTATAACGCCAATCGCGCCGGGCATACCGGGGCGCTGGATCCGTTAGCGACCGGCATGCTGCCGATTTGCCTCGGGGAAGCGACCAAGTTTTCGCAGTATCTGCTGGATTCTGACAAGCGTTATCGGGTGATTGCCCGTCTGGGACAGCGTACAGACACGTCCGATGCCGATGGGCAAATCGTACAGGAGCGCCCGGTCGCCTTCACCCCCGAGCAACTGGCGGCCGCGCTGGACACGTTCCGCGGTGATATCGAGCAGGTGCCATCGATGTATTCGGCGCTGAAGTATCAGGGTAAAAAACTGTACGAATACGCGCGTCAGGGCATTGAAGTGCCGCGTGAAGCCCGACCGATTACCGTTTACGAGCTGTTGTTTATCCGTCATGAAGGGGATGAACTGGAGCTGGAAGTGCACTGTTCGAAAGGCACTTATATTCGTACTATTATTGACGATCTGGGTGAGAAGCTGGGATGTGGCGCGCATGTGATCTTCCTGCGTCGTCTGACGGTCAGCAAATATCCGGTGGATCGTATGGTCACGCTGGAGCGTCTGCGTGAAATGGTCGAACAGGCGGAGCAACAGGGGATCCCGGCAGCACAGTTGCTTGATCCGCTGTTGATGCCGATGGACAGTCCGGCATCGGACTACCCTGTCGTTAATTTGCCGCTAACATCATCGGTTTACTTCAAAAACGGTAACCCGGTTCGCACGAACGGCGCCCCGCAGGAAGGGTTAGTCCGTGTCACGGAAGGTGATGACGGTAAATTTATCGGTATGGGCGAGATCGACGACGAAGGTCGCGTGGCGCCTCGCCGATTAGTGGTGGAGTATCCGGCGTAGCACGGGTTCGTCTTGCGATAAGAAGGCGCTACGAGTAGAATACTGCCGCTTAACGTCGCGTGAATTTTTTAACAGTTCACCTGGCGTACACTGGGAACGCTGAATTAGAGATCGGCGTCCTTTCATACTTAATACTTTGGAGTTTTAAAATGTCTCTAAGTACTGAAGCTACAGCTAAAATCGTTTCTGAGTTTGGTCGTGATGCAAACGACACCGGTTCTACCGATGTTCAGGTTGCACTGTTGACTGCACAGATTAACCACCTGCAGGGCCACTTTGCAGAGCACAAAAAAGATCACCACAGCCGTCGTGGTCTGCTGCGCATGGTTTCTCAGCGTCGTAAACTGCTCGACTACCTGAAACGTAAAGATGTTGCACGCTACACCGCGCTGATCGAGCGTCTGGGTCTGCGTCGCTAATTCTTGCGAGTTTCGTAAAAGGGGGCCTTCATGGCCCCTTTTTTCAAGCAGATGGCAGCAATTCACTGGAAACTATTGTATTGTTGCTATGAATGATCTTCCGTTGCAGAGGTTCGCGCGGCTAATGAGAGGCTTTACCCAATTTCGTATGGGTTAGGGTTGTCATTAGTCGCGAGGATGCGCAGAAGATCGGGTATTAACGGCGATTCAGTCTGTGTCGCCAAAAAATTGGAAAGGATATTATTTTGCTTAATCCGATCGTTCGTAAATTCCAGTACGGTCAGCATACCGTTACGCTGGAAACCGGCATGATGGCCCGTCAGGCCACTGCCGCTGTTATGGTTAGCATGGATGACACGGCGGTATTCGTGACCGTTGTCGGCCAGAAAAAAGCGAAGCCGGGTCAGGACTTCTTCCCGCTGACCGTTAACTATCAGGAGCGTACCTACGCTGCTGGCCGCATCCCAGGTAGCTTCTTCCGTCGTGAAGGCCGTCCAAGCGAAGGCGAAACTCTGATCGCGCGTCTGATTGACCGCCCGGTTCGTCCGCTGTTCCCGGAAGGTTTCGTGAACGAAGTTCAGGTTATCGCAACCGTCGTTTCCGTTAACCCGCAGGTTAACCCGGATATCGTCGCGATGATCGGTGCCTCTGCTGCACTGTCTCTGTCTGGTATTCCGTTCAACGGCCCAATCGGTGCGGCACGTGTGGGTTATATCAATGACCAGTACGTACTGAACCCGACTCAGGACGAGCTGAAAGAGAGCAAACTGGATCTGGTCGTTGCCGGTACGGAAGCCGCCGTACTGATGGTTGAATCCGAAGCAGAACTGCTGAGTGAAGACCAGATGCTGGGTGCTGTCGTGTTTGGTCACGAACAGCAGCAGGTGGTTATCAAAGAAATCAACGAACTGGTGAAAGAAGCCGGTAAACCACGTTGGGACTGGCAGCCGGAAGCGGTGAACGAAGCGCTGAACGCGCGCGTTGCAGCCCTGGCAGAATCTCGCCTGAGCGACGCTTACCGTATCACCGACAAACAAGAGCGTTATGCTCAGGTTGACGTGATCAAGTCTGAAACCATCGCAACGCTGGTTGCAGAAGATGAGTCCCTGGACGCTAACGAACTGGGTGAAATCCTGCACGCAATCGAGAAAAACGTGGTGCGTAGCCGTGTACTGGCCGGCGAACCGCGTATTGATGGCCGCGAAAAAGACATGATCCGTGGTCTGGACGTGCGTACTGGCGTACTGCCACGTACCCACGGTTCCGCACTGTTCACTCGTGGCGAAACTCAGGCGCTGGTTACCGCAACCCTGGGTACCACCCGTGATGCGCAGAGCCTCGACGAACTGATGGGCGAGCGTACTGACAACTTCCTGTTCCACTACAACTTCCCTCCGTACTGCGTCGGCGAAACCGGCATGGTCGGTTCTCCGAAGCGTCGTGAAATTGGTCACGGTCGTCTGGCTAAGCGCGGCGTGCTGGCAGTGATGCCGGATCTGGATAAATTCCCGTACACCGTGCGTGTGGTTTCTGAAATCACCGAATCCAACGGTTCTTCTTCCATGGCTTCCGTGTGTGGTGCCTCTCTGGCGCTGATGGACGCAGGCGTGCCGATCAAAGCGGCCGTTGCGGGTATCGCGATGGGTCTGGTGAAAGAAGGCGACAACTACGTTGTTCTGTCTGACATCCTGGGCGACGAAGATCACCTGGGCGATATGGACTTCAAAGTTGCGGGCTCCCGCGACGGTATCTCTGCGCTGCAGATGGATATCAAAATTGAAGGTATCACCAAAGAGATCATGCAGGTTGCTCTGAACCAGGCTAAAGGTGCGCGTCTGCATATCCTGGGCGTGATGGAACAGGCGATTAACGCGCCACGCGGCGACATTTCTCAGTTTGCACCGCGTATCCACACCATTAAGATCAGCCCGGACAAAATCAAAGATGTGATCGGTAAAGGCGGTTCTGTGATCCGTGCGCTGACCGAAGAGACTGGCACCACCATCGAAATCGAAGATGACGGTACCGTGAAAATCGCAGCAACCGACGGTGAAAAAGCGAAATACGCAATTCGCCGTATCGAAGAGATCACCGCAGAAATCGAAGTGGGCCGTATCTACAACGGTAAAGTGACCCGTATCGTTGACTTTGGTGCGTTCGTTGCCATCGGCGGCGGTAAAGAAGGCTTGGTACACATCTCGCAGATCGCAGATAAGCGCGTTGAGAAAGTGACCGATTACCTGCAGATGGGCCAGGAAGTACCGGTTAAAGTTCTGGAAGTTGACCGCCAGGGCCGTGTACGTCTGAGCATTAAAGAAGCAACTGAACAATCTCAGCCTGCCGCCGCACCGGAAGCTCCGGTAAGCGAACAGGGCGAGTAAGGTTGCCATTTGCCCTCCGCCGTTGCGGAGGGCTTTTAACCTGGCAGGACGCCTTGTTAGCAACCGGGGAACAGGACGTTCAATTAATCGTTGTCTTCGGGAGTGGGAAATGAAGCCTTTTTTGCGCTGGTGTTTCGTGGCAACAGCACTCACGCTGGCTGGATGCAGTAACTCCACCTGGCGTAAGAGTGAAGTCCTCGCAGTACCATTGCAACCGACTTTGCAGCAGGAAGTGATTCTGGCACGCATGGAACAAATTCTTGCCAGTCGGGCTTTAACCGATGACGAACGCGCACAGCTTTTATATGAGCGCGGAGTGTTGTATGATAGTCTCGGTCTGAGGGCATTGGCGCGAAATGATTTTTCACAAGCGCTGGCAATCCGACCTGATATGCCTGAAGTATTCAATTACTTAGGCATTTATTTAACGCAGGCAGGCAATTTTGATGCTGCCTATGAAGCGTTTGATTCTGTACTTGAGCTTGATCCAACTTACAACTACGCGCACTTAAATCGCGGTATCGCATTGTATTACGGCGGTCGCGATAAGTTAGCGCAAGATGATCTGCTGGCGTTTTATCAAGACGATCCCAATGATCCTTTCCGCAGCCTGTGGCTTTATCTCGCCGAGCAGAAGCTCGATGAGAAGCAGGCAAAAGTCGCGCTGAAACAGCGCTTCGAGAAATCGGATAAAGAACAATGGGGATGGAACATTGTCGAGTTCTACCTGGGCAACATTAGCGAAGCAACGCTGATGGATAGGCTCAAGGCGGACGCAACGGATAACACCTCGCTCGCTGAGCATCTCAGTGAAACCAACTTCTATTTAGGTAAGTACTACCTAAGTCTGGGGGATTTGGACAACGCTACGGCATTGTTCAAACTGGCGGTGGCTAACAACGTTCATAACTTTGTTGAGCACCGATATGCATTGTTGGAATTATCGCTCCTGGGCCAGGACCAAGATGACCTGGCAGAATCGGACCAGCAATAGCTGACGTACACATCAGCCCGTAATCTTTTTGATTGCCATCACCTTCGCGGGTGAGGGCGTTGTTGTTCGTTAATACACCTACTTTGAGCCGGTTCACACTTTTCAATGAAAATTGCAGATCAATTTCATGATGAGTTATGTAGACTGGCCGCCATTAATTTTGAGGCACACGTACTACATGGCTGAATTCGAAACCACTTTTGCAGATCTGGGCCTGAAGGCTCCTATCCTTGAAGCCCTTAACGATCTGGGTTACGAAAAACCATCTCCAATCCAGGCAGAGTGCATTCCGCATCTGCTGGGCGGTCGCGATGTTCTGGGTATGGCCCAGACCGGTAGCGGCAAAACGGCAGCGTTCTCTTTACCGCTGCTCAACAATCTTGATCCTGAGCTGAAGGCACCTCAGATTCTGGTGCTGGCACCGACCCGCGAACTGGCGGTTCAGGTAGCCGAAGCGATGACGGATTTCTCTAAACACATGCGCGGCGTGAACGTGGTTGCCCTGTACGGCGGCCAGCGTTATGACGTGCAGTTACGCGCCCTGCGTCAAGGGCCGCAGATCGTCGTCGGTACGCCGGGTCGTCTGCTTGATCACTTAAAACGCGGTACCCTGGATTTGTCTCGTCTGAGCGGTTTGGTACTGGACGAAGCCGATGAAATGCTGCGTATGGGCTTCATCGAAGACGTTGAAACCATCATGGCGCAGATCCCGGAAGGTCATCAGACCGCTCTGTTCTCTGCCACCATGCCGGAAGCGATTCGTCGCATTACCCGCCGCTTCATGAAAGAGCCGCAGGAAGTGCGTATTCAGTCCAGCGTCACTACCCGTCCGGACATCAGCCAGAGTTACTGGACTGTCTGGGGCATGCGTAAAAACGAAGCGCTGGTGCGTTTCCTGGAAGCGGAAGATTTTGATGCGGCGATTATCTTCGTTCGTACCAAAAACGCGACTCTGGAAGTGGCTGAAGCGCTGGAGCGTAGCGGCTATAACAGCGCCGCGCTGAACGGCGACATGAACCAGGCGCTGCGTGAGCAGACCCTGGAACGTCTGAAAGACGGTCGTCTGGATATCCTGATTGCAACCGACGTTGCGGCCCGTGGCCTGGACGTTGAGCGTATCAGCCTGGTCGTAAACTACGATATCCCAATGGATTCCGAGTCTTACGTTCACCGTATCGGTCGTACCGGTCGTGCGGGTCGTGCAGGCCGTGCGCTGCTGTTCGTTGAGAACCGCGAGCGTCGTCTGCTGCGTAACATTGAACGCACGATGAAGCTGACCATTCCGGAAGTTGAACTGCCGAACGCTGAACTGTTGGGCAAACGTCGTCTGGAAAAATTTGCGGCTAAAGTACAGCAGCAGCTGGAAAGCAGCGATCTGGATCAGTACCGTGCGCTGTTGGCGAAACTGCAGCCGACGGCCGAAGACGAAGAGCTGGATATCGAAACTCTGGCTGCCGCTCTGCTTAAGATGGCGCAGGGCGAACGTCCGCTGATTCTGCCGCCAGATGCGCCGATGCGTCCGAAGCGTGAGTTCCGCGACCGTGACGATCGTGGTCCGCGTGACCGTAACGATCGTGGCCCGCGTGGCGACCGTGAAGACCGTCCGCGTCGTGAACGTCGTGACGTTGGCGATATGCAGCTGTACCGCATTGAAGTGGGCCGTGATGATGGCGTTGAAGTTCGTCATATTGTTGGCGCGATTGCAAACGAAGGCGACATCAGCAGCCGTTACATTGGTAACATCAAGCTGTTCGCTTCGCACTCCACCATCGAACTGCCGAAAGGTATGCCGGGTGAAGTCCTGCAGCACTTTACGCGCACTCGCATCCTGAACAAGCCGATGAACATGCAGCTGCTGGGCGATGCGCAGCCGCACACTGAACGTCGTGGCGGTGGTCGTAGCTTTGGTGGCGAGCGTCGTGAAGGTGGTCGTGGCTTCGGCGGTGAGCGTCGTGAAGGTGGTCGTGGTGATGGGCGTCGTTTCAGCGGCGAACGTCGCGAAGGTAGCCGTGCACCACGTCGTGAAGAAGGCTCCAGCCGTCGTCGTGACGCGTAAACATCTTGCTTACTGACGTAAAGTAATAGATACAGCCCCGGTAAAACTATCGGGGCTTTTTTTATTTCATTTGTACTATTGTACTGGTACAGTGCAACACATTAAAATGCCGTCACAACATTATTCGCTGGAGAAATCGCTAAATGGCAACACTAACCACCACCCAGACATCACCTTCGCTGCTCGGCGGCGTGGTGATCATCGGCGGCACCATTATCGGCGCAGGGATGTTCTCTCTGCCGGTGGTCATGTCCGGGGCGTGGTTTTTCTGGTCAATGGCGGCGCTGGTCTTTACCTGGTTCTGCATGCTGCATTCCGGTTTGATGATCCTCGAAGCCAACCTCAACTATCGTATCGGTTCAAGCTTCGACACCATCACCAAAGATCTGCTGGGCAAAGGCTGGAACGTCGTCAACGGTATTTCTATTGCCTTCGTGCTCTATATCCTGACCTACGCCTATATTTCGGCGAGCGGTTCGATTTTGCACCATACCTTCAGCGAAATGTCGCTGAAGGTGCCTGCGCGTGCGGCAGGGTTTGGCTTTGCCCTGTTGGTGGCGTTTGTGGTGTGGTTGAGCACCAAAGCGGTGAGTCGCATGACGGCGATCGTGCTGGGTGCGAAAGTCATTACTTTTTTCCTGACCTTCGGCAGTCTGCTCGGGCACGTCACGCCGACCACGCTGTTTAACGTCTCGGAAAGTCACGCCTCTTATACGCCGTACCTGTTGATGACGCTGCCATTCTGTCTGGCGTCCTTTGGTTACCACGGTAACGTCCCGAGCCTGATGAAATACTACGGCAAAGATCCGCGCACTATTGTGAAGTGCCTGGTCTACGGTACGCTGCTGGCGCTGGTGCTCTACTCCGTCTGGTTGCTGGGAACGATGGGAAACATTCCGCGTCCAGAGTTTATCGGTATCGCGCAGAAGGGCGGCAATATTGATGTGTTGGTTCAGGCGCTAAGCGGCGTGCTGAACAGTCGCAGTCTGGACCTGTTGCTGGTGGTGTTCTCCAACTTTGCGGTGGCGAGTTCATTCCTCGGCGTGACGCTGGGACTGTTTGACTATCTGGCGGATCTGTTTGGTTTCGATGATTCGGCGCTGGGGCGCTTCAAAACGGCGCTGCTTACCTTTGTGCCGCCAATCGCCGGTGGGTTGCTGTGGCCGAACGGTTTCCTGTATGCCATTGGTTATGCAGGACTGGCGGCGACCATCTGGGCCGCGATTGTACCGGCGTTGCTGGCACGTAAATCGCGTCAGCGCTTTGGTAGCCCGAAATTCCGTGTCTGGGGTGGTAAGCCGATGATTGTCCTGATTCTGGTTTTTGGTGTCGGTAACGCGCTGGTACATATCCTGTCGAGCTTTAATTTATTGCCTGTGTACCAGTAAGTCTTTTGTGCCGGATGGCGGCTACACCTTATCCGGCCTACGCGATCTCGTAGGCCAGGTAAGTGGAAGCGCCACCGGGCAAAAACTACCCCACCAACTCTTCTTTCACATCCATCGCCAGATCAAACGAGTGCAGACGCGCCTGATGGTCAAAAATCTGCCCGTTAACCATGATCTCGTCCGCCTGGGTTTCACGCAGAATAGACTCCAGTCCGTGGCGTACTTTCGTTTTATCACCCACCAGCGACATGCTCAGCGCCTGTTGCACACCATACTGTTCTGACGGCGACCAGAACTGATCCATATTTTGAATCGGCGCCGGGAGTTGGCCCGTTTCGCCACGCCGCAACTTGACGAAAGCCTGCTGCATCGAGGTGAAAAGATACTCTGCATCACGGTTACTGTCGGCGGCAATGATGTTGATGCACACCATTGCATACGGTTTTTCCAGCCGCGCGGATGGCCGGAACTGCGTGCGGTACAGATGCAGCGCCTGGAACAGCATATCCGGTGCGAAGTGGGAGGCAAAAGCGAACGGCAGGCCAAGCTGTGCGGCTAACTGCGCGCTATAGAGGCTGGAACCTAACAGCCAGACCGGGATCTTCTCGCCGTAGCCAGGCACCGGGCGCACCTGCGGATTTGGATCGCGTGCGTCAAACCAGTCCACCAGCTCAGCGACGTCGCGAGGGAAGTTATCGATATCGCCGCCCATATGGCGACGCAGGGCTCGCATTGTCGGCTGGTCGCTGCCCGGCGCGCGGCCCAGGCCGAGATCAATGCGTCCCGGATAGAGCGTATTCAACGTACCGAACTGCTCGGCAATGACCAGAGGTGAGTGATTGGGAAGCATGACGCCGCCGGAACCGAGGTGCAAAGTCCGGGTGTTGGCGGCCAGATAGCCAATCAGTACCGACGTTGCTGCACTGGCGATACCGGTCATGTTGTGGTGTTCCGCCAGCCAGTAGCGGTGGTAGCCTCGTTTTTCCGCGAGGCGGGCGAGATCCAGCGAGTGCGAGAACGCCTCTTTTGCTGAAGATCCGTCAGGAATCGGTGCCAGATCCAGCACCGAGAAAGGAATGGTTTTGTCAGTCATAACGGCTCACTTTGTTACCAGTTAATCTTTTCATACTGCATTAAAGATTAGTTAATGTTGTTAACAAAGTGAGCTATTTATCAGGACTGCAGTTCGAGACCCGCCAGCCGTTTCCAGTAGCCATTGCAGTCGCTATGCGCGGTAAGCGGCAACGGCGCGTGCCCCGTTTCGTTGGCGCGGAAGGCGTCAAGCATCGCGAATGTCTCGGTTCCCAGCGGTGACAGACGCACAATATCCACCAGCCCCTGCATTGACGTCAGTTCGTTCCCCAGATTGTAGATATAGCCGCTCATGGTCTGAATGCCATTGAGGATGAACACCTGTTGATTCTCCTGGGAGAGCACGTCGCGGCCATTCGGGTACTTGATGCAGCAGGTTTCGCATTCATCTTTCGGCCGGTCTTCCGAACGAGCGGTAAAACAGCGAGCGGAGTAAGCCAGCGGCAGATGCCCGTAGCTCAGAACTTCCACTTCAAACTGCTGGCGAATCCCCAGTTCATCACACTGATTGAGCAGGTTCACCAGCCAGTCGCGGGACAGTTCTACCGGCATGCACCAGCGCACCATTCCGTGTTTGAGCAGCAGGCGCAGCGTGACCGCGTTGTAGCAGTTCAGCGCGTGTCCGGCGACAAACGGGAGTTTGCGGTCGGCGCACATATTCACCACGCCAAGATCGCTGGCCTCCAGCAAAAAGTCGCCGTTTTCGACATAACGCTTCAGCTCATTCAGCTCAGAAGAGGCTTGTACCAGCGCCAGCGTTGAAAGTACCACCTGCTTACCGCTACCGGCGAGCGACTTCGCCATATCCAGCCAGTCGCCGACTTTCGTGGCGCGGCGTTTGCTGCACACCGCTTCGCCAAGATAGATAACATCCGCGCTGCTGGCGGCGGCCTGCTGATAAAAATCTTCCAGCGTCTCTTTCGGCCAGTAATAAAGCACCGGCCCTAAGGAATATTTCATTGCTTTTCTCACTGCCATTTACGGTGATACGCGCCAAGCGTCGTCTGGGTGCCTTCGGACATTGCGCCGAGCGTTTCCATCCACGCGGGCTGCGGCGCATAGTGCTGTGGGTCGGCGATGCAGCGGTCAATCGCCTGACGCCACACTTTCGCCACCTGGCTGACATAGGCCGGGCTGCGCTGACGACCTTCAATTTTCACCGAGGCAATATTCGCCGCCAGTAGTTCCGGCAGCAGTTCCAGCGTGTTCAGGCTGGTTGGTTCTTCCAGTGCGTGGTAACGCTCACCGTCAACCAGGTAACGCCCTTTACACAGCGTCGGATAACCGGCGTTTTCCCCATCCTGATAGCGGTCGATCAACACTTCATTCAGACGAGATTCCAGCCCCTGTGGCGTCTGCTGCCAGCGTACAAAGCGGGCAGGGGAACAGGCGCCTACCGTATTAGGAGATTCACCGGTTAACCAGGACGAGAGATAACAGCGACCTTCCGCCATAATGCATAGACTGCCGAAAGCAAAAACTTCCAGCGGCACCGGCGTCACGCGGGCAAGCTGTTTCACCTGATGAATCGAGAGCACGCGTGGCAGGACGACGCGGGCAACGTCAAAATTGCGATGATAAAAGTTGATCGCTTCTTCATTTGTTGCCGAAGCCTGAACAGAGACATGGCGCTCAATATGCGGATAACGAACTGCGGCATACTCAAGCATCGCGAGATCGGCAAGGATCAGCGCATCCGCACCCAGTTGCGCGGCCATATCCACCGCGCGCTGCCAGCGGGCATAACCATCTGGATGCGCAAAGGTGTTAATGGCGATGTGCAATTTGCGGCGGTGTTGATGGACAAAACTCACCGCTTCCTGCAATTTCTTCTCGGTAAAGTTAAGGCCGGCGAAGTGGCGGGCGTTGGTATCATCTTTAAGCCCGATATAAACAGCATCAGCGCCGTTTTCGATGGCCGCCTTAAGCGCCGGGAGATTTCCGGCAGGGCAGAGCAGCTCCATAATTTATCCTGAAGATTGCGCCGCTTGGGACGCATAATTGTTAACGAACAAGGATTTTAGTTAACCTTGCTGCGACAATTTTTGATTTAAGGCAGTTAAAGTCGTATTGATATCAGTAATAAAGAGGTAGAGATTTCGTACGCAATTGTTGATTTACGCCGCTATGTCGTTTATCTGATATGGCAAAATAGCAGGATAATTGAAACAGGGAGTAAAGCTCGTGTTAGATAAGCTGCGTTCACGCTTAGTACATTTCGGTCCGTCTCTGATGAGTGTGCCAGTTAAACTGACGCCCTTTGCACTGCAACGCCAGGTTCTGCAACAGGTCCTGAGCTGGCAGTTTCGCCAGGCCCTGGCAGACGGTGAACTGGAATTCCTGGAAGGCCGTTGGTTAAGCATTACGGTTCGCGATATCGGCCTGAAGTGGTATACCTCGGTCGAGAATGACAAACTGATCGTCTGCGAGGATGCGCAAGCCGACGTGAGTTTTAGCGCTGATGCCAGCGATCTGTTGATGATCGCCGCACGTAAGCAGGATCCGGATACGCTCTTCTTCCAGCGCCGTCTGGTGATCGAAGGGGATACGGAGTTAGGGTTGTATGTGAAAAACCTGATGGATGCCATTGACCTGGAGCAGATGCCCAAAGCGTTGCGTGTTATGCTGCTGCAACTGGCGGATTTTGTTGAGGCGGGCATGAAATACTCGCCAGAAACCAAACAAACATCGGTAGGTGAACCATGCTGATTCGAGTAGAAATTCCCATTGACGCCCCCGGCATTGATGCCCTGCTGCGTCGTTCATTCGAAAGCGATGCGGAAGCGAAACTGGTTCACGACCTACGTGAAGATGGTTTTCTGACGCTCGGTCTGGTCGCCACCGACGATGAAGGTCAGGTGGTGGGTTATGTGGCATTCAGCCCCGTCGACGTGCAGGGCGAAGATCTGCAGTGGGTTGGTATGGCACCGCTGGCGGTAGACGAAAACTATCGTGGACAAGGTCTGGCCCGCCAACTGGTTTATGAAGGACTGGATTCACTCAATGAATTTGGCTATGCCGCCGTGGTCACCCTGGGCGATCCGGCACTGTACAGCCGTTTTGGTTTCGAACTGGCCGCCCACCACGATCTGCATTGCCGCTGGCCAGGCACGGAAAGTGCGTTCCAGGTGCATCGCTTAGCGGATGATGCATTAAGCGGCGTCACGGGACTGGTCGAGTATCACGATCACTTTAATCGTTTTTAAGCGTCGGGGTTTGCAGATCATGCAGTAATGCTGCAAACCCTTCGCCTTCTGCGACGAGCCGTTCTTTCTGCCGCTTAGTGAGTTTTTTGACCCGGTATTCTGCGCGCAGCGCCAGTGAGCGATCGCCAACCGGCGCGGAAAACGCCAGCGTCAGTTCTCCTTTTCCCCGCAGCGCTTTTGCCCCTTTTCCTTGTTGATGTTGTTGATAGCGGCGCGCTACATCGGTGGTGATCCCGGTGTACAGGGCGTTGTCGGCGGTGCGAATCAGATAGAGATACCAGGGTGTCATCGTGGCCTTCGGCGTGTTACGTTTCTGGCATCCAGTATAAAAGAGAACCAAGATGGAAACACTTACTGCGATCAGTCGTTGGCTGGCGAAACAACACGTTGTGACCTGGTGTGTGCATCGCGAAGGTGAACTGTGGTGTGCAAATGCGTTTTACCTTTTCGACGCCAAAAAGGTCGTTTTTTATGTGCTGACGGAAGAGAAAACGCGTCATGCGCAGATGTCCGGACCGCGTTCACCCGTTGCCGGAACGGTAAATGGGCAACCGAAAACGGTCGCATTGATTCGCGGCGTGCAGTTTAAAGGGGAGATTCGCCAGCTGGTTGGAGAGGAAAGCGACGCGGCGCGACAGGCCTATCTTCGCCGCTTCCCGGTTGCCAGAATGCTGTCCGCGCCGGTATGGGAAATCCGCCTTGATGAACTCAAGTTCACCGACAACACCCTGGGTTTTGGCAAAAAATTAGTGTGGTTACGTCAGTCAGGCACCGAGAATGCGTAAGGCTTCACGATTGAACGCCGGCAGATCGTCAGGGGTACGACTGGTCACCAGTTGGTCTTTATCAACCACCACTTCCTGATCGTAAAATTCTGCACCGGCGTTTTTCACGTCGATAATGATCGGTTTAACGGCGGTCAGTTTACGCCCGCGAATCACATCGGCGCTGATCAGCAACTGTGGTCCGTGACAGATGGCGAAGACCGGTTTACCCGTGTTCACGAAATCGCGCGTAAAGGTGACGAAACGGTCATCACCGCGAAGGTAATCCGGTGAATGGCCGCCAGGTAACAGCAATGCATCGAAATCGGCCGGACGCACTTCATCAATCGCTTTATCAATCGTGACGCTGGCTTCGCCTTTTTTCCCTTTTACGGTTTTATCTGCCTGTTTTTCAATCGTAATAACCTCATGCCCGGCCTGACGAAACTCTGCTGCGGGTGAGGTGAATTCTGAGTCCTCAAACTCGTCAGTGATTAAAACGGCAATCTTCTTACTCATGCTTCCTCCGCTGGATCTGCATTGGATAAGGCAATTTTTCCCTGATGATGGATAATTACCTTGTGAACTACTAAGCCTGGTCGATAGGGCTGAGGGTGCAAGGCGGACAATTCTGGAAAGGAGCGAGGATGAGTCAGGTACTGATTACCGGGGCGACCGGGTTGGTTGGCGGACATTTACTGCGGATGTTGCTTAATGAACCGAAGATCCATTCCATTGCCGCGCCAACGCGACGTCCGCTGGCGGATATGCCTGGCGTCTATAATCCCCACGATCCGCAACTGACCGATGCGCTGGCGCAGGTCACCGATCCTGTCGATATTGTTTTTTGCTGCCTGGGCACGACCCGCCGTGAAGCGGGCAGTAAAGAGGCGTTTATCCATGCCGACTATACGCTGGTGGTCGACACCGCGTTGACCGGTCTCCGCCTGGGGGCGCAGCATATGCTGGTGGTGAGTTCGATGGGGGCCAATGCCCATTCGCCGTTTTTCTATAACCGCGTAAAAGGGGAAATGGAGGAGGCGCTGATTGCGCAAGATTGGCCAACGCTGACGATTGCGCGTCCGTCGATGCTGCTCGGCGATCGGTCAAAGCAGCGGATGAACGAAACCCTGTTTGCACCGTTGTTCCGGTTGCTGCCGGGCAACTGGAAATCGATTGAGGCGCGGGACGTGGCGCGCGCGATGCTGGCGGAAGCGCTTGCGCCTGAACATGACGGGGTAACAATCCTGACATCGTCTCAACTGCGGGAAAAGGCGGCGTCAATATAGCATTTCCAAACATTTCCCAAAGGCGTAGTATTCACCGGCAAAATTATCTAACACTCCCTGGGGAATGCTATGGCTGGTCAGTCTTCGTCTCAGGCGGCAACACCGTTTCAATGGTGGAAACCCGCTCTTTTCTTTCTCGTCGTCATTGTTGGTCTCTGGTATGTGAAATGGCAACCTTACTACGGTAAAGCCTTCACCGCCGCAGAAACACACAGTATCGGAAAATCTATTCTGGCGCAGGCCGATGCGAACCCCTGGCAGGCAGCTTGGGACTATGCGATGGTCTATTTCATTGCGGTCTGGAAGGCAGCGGTATTGGGGGTGATCCTCGGCTCGCTGATTCAGGTTCTGATCCCGCGTGATTGGCTGTTACGCACGCTTGGACAGGCACGTTTTCGCGGCACGCTGTTCGGTACGCTTTTCTCTCTGCCCGGCATGATGTGTACCTGTTGTGCTGCACCGGTGGCGGCGGGGATGCGTCGCCAGCAGGTTTCGATGGGCGGTGCGCTGGCATTCTGGATGGGGAATCCACTGTTAAACCCGGCGACGCTGGTGTTTATGGGCTTTGTCCTTGGCTGGCATTTCGCGGCGATCCGTCTGGTCGCTGGACTGGCGATGGTGCTGGTAGTGGCGACGCTGGTACAAAAATGGGTGAAAGAGCCTCCGCAGACTGAATTGCCGGTGGAAATCACGCAGCCGGACGAGCAGGGCGGGTTCTTTGTTCGCTGGGGTAAAGCGCTATGGATGCTGTTCTGGAGCACCATCCCGGTCTATATTCTGGCAGTGTTGGTACTGGGTGCGGCGCGCGTCTGGCTGTTCCCTCATGCCGATGGCGCTATTGATAACAGCCTGCTGTGGGTGATTGCGCTGGCGGTAGCCGGTTGTCTGTTTGTGATCCCAACTGCCGCAGAAATCCCGATTGTGCAGACCATGATGCTGGCAGGAATGGGAACTGCGCCTGCGCTGGCACTGCTGATGACATTACCCGCCGTCAGCCTGCCGTCGCTGATTATGCTACGTAAAGCGTTTCCGGCAAAAGCGCTGTGGATGACCGGTGCGCTGGTGGCGATTTCGGGTGTGATGGTGGGAAGTATTGCGTTGATATAAAACAGCAATGCCGGGGGCGCTTCGCTTGCCCGGCCTACGGTCGTACATTCTGTAGGCCGGATAAGGCGCTTACGCCGTCATCCGGCACACAACGACTTACTTGATAAACGTAAACGCCGTGGTGACGCGCTTCACGCCGCTGACCCGGCTGGCGATATCCGCCGCGGCTTTGGCTTCACGTTCGGTCACCAGGCCTAACAGGAACACTTCACCGTTTTCGGTTGTCACCTTCACGTTGGAAGATTTAACTTGGTCGCTGGTCAATAACTGAGAGCGTACTTTGGTGGTGATCCAGGTGTCGTTTGAGGCGGTGCCCATACCAATCGGCTCACCCTGACGGATCTCGTTATAGACTTCGGTGGTACCATCGACGCCCATTGCAATCTGTTTGGCGCGTGAGGAGAGCTCGCTATTCGGCGACTGGCCGACCAGCAACACTTTACCTTGATAAGCCGTCACGTTAATTCGCGTTTCTTTCTTGATCTGTGCATCTTTCGACAGCGCACTGTTGACGCGCAGTTCCAGGGTTCCATCGTCCACCTGAGTGCCTACGCTACGTGGATCTGTTGCTGCTTTGGTACCAACGGCGGCGGTTCCGACAACAGCGGCGGCCACACAACCTTGCAACAGCAGAGCAGAAATAAGGACTGCGATTGGCGATAAAGCCTTCATGTGTACTCCTTAATCATCCTGGTGGGGGAAAAGCGTGTTATCGATCAGATCGCACAGGCAGTTTACCGTCAGCATATGCATTTCCTGAATGCGTGCGCTGTGATGCGAAGGGATGCGGATCTCAACATCCTGTGGCCCTAACAGTCCAGCCAGTTCACCCCCGTCATATCCGGTCAATGCCACAATCGTCATGTCTCGCGTGACCGCTGCTTCCACGGCCTTCACGATATCGCGGCTGTTACCGCGCGTCGAGATGGCCAGTAAGACATCACCCGCATGACCCAACGCCCGAACCTGTTTTGCATACACTTCGTCATGCAGGCGGTCGTTGGCAATCGCTGTTAAGACCACATTATCCGTATTTAGTGCAATCGCAGGTAAACTAGGACGTTCTGTTTCAAAACGGTTGATCATGCTGGCAGCAAAATGCTGTGCGTTGGCAGCGGATGTCCCATTACCACAACAGAGAATTTTGTTGCCATTGAGCAGTGAATGAACCAGCGTCATGGCGGCACGAGAGATAGCATCCGGGAGGGCTTCTGCCGCGGCAATTTGCGTTTGAATGCTTTCGGTAAAGCAGACTTTGATTCTGTCTAACACGCTAATCCTTAAGAGCTAATCCATCAGGCTATTTTATTTGCCATTTGGACCTGGGCGGTGCTCCCACTCTTCACGTACGACATGTACGCGCCGGTGGTTCCGCGCTGTCCGTGTCCAAACTGGCTGCAACAATATATGCCCAATGGGTCTGCTCTGAATCTTCAATTATGAGCAGTCGGTAAAGGCATTTCTCAACCACTCAACGTCATTTCCGGTGAAGGCTAACACATCGAACCGGCAATCCACAGTATCAAAACTCCCATTGTGGCGCGCGAGCCACAAACGGGCGGCCTGTAATACTTTGCGTTGCTTGCTGTGCGTCACACTGGCAGCGGCGCCACCGAATGCCGCAGAGCGTCGGTAGCGGACCTCAATAAAGACGGTTGTCTTGCCATCACGCATAATCAGATCAATTTCGCCGCCGCGTTCACGCACGTTGGCGGCGATAAAATGCAGTCCCTTGCGCTCAAGCCAGCGACGCGCGGTGGTTTCCCACGTGTCACCAGTCTGCTTGCTCGTTAACTGGCTGGGACGATCTGCCCTTGCTGGTACTGGAGCCATGATAACTTCCTGTTAATCACACAGTCCTGACTGGCGGTCAGCGCGCCGGTATTCCCATTAATTTCAAAACCCTGCACCTGACGCATCTGGGAGAAATGGTTGGCCAGCGACCAGGCATCGACGCCCATTGCATACATGCGCGCCAGCGAATAGTCGTTATGCACGGCACCGAGTGCCTGCTGCATCAGCGACGGGTTCGCGCCTGCCAGCATTGGGATCTCGCTGTACTGCAGGCCATCCATTTCCAGACGGAAGTCTGGGCCGGCATTCCCTTGCGCGCTGCGTGAGCTGGCGTACAGCGTTGCACCGCTCTGGCTACCGTTGCGCATGGCGATCATAGGCTTGATGAAGGCTATCTCATTCGGGGTTGCCAGAATATAGACGGCGTCCACGCGACCTCCGTTACCGCTGATTTGCGCATCCGTTGGTGGGGCCGGGATGGTTAAATTGCCAATAGTGACGCCAGGTTGAGACGGCGTGCTCGCGGCAACCGGGCTACCGGTTAAGGCAATGCCGGAACCGCCGTTAACGCCCATACGCAGTTCCGCCGTTGAGCCAAATTTCTGCTGCAGCACCGTACCGCCTCCCAGTTTTTGCCACTCCTGGGCAAAGGCGTTAGCAACACGATCGCCAAGCGCGCTACGCGGGATCAGTAGCAGCGGTGACTGTTTACCCTGTTCATGAATATGGCGCGCGGCATCACGCGCTTCATCTTCCGGTGAGAGAGCGAAGTAACAGATGTTTGCCCGACTCTGTACCGATTCCGGCTGGTTAAGCGCCAGTACGTTCAGCGGGGTGTTGCTTTTGACCAGTTCGTCGACATTGTTTTTCAGCAGCGGACCGACCACGATGCTCGCGCCATCCTGCTGAACCTGCGCCAGGATCTGATCGAGCGGTTGGGCGCTGGTATCATAAATTTTCAGTTCTGCGGAAGGATTTGCCGCCGCGCTTGCGGTGGCTGGCTGCGCTGGCGTAGCCTGCGGCGCGCTGACCGGAGCAGGCTGATCGGCCTGCTGTTCGTCGGTCAAATCACTCACTGACGCCTGAGAAGGGCTGGCGACGCCATCTGTCAGCTGCGGCTGCGGGTCTGCTAGCGTTGTGGCCGCAACCGGAGTCGGTTGCGCGGTGGGCTGCGTATCGACCGGTTGCGTGCCGAGATTTTTGGCGGCTTCAAAGCCTTGTTGAATGGTGCGACCAAACACCGCAGCCTGACCATTTAGCGGCAGCAACAGGGCGATTTTGCTAGTGGACGCGGGCTTAAAGCTCTGTACGTTAACCAGTTGGGTTGGCAGCATTTTTGCGCCTGGATTCTGCGGATAGCGTTTTTGCCAGTCGGCAATACCTGCTTTCATCATGTCCGGATCGCTGCGGTTATCAAACCAGACGCGTTGCAGATCCAGCCAGCCCTGCAATACGTTTTCATCGGCATTGATCACCAGAGCCTGGGCCTGCTCTGGCGTCATTGACGACAGCGCCTGCCAGGTGGCGTCGATGTTTTTCTGCTTATCCTTCTCGCTAAGCAGCGGTTCCTGAGCAATCAAGGCGCGCAGCAGTGAGAGTGACGGACGGCCCTGGCTGGCGTCAATCTGCGCCTGCCAGTAACGAGCCTGTTGATTTTGCTCAAAATCAGACGGGGTAAGCTTTTCCAGCAGCGACTGCGCGCCGGTAAAATCTTTCTGTGCCAGTTTGATTTCAACGGCTAACAGCGACTGTTCCCGGCGCTGGGAATCATTCAGATCCTGCGGCAACTGATTAAACAGTTCGATAGCCTGCTGGCTTTTGCCTTCTTTCAGCAGTGCACGAAT
The DNA here is from genome assembly GCF_030337175.1 of Citrobacter sp. Ca225. Lineage (NCBI taxonomy): Bacteria > Pseudomonadati > Pseudomonadota > Gammaproteobacteria > Enterobacterales > Enterobacteriaceae > Citrobacter > Citrobacter sp. Ca225. The sequence goes on along the minus strand of NZ_JAOWCD010000063.1, from coordinate 85,149 downwards.
GGCGAGTAATTGCCAGTTGGTCTTGCTATCATTTGCGCTTTGCTGCATCTGTTGCAGATAAAAGCCGGAATCAGCTTGCGCTGTGCCCTGCATATGGGCAGTGCTCTGATCGGGCGCCTGGGTGCCACAGCCGACGAAAATCAGGGCTGCCAGAACGATGGGCAGACAGCGCGCGGCTTTTAAACGAGAGAATGTTAAGGGTACCATACTGTATCCAGTGATATTTTTTATACGCAATGCTCAATATTAAATCGGCAATACGGACGACACAATGACACAACACGAATCGGCGGAGAATTCTCGCGGCCAACTCTTTATTGTACCTACTCCAATTGGGAATTTGTCTGATATTACCCAGCGTGCGCTCGAAGTGTTACAAGCCGTTGATTTAATTGCCGCGGAAGATACTCGTCATACCGGATTATTATTGCAGCATTTTGCGATTAATGCCCGACTGTTCGCCCTTCACGATCATAACGAACAGCAAAAAGCAGAAACGCTGGTAGCGAAGTTGAAAGAGGGGCAAAACATCGCGCTGGTTTCTGATGCCGGGACGCCGCTGATCAACGATCCGGGTTATCACCTGGTGCGTACCTGTCGTGAGCAAGGCATCCGTGTGGTGCCGTTGCCGGGTCCCTGTGCGGCGATTGCCGCGTTAAGCGCGGCGGGGTTGCCGTCCGACCGCTTCTGCTATGAAGGTTTTTTACCAGCGAAATCAAAGGGACGTCGTGACGCGCTGAAAGCTATTGAAACCGAACCGCGTACGCTGATTTTCTATGAATCCACCCATCGCCTGTTAGACAGTCTGGAAGATATGGTCGCAGTCTGGGGCGAATCCCGTTATGTGGTGCTGGCGCGCGAGCTGACCAAAACCTGGGAGACGATCCACGGCGCACCGGTAGGTGAACTGCTGGCGTGGGTGAAAGAAGATGAGAACCGGCGCAAAGGCGAGATGGTGCTGATTGTGGAGGGGCACAAGGCGCAGGAAGATGACCTGCCCGCCGATGCTTTGCGCACTCTCGCACTCTTACAGACCGAGCTGCCACTAAAAAAAGCGGCAGCGCTGACGGCAGAAATCCACGGCGTGAAGAAGAACGCGCTGTATAAGTACGCGCTGGAGCAGCAGGGGGAGTAAATTCAGCAGACACGCTGCAAAGTTGTAGCGTGTCTGCTGAGATGAGTGGCTACCGATCAGAATAACGCGAGCCATCCAGTAAGCATGTCGTATTGTCATGCAGCCACAAAAACGAGGCCGGAACAGCCGTCGTCACGGTAGCGGTCAGGTATTTTTCGACAGCGGCCTGCTTGCCATCCCCGGCAATCAGCAGCAAAATTTCTTTTGCATTGAGGATCTCCTTCAGTCCCAGCGTGATACCGTGTGTCACCGGACGACCGGCCGTTTTCAGCATGTCATGATGGCGCGTTTGGTCATCAAGCCTGCTGATATGGCAACACGGCTCCAGCGCGGTTCCCGGCTCGTTCAGCCCCAGATGACCATTTTTGCCGATACCCAGTACGCATAAATCAAGGCCACCCCGATGGGCAATCAAATCCGTCACGCGTTCGCACTCTTTCTCATCGATATTTTCCGACTGAAAGCCGATCAACTGTTCCGGGCGCAGGCCAAGCGGTTGTACGATGTGCTGTTGCAGGAACGATTCACAGGTACCCGGTGTGTGTAAGGGAATCCCCACCCATTCATCGAGCTTCACGAAGGTCACGTTTCGGATATCAACTTGATTCTTTTGTATTTTCTCGACAAAGAAACGATAGGTCAGTTCAGGTGTGGCACCGGTCGCCAGGCAAATCGTCGCGTCAGGTTTGTCCTGTATAACCTGAATCAATCGTTCGCTGGCGCGATCGCTGAGCGCATCGTAGTGGTCGCAGTACTGTATGCATTGCATTGGTCAGTCATCCTTTTGACGAGGGGCGCACGTACTGTCGCGCCCCGTTCAGTTTACAAAATGCCGAGTGCGGAAGAGACGATAGAAAGCACGAAGGTGACACCGATTAGCAATACCGGATGTGCTTTTTTCACCCGCAGCAGGTAGTACATCAACAGCGTGTAGCCCATGGGTAAAATGTTCGGGAAGACCTTATCAAAGAAGTCCTTTTGTAGTGCCACATTGTGCGTGCTGTCGATGGCAAAAGAGGTCACGACATTAATATGGACGTAAGACGCGATCAGACCGCCAATCACCGTGATCCCGAGGATGGTTGCCGAGCGGGCGATCATCTGCGAGTTTTCCCTCACCTTATCAATGGCTTTTACCCCAACCGAATAGCCGACGTGAGTCCAGCCGACGCGCAGGAAAAAGATCATCAGATAAACGGCGAAGAACAGAATCGGCCCCAGCAAATTGCCCTGGCTGGCGAAAGAGGAGCAGATCCCCGCCATGATCGGCAGCAAAGTGAACCAGAAAATGGCATCACCAATCCCGGCAATAGGGCCAAACAGCGCCACTTTCAGGCCTTTAATGGTGTCGCGGTTTTCTCCTTTCTCTTCCATGGAGATAAGCAGCCCCATCAGAAAACCGACGAGGTTTGGGTGGGTATTGATAAATTCCAGATGATCTTTCATGGCCGCACTCAGGCCCGGCTTATCATCTTTATAGATTTTTTTCAGAATCGGCAGCATCGCCCAGGTAAAGCCGCCCGCCTGCATCCTTTCATAGTTAAAGCTCGCCTGCAGAAGCGAAGAGCGGAAGCCAAGACGGGTAATGTCTTTTTTACTGATTTCAGATCCCATTGCTGTAATCCTCTTCATCATCATTTTTATGGGCGGCAGGCTGGGGTTGCGCCTGCTGTTTAGCTTTGGCATTGAAAAACTCGTACACGGCGAAGCCCGCGCCGAGGACAGCGACCGGGAGAAGGTTGTTGACCTGGATGTAGCAGACAAAAAGGAAGCCGGCGATCAGATAAGGAATGTACTGTGCTTTGAACATCACGCGCAGCAGCAGACCAAAACCAACGGCAGGCAGAATACCGCCCGCGACTTCAAAACCATGAGTAAGCCAGGCGGGCATGGCTTTCACCAGCGCCTGCATGGCACCCTGCGCCAGATAGGTACACAGAAACGCGATAATCGCGTAAGAGCAGGCGACAATCAGCGTCGTTAGCCAGTTCAGACGGGAAAATGCGCGGGTGTTGGCTTCTTTTGCGCAGTTGTCGGCTCTGGACATAAACAGGGAAAAAGCGGAATAGAAGAACAGAATCACATATTGCATCAGCAGACTGAACGGCAGGCCAAGGCCGATGGCGGTTTTGGCATCCACGCCGGTAGACCAGGCGATCACCGTTGTCATCAATCCTGCCATGATGGGGTTTGGCGGTTGTACGCCGCCGGCGGGCGTCAAACCAGCAAAAGCCAGTTCGGTCAGACCGCCGGTGATCAAACCAATATGAATGTCGCCAAGAATGGCGCCAGTGAGCGTACAGACAATAATTGGTCTGAATAAAAACAAGGCTTCCAGCCAAAAATCGATTCCCAGAAAGAAGACTAGTGCCGCGAGGGATATCCCTTGTAAAAGCGTTATTTCATTCATTGTAAACACCTCATATAAATAAGTCCCTTTACTATGAAAACGTTGGCTTGTTATTTACTCCGGGATCGCTTCTTTTTGATCGCCAGGGACATCCTGAATAAAAATGTTTACGCCATGTTTCTTAATGAACTGCAGATCATTAAGGTCCTGCTCATTGACATAAACTTTACTGCTGATCTGCTTTTTGCCTTCTGAGAAGTGCATATTGCCGACGTTCACGTCGTTAAGCGTGATACCGCCTTCGAGCAGCTTTCTGACTGTTTGCGGGGTGCGGCAAATCAGGAAGATCTTCTGATGCGGCGCTGCTTTACCGATGACATTGATAGTTTTTTCTATAGAGAAGAAGCGGATACCGAAACCGTAGGTTTCTGCGGTGATGCTCATTAATTTCTGCTGAATCTCATCCTGAGCGACATCATCATCCACGACGACCAGCAGATTGGCACCGATCGTTGATGTCCAGGTGACACCCACCTGACCATGCACCAGTCGGTTATCAATACGCGTTAACAGGATATTTGGACTGCTCATACTTAAATCCTCACCATAAAATAATTGAATGACTGAACTTGTTGAAATATATTATTCTTACCGTATCGCATTCATTAATTAATTCAGCGTGATGTAATCTCGTTATTCTCCTCCGCTATTTGGCCAGAAAGCGCTACCTGATATTAATCAGATAGCGCTTTTGTGTAGTGATGATAAAGCCGACTCGCTTACGATAACTCGTGGTCGACTAAAAGTTTATTGGCCGATCCACAGACATTGATTTTACTTCTCACGACTTCTTTCATTGCATCCATACCGACGCGCATGTAGTAGCGCGGATCGTTGCCCTGTGGGTTGTCGGCAAACCACGCTTTCACGGCATCGGCAAAGGCAATTTTCAGTTCAGTGGCGACGTTAACCTTACAGACGCCCAGTTCTATCGTGCGGCGCACGTACTCGTCAGGCACATCGCTCGCGCCATGTAGCACCAGCGGAATATCCACCACTTCACGAATTTCAGCCAGACGCTGGAAATCGATTTTCGGCTTTTTGGTGTACAGGCCGTGCGCGGTACCGATCGCGACGGCAAGGCTGTCGACGCCGGTCAGCTCAACAAAGCGTTTGGCCTCCTGCGGATCGGTCAGAAAGGCGCTTTCTGCGTCAACGCTCATGTCATCTTCGACGCCACCCAGTCGCCCCAGCTCCGCTTCGACGCTGCAATCGCGGGCGTGGCAGAAATCCACCACCGATTTCACCAGCTTCACGTTTTCTTCAAACGGAAAATGGCTACCGTCGATCATGGCGCTGCGCACTCCGGCGTTCACTTTATGGCGAATGTCGTCCAGCGATTCATGATGATCGAGATGCAGCGCCAGCGGCATGCCGTAGGTGGTGGAGTAGGCGGTGCACAGCGCGTAAAGCTCTTCCAGCGCGATATGTTTAAAGGTGCCAGGCGTACCGGCGAGGATCACCGGTGATTGCATTTCGCTACACACTTCGAGGATCGCCTGGATCGTCTCGGCATTATGGATGTTGAAGGCCGGAACGGCGTAGCCTTTTGCCTGGGCATCCTGCAAGAGATACTTCGTGGAAATGATACTCATGATCGGATCCTCTTAAGCCTGCCACGGGTGAATAACGACGCCCTGCACCACGCGGTTGACCGTACCGCTGCGGGAAGGGGTATCCGGCGTATTACCGACTGCAATGGACTGGGTGAGCGCAAAGACCTGGGCATACATCAGGTAGCAGAACGCCAGTTCGGTATCGATGAAATGACGCGCAGACGGCAGCAAAATGTGCGGGCCGGCTTCGATAATGGAATCGCTTTCGGCTGCAATGGCAACAACGCGCATGGCCTGATCATCGCGACGCAGCTCTGCCAGCAGATCGAGATCGTACTGCCGGGTGTAAGGGTGGCTGGAGATATACACCACGATCAGCGTTTCGTTATCCACCAGTGATTTCGGTCCATGACGGAAACCGGTTGGAGAATCGTAAAATGCCGCCAGCTTACCGGCGGTCAGTTCCAGGACTTTCAGGGCCGATTCACGCGCGGCACCCTGCAATCCGCCGCTGCCGAGGTAGACGATCCGTTTCCAGTTTTCATTGCCAAACACGCCGTGGCTGAAATCACCTAGTGAGGACAGGATCGTCTGGCAGCGATCCGCGACGTCGCGGAAGGTCTGGCTGTTGATGAGTTTCGGTGCGAACACCGCCAGGCAACTGGCCATCATGGTGGTAATACTGCTGGTCATCGCAAAACCGCGATCGTGTGTTTCTGCCGGCATCAGCAGAGCAAAAGCGTTATCGCTTGCCACCGCGTTCTGGTACAGGCTGCCCGCTTCATTGCAGGTGATCGAAAGGTGATAGCACTCAGGGACGAACTGGTTTGCCAGTTCCACTGCGGCGACGCTTTCCGGGCTATTGCCGGAACGGGCAAACGAGACCAGCAGCAGCGGATGCGCCGGATTCAGATAATCCATCGGATTGGTGACCAGATCGGTGGTCGGAACGGCGCTGATGTTTTGCCCCGTGTGGCTGGCAAGCCAGGGAGAGATGATCTCGCCAATGAATGCCGAGGTACCTGCCCCGGTCAGCACGATCCGCAGATCGTCTTTACGCAGTAGTGGCGCAAGAAAGTTGTCGATCGTGGTACGTATCGCGTCAATGTTCGTCAGCGATCGGATCCAACTGGCAGGCTGCTGGCGGATCTCTTCTTCAGTCCAGGTTCCGGTGGTTGCCGCTGCAGGGGTATAGGTTTCTGGCATATCGTAAGTCCTTAGTCTTGTGAATTCCACATCAGACGCTGGCAAAATGTCGCTATCTTTCGTTTCGTTTCACTTGTTCACATGATCGATTGATTAAAATCTATAGGAAAGAAATCGAAAGTTCAATGATGCGAAATGAAATAAAACGAAAAGTGTGATCGATTGTACGGAGAGCGTTTTTATCTTATTGATCTGTAATAATTCTCTCTGAAAGTTCTGAGGTGAGGGTTTTCTTAAGCGAAAGGAAAAGAAAGGCCTTACGATTCATGATCGAAGGCCCTGGAGAAAAAAAGGGTCAAAGGGGGAGGCGCTGACCCTGAATCCAGATCTGTTGTAAATGCAGTCCGCCATTGAGAGCGATCATGTTGGCACGTTTGCCCACGGCTAACGATCCTAAGTGGCTGTCGATCCCCAGCAGTTGCGCTGGATGGAGCGAGGCCATATGGATCGCCTCCTCAGGGGCGATTCCTGTCAGTTCAACCATATTGCGCACTGCCGCATCTACCGACAACGTACTGCCTGCCAGGCTACCCGATGCGGTTCGCACGATTCCGCCATGCATGTCGACCTTTTCACCGCACAGCGTGTAGTTTCCGTCGGGCATACCGGCGGCCTGCATCGCATCGGTGATCAGCACCAGCCTCTCTTTGGCACAGCAGCAACAGAGCTTCATGGCGGCCGGATGGACGTGGTGCCCGTCGGCGATGAGCTCCAGCCACGCGCGTGGATCGGTGAGTCCTGCGCCAACCATTCCTGGTTCACGGTGATGGAGTCCGGTCATACCGTTGTAGTAGTGCACAAGTCCGCTCGCGCCTGCGTCAAAGGCGGCCTGGGTTTGCGTCCAACTTGCCGCGCTATGCCCCAGCATCACCCGTATACCCTGTTGCCTGAGATGGTGAATCGCCTGCAAGGCGCCCGGTTTTTCCGGTGCCAGCGCCACCACCCGCAGGGTCTGTCGTGACATGGCGACCAGCTCATCAAGTTCCGTGAGGTCCAGCTCGCGAAACAGCTCCGGGGGATGGGCACCTTTATTCTGCGGCGTGAAGTAGGGCCCTTCCAGATAACTTCCGAGCACCTGGGCGCCAGGCCCGCCGGAATAACAGCGTTGAGCGATGCGCTCCAGCGCGCGGTGAATCGTCTTCAGCGGCGCGGTGACGGTGGTGGGGAGCCAACTGGCAACCCCTTCACGTGCTTTGTGCATCGCCAGCTTGTCCAGTGCGTCCGGTTCATCGTCCATCACATCGACCCCCGCGCCACCGTGGACGTGGGTGTCAATATAAGCGGGACACAGTAGCTCGGCGTCGCGCACGGTGATGCCCGGAGCAATCGGCTCGATGGCCGTGATGATGCCTTCTTCAACGCGCAACTGATGATCGTCCAGCCAGCCCTGCTCGGTGAGCAGGCGTCTGGCACGCAAAACCTGCGTCATATTCCTTCCTCGATGGGGTGCTCCTCGCGACAACGCCCCAGCTCATCGACCAGGCTGGTCAGGCCGCGATGCCCGCACTCCAGCGCCTGCACACGAAATGCTTCGCTGCTGAGTCCTTCGCGATCCAGCACCATCTCCAGCAGCAATTGCAGGTTGGTGCCAGTGATCACTTCCCGGCCTGGTTTCAGCATCGCCAGCGTAGAGGCGACGCGAAACGGCGTGCCGCCAAGCAGGTCGGTCAGGAAAACGATATCTTCCTCGCCGTCCAGTTGTTCAATCGCCTGCTCAAGCTGCGAGGTGAGCAGCGCAGTGGTGGAGGTTTCCGGAAAGTCGATGGCGATAAACTGCGACTGCTCGCCGAGGATCTGTTTCATCGCTTTTTCCATACCGCTGGCAAACCCACCGTGCCCCGTCAAAATAATACCTAACATCGAAGACCTCTTTGCTTTACAGGAAGTGACAGAACTTGCCGACGACGCCCAGTACCACGGTGATACCGATGAGGCGCAGCGGACTCCAGCCGCGACGGACTAACCAGAACATCGTCAGGGTATAGACCAGCGGTAAAAAAGCGGGCATCAGTTTGTCGATAACGTCTGCCTGGAGCTTAACGACCGCATCACCCGCCTTGATTTCGAGCGTGGTATTCAGACGCACATAGGTCGCCACGAGTGCGCCAATGACCGTCATCCCGACGATAGACGCCGCGTGGCCCACTTTCTTCGTATTGGCCTTGATGAGCGGAATGGCGGCGACCCCCATACGATAAGCATAGTGCGCCAGGCCAAAACGCAGACCCAGATGCACCACGTTAAATAACACAATAAAGACCACTGCGCCGAGGATGGAACCCTGCAAGGCCAGACTGGCCCCAATGCCGCCGCAAATAGGCAACAGCGTCAGCCAGAACATCGCATCGCCAATCCCGCCAAGCGGCGCGCCAACGGCAATTTTGGTGCTCTGAATGCTGTTAACGTCCTGTTTTGAGCGCTCCATCGCCAGAATGATGCCAATGACAAACGTCACCAGGAAGGGGTGGGTATTGAAGAAACCCATGTGGCCTTTCATGGCGCGCGCCAGATCACGTTTATTGGTGTGGATCTTTTTCAGCGCAGGCAGCAGCCCGTACAGCCACCCGGAAGCCTGCATACGTTCGTAGTTAAACGACGCCTGCAACAGCATGGAACGCCAGGCCACCCGGTTGATATCTTTTTTGGTCAGCTCTGCGCCAATACTCTGATCTTCATAGATGTTTTCGTTTACGCCGGAAAGTAGCGTTTCGTCGCTGTCGGAAACAGTCGGAAGCGTTTGTTGATTAGATGCCATCTTCGAATTCCTCTTTCTGGGCCGCAGATTGCGTCGGTTCTGGAGATTTACGCAGCAGGTCGATCAGCGCCATGGCCAGTGCCGCAGCGGCGATCGCCAGTACCGGCAGTTTGAGCCAGGCGGCTCCCACGAAGCTGATGATAAAGTAAGGGATATAGACGTTTTTCATCATGATTTTCAGCAGTACGGCAAAGCCGATGGCTGGCATGATGCCGCCTGCGACGCCGAGACCGTCAATCAGCCGTTCCGGCAGAACATCAATGGCCGTTTTCGCGTGCTCTGCACCGAAGTAAATCGGCAGAAACGCACACAGAAAATAGAAAATCCCCAGTGCCAGTAACGCCAGATAGTTGACCCGTTCAATACCGGCGGTGTCGGCATTCGCCGCCATGCGATCGCAGCGGGACATCACCCCGGACATCACGGAGAACAGGAACGTAATCCCCATCTGCACCGCCACGGCAAACGGCACGGCGACGCCCACGGCGACATCCGGTTTCACCCCAGTTGTAATGGCGAACGTCGTACCCACGATAGTGCCGATAATGACGTTTGGCGGTTGCGCGCCTGCCAGTGGTGCGAGTCCCATCCACACCAGTTCTAGCGTACCGCCGGTTAAAATACCGGTATGCAGATCGCCCAGAATCAGGCCGACCAGCGGCCCAAGCACCACCGGGCGGTGCATGTGTGTTAATCCGTTGAACATATCCAGGCCGGCAATAAAGGCGAGGATACCTAATGCAAAAGCCTGTAACAGACTAATTTCCATGGTGAAGGCCTCAGATGAGTTTAAAGAGATCCTGCGCAGGTTCTGTCGGAACGCCCTGAACAAAGCATTCCACCCCGGCGGCTTTCAGGCCGTTAAACGCCGCAATATCGGTCGAGTCGACAGAGACCGTTTTGGCAATCTGTTGTTTGCCATTGGCGTAGTGCATATTGCCGACGTTGATGCGTGTAACAGGCACCCCACCTTCGACCAGTTTGAGGAAATCGGTGGGGGATTTACAGACCAGCAAAATCTTCTGCCGGTCGGCGGCGCGGTGAATGTTGTCGATCACTTTTTGCAGCGACCAGAAGCGCACGGCGATCCCTTCTGCCAGCACCATCTCCATCAGGTTCTGTTGCACAGTGTCTTCTGCCACCTCATCGTTGGCGACCAGGACCAGATTTGCCCCCGCAAATCCGACCCACTGCACCCCGACCTGACCATGAATGAGTCTTTCGTCGATACGGCTGAGTACAATATTTGGCATAGCGTGTTCCTCTTTTTTGTTATCCGTTTTGGGACGTTACGCCCTGGCAGGCGGCATGGTACTGCTGCAGTATGTCCTGAATATGGTTGATGATGAGTTCTCGCGGTGTGGCATTGAGATCTCCCTCGCGCACTTTCACGTACTGCAAAGGTAAATACTGGCTAATGAGCGGCAGGGGAATCGGCTCATCCGCCAGATTGCGCACCAGTCGTTCAAACGCCTCATCAATCTGGCTGTCTGGCCAGTAGTAACGAACACGATCGGAATAGCTGTAGCCCCGCGCCAGACGGCGGGTATTGCCATCGCCGTGGTAGTGGCTCTGCCAGTATTCCGGACGATCGAGCATGACGCTCTCAAGGACATGACGCAGGTCGGAACAGGCTTTTGCCGGGAGTAACTCTTCTTCAATGGCGGCCAGCGAGAACAGCGCTTCGCGCAGGGCGAAGGTCAGGGCCGGGCCGACTTTCAGGATGGCAAAGTGATCTTTCACTAACTGGCGCAGCGACTGCGGCGTCTGGTAGTCCGTGGAGTGCGCCTCAAAAACCAGCGTGTCATACGCTTCCACCATCTTGCTTAACGCGACGGCTTTTTGTGGTTGATAATCAATGATGTGGGTATGGTCGAACTCAACGCCGGGTTGTACCACCAGCGCGATGATACGGGGCCAGATGGCATTGAGTCCCTGCTTTTCAAAGGCGTGACGATGGGCTTCCAGTGTCGCTCGTGCGGCCTCAGGCGTGGTGACAGCCAGTTCGGTGAGCGTCTCATGGGCTCCGCCCGGTACCGGCACTTCAGTGCCAATCACATAAACCAGATCAGACTCGCCAAAATGAGCAATGCAGGTCTCTTCGGCAATCTTCGCCAGGCGCGCGGCACGTTCCGCGACGATGGCATCGGTCAATGGCACGGGATCGCCCTGGCAGGACATGCTGCAATCAAGGTGGATTTTTTTGAATCCGGCGGCGACATAGCTTCTGATCAGTTCGTCGGCATTGGTCATTGCCGGTTCTGCGGCCAGGTTTTGCCAACGATTAGGGCCGAGGTGGTCGCCCCCCAGAATCAGTTGCTCCTGAGGGAAATTAAGTGAGTCGGCCAATTGGCAGACAAAATGGCGAAAATCGGCTGGGGTCATGCCCGTGTAACCGCCAAACTGGTCAACCTGATTTGAGGTTGCTTCAATCAGCAGCGGCGAGTGATTTGCCTGTGCGTAACGTATTGCGGATTCCAGCACCAACGGATGCGCGGAACAAACGGCGTAAATTCCGTTTGTCTTACCTCGTTTATGCTGTTCCACCATATCAGTCAGATGTTTCACTTTCCTCTCCAGGTCAGATAACTGCGACATACAATCTTTCGTTTTGTTTCACTTGATACTGCATCATGGTCTTATAAAAATAAAACGAAAGATAATAGTTTTCCGATCTGTTTCACAAAAGAAACATAATGAAAGCATTCAGCGGGATTTTTTGCCCTTCAGGTCGACTTTTTTCGGCTTGCATTCCGATAAAAGAAAGGCGTTAATAGGCGAAACGAAATGAAACGAAAGAATTAGCCAAAGGATTTCTTATGAGCAATACCGATGCTTCTGGAGACAAGCGGGTGTCAGGCACCAGCGAAAGGCGTGAGCAAATTATCCAGCGGTTGCGGCAGCAAGGAAGCGTACAGGTGAACGATCTTTCGGGATTGTTTGGCGTTTCCACGGTGACGATCCGCAACGATCTGGCGTTCCTGGAAAAGCAGGGGATCGCCGTTCGCGCCTATGGCGGCGCATTGATTTGCGACAGTAATACGCCAGGTGCGGAGCCTTCCGTCGAAGATAAAAGCTCACTGAACACGGCGGTGAAACGCAGTATCGCCAAAGCGGCTGTGGAGTTGATCAAACCGGGTCACCGCGTGATCCTGGACTCCGGTACCACGACCTATGAGATTGCGCGCCTGATGCGTCAGCATAGCGATGTGATTGCAATGACCAACGGGATGAACGTCGCCAATGCCTTACTGGAAGCAGACGGCGTGGAATTGTTGATGACCGGTGGTCATCTGCGCCGTCAGTCGCAGTCGTTTTATGGCGACCAGGCCGAGCAGTCGTTGCAGAATTATCACTTCGATATGCTGTTTCTGGGCGTCGACGCCATTGATTTAGAGCGAGGCGTCAGTACTCATAACGAAGACGAAGCCCGGCTAAATCGCCGGATGTGTGAAGTGGCGGAACGGATTATCGTGGTCACTGACTCCAGTAAATTTAACCGCTCGAGCCTGCATAAAATTATTGATACCCAACGTATTCACACCATCATCGTCGATGAAGGCATCCCGGAAGAGAGCCTGAAGGAGTTTCATCGCAGTGGCGTTGAGGTCATTATCGTCCAGGCGGCGTCGTGAAAATCACAAAAATGTGATGTCCTTCAATTAAGCAAAAAGAAAAATGTCAGCGGGTTTTTGCCGAACCCGCTTTCGTTTTTTCACTGATTTTTCGTCTCCTTCTCCCGCTCACCTGTCCTGCACGCTTTTCGATCTTTCGCATTTTTCATTTTCGGTTTAGATAAAACGAAAGAAAAACAGGCTTTTTTGCCAAAATCCGCGCTGCGGACGTGTTCACAAATTCGCCTTAAGTCTTCTGATTTAATATATTAAAAAGAAAACGAAAGCGATAAATCGCTAAAACATAACAATATGCAATGGAGCAAAAGCAATGCTGGATAATTTAAGACGTCGCGAGCAAATCATCGATCTGTTATGCGATCAAGGTAGTGTTCGTGTCGAACCCCTGAGCGTGCATTTCGGCGTCTCAAGCGTCACTATCCGCAATGACTTACGTTATCTCGAGCAGAAAGGCTGCGTCATGCGTTCTTATGGCGGCGCCGTATTAAATCAACACTTTGCCCTCGATCGCCCCTTACAGGATAAAGACCGGCTGAACCGCGATGTGAAATCGCGGATTGCCGAAAAAGCGGCCAGTTTTGTCAAAGATGGCGACACGTTGATTCTCGATTCTGGCTCGACCACCACGCTTATTCCTCCGTTGCTTAAAAGTCGTCGCGATCTGGTGGTGATGACCAATGCGCTGAACATTGCCTGGGAACTCGCCAATTTTGAACGGGTGGATGTCATGATATTAGGGGGAAATGTCAGGCAAAGCGTTTACTCGCTGTATGGTCCTTCAGCGGAACATCAGCTCAGACAGTATCGGTTTGATAAGCTCTTTTTGGGCGTTGATGGATTTTGTCTGGAAGCCGGGATCACCACGCCGCATCCAGGGGAAGCGCACCTTAACCAGGTGATGTGTCAGGTAGCGCAGGAGGTTACGGTCGTCGCGGATTCCAGCAAGTTCGGCCGCAAAAGTTTTTGCATGATCAGTGAAATCAGCGGTATTGACCGGGTGATTACCGACAGTGGTATTCCGGAGCATTATCAACAGGCGCTCAGCCAGATGGGGGTGGATGTCGTTATCGTGGATGAATAAGAGAGAACGCCGGCAAAAGCGTGTTTTGCCGGCGATCGCTTAGTGCATCAGTGCATCCTGTTCGACCAGCAGCAAGGCGGCACCGCGTACGCCGCTGGATGCGCCATGCACGGCCGGGAAGACATTCGCGGGGGCGAGCCCCGGGAAGAGATAGCGCGACATGGCGCCGGGCAGTAAGGTGTAAATTTCCTCAATGTTAGAGACGCCGCCGCCCAGAACAAAGGCGTCGACATCCAGAATGAGCTGCAACTGCGCCAGCGTACAGCCCAGCATATCAATCCACGCCTCAACCGTGGCGACGGCGCTGGCGTTGCCATGACGGTAATTTTCCAGCAGCGTCTCCATTTTGAGCTGTTCCCCGCTAAAGTGCTTATGCAGCCAGAGTAAACCGGGGCCGGACTGGTAGCGCTCCAGACAGCCCTGTAAGCCGCAGCCGCACGTGATCTCCGGCAGGTTATAGCGGCGCATAAAGGTGGCGGGTAGCGGTAAATGCCCAAACTCGCTGGCCATCCGGTTGCGCCCACGATAGAGCTGCCCGTCGATCACCAGTCCTCCGCCCATGCCGGTGCCAATAATGGCGCCAAAGATTCGCGAGAACTGACGGGCCTGCTGGGTATGCGCCTCTGACAGCGCGAAGCAGCAGCAGTCATTGTCCAGGGCCACCGAGCGGTTGAGTCGGTGCGCCAGATCGTCCATCACCTGCCGTCCGGTCAGACAGGGGACGTTCGACGACAGCAGCTTTCCGGTATGTCTGTCCATCAATCCAGGCATGCCAATGCCGATTTTGCCCTGCATTCCCGTAGCCCAGTCGGCGGTATCGATGAGCGAGGTAAAGGTCGAGAGAAAGAGTTCGTAATCCTGAACCGGCGTGGCTACGCGCTTGCGCCAGCAAACCTGCATTTCCTTATCAAAGGCGACAATTTCAGTTTTTGTGCCGCCAATATCAACACCGTAAAACATGCCACATCTCCTCGAATTTCACAGTGTAACCAGACAGTTTTCCTTGCGAGCGCGCTCTGCGGCAAAGACCATTAAGTGACTTTCCAGCGATTCATCCGGGCCGGAGAGAATCATACTTTGATCGCCCGCCATCACGGCGTGAATAAAGCGATCCATCAGATAGTAATCCCCGCCGCCGTGGCCTCCCATTTGGGTCTGCGTGCCTGCGGCGATCTCGTCGATCGTGTAGAGCGTCTCGCTGTCCGTCAGAAAATCAAACACCCGGATCTGCTCGCCATCGCCCTCGAGATAGCCTTTCGTACCGAAAAGACGCGTCTTTCGATCTTCCATACGGGTAAAGGCGGTCATGGTGAACGTCACGGTTTGCTGATGCGCGAAACGCAAGTTGACCACCTGATGATCCACTACGTCGTTATCACAGCGATAAACGCAGCGGCCATACGGACCTTCGCGCAGCGCCTGACGGACATTTTCCTCGGTGGGATCCGCCGTCAGCACGCGACGGAAATGTGGCGTGCATTTGTGATCCTCGCCGAGATAAATTTTGCAGGCTGACCAGGGGCAGCTCGCCTCAACCTGGCAATCCAGGCAGCGGTCGGCGGCACCCTCCGGCTGGTTCTCCTTTACGAAATGGCTCAGGTTGCCAAATGAGGTCACATCCTGACAGCGATCGCCTATGATGTAGCGGATCCAGTCCATATCGTGGCAGGATTTCTGTAACAGCATAAACGACGATTCCGCTTCGTTACGCCAGTTGCCGCGAACGAAAGAGTGCGCCTGGTGCCAGTAACCCACCGGCTCAAGATGCTGCATGCTGACGATATCGCCAATCACCCCGCTGTCGAGCAGGGACTTGAGTTTTTGCGTATAGCGGGTGTAGCGCAGAACGTGGGCGACACCCAATAAGACGTTGTTGCGCTTCACCGCAGCGATGATGGTGCGGCACTCTTCCGGCGTGGGAGCGATCGGTTTTTCCAGCAAAATATGATAGCCGAGGTCGGCAAACGCGACGGCAGGCTCTTTGTGCATCGTATCCTGAGTACAAATCAGTACGACATCTGCCATTCGTGGGCGGGCC
Source organism: Citrobacter sp. Ca225 (assembly GCF_030337175.1). Classification (NCBI taxonomy): domain Bacteria; kingdom Pseudomonadati; phylum Pseudomonadota; class Gammaproteobacteria; order Enterobacterales; family Enterobacteriaceae; genus Citrobacter; species Citrobacter sp. Ca225. The sequence continues at coordinate 69,333 of NZ_JAOWCD010000063.1, read as the reverse complement.
GCCGCCTCTTTCCAGTCGCGAAAGATGTTTTCCTGCTCAATTTGATGCTGAGCGACAAACTGTTGGCGATACGCCTCTCTGGGTTCCGCCACGCCGACCACCTGCATGCGGTCCGGATGCTCAAGCGCGTAGCGAGAATAGATTTCGCCACGCGCGCCTGCGCCCACCACTAACACGGTCACTTTCTTTGCACACATATAAACCTCTCATTTTGCCCTTGCCTGCGTTCGCGTTGTTCTGCGTGGCGGGGCATTAAAAAAACAAACTGGATTGCTTGCACCTGATGATGACGTTCGCGACTTCAGGCACTGGCTAAATTTTCTTCATTCTGCTTATCGAATAAAAAGGCGGCTTCAAGATTGAATTTCACCCTGATCGATTCGCCGGGCAGCGGACTCCAGTCCGGTGACGAATTGACTCGCAGGATCATTTGCTGTGCACCGATATCGAAATGCAGGAGATCTTCATTGCCCATTCTTTCCACGTTGGTGATCCGGGCGTCGAAAGCCGCAGGATCGTTGTGCTGCGCCAACTGAATCGCCTCCGGACGAATGCCAAACCAGACGCTGTCGTGCGGATAATCCGTCAGTTGGGAGATCAGTCGTGCGGTTAAGGGCAAGGTCAGCGCGTCATTCAGACGCAGTCCGTGCGTGTGCGGGTCGAGCCCCAGAAGATGGATATTCATTGCCGGGTTACCAATGAAACCCGCCACGAATTTATTCTTTGGCTGATGGTAGATATTGCCCGGCGTGTCGACCTGCATGATCCGTCCACCGTTGAGTACGCAAATGCGGTCACCCATGGTCATCGCTTCAATCTGATCGTGTGTGACATACACCATTGTCGCGTTCACGCCTTCGTGACGCAGTTGGCGGTGAAGTTCCGTCAGGCGCACGCGCATTGACATGCGCAGTTTGGCGTCGAGATTGGACAACGGCTCATCAAACAAAAACACCTCAGGCTTACGCACAATGGCTCTGCCGACGGCAACGCGCTGGCACTGACCCCCTGAAAGTTGACCCGGTTTTTTGTCGAGTAGCGTTTCGATTTCCAGTTTGCGCGCGGCTTCCCGCACGCGAACATCTATCTCCTGCTTGTCCATTTTGCCCTGCAGGCTGAAGGCCATATTTTTGTAGATCGTCATGTGGGGATAGAGGGCGTAGTTTTGAAAAACCATCGCCACGCCACGTTCTTTTGGCAGCAGGTCGTTGACGCACCGTTCGCCAATGGAAATATGACCATGAGTAATCTCTTCCAGACCGGCGATCATGCGCAGTAACGTTGATTTGGCACAGCCGGATGGCCCGACAAAAACCATAAATTCGCCATCGTGAATTTCAAGGTCAACGCCATGAATCGCCTGAAAGCCATTCGGATAGATTTTGCCTACTGACTGTAATTGAATGCCTGACATAATAATGCCCCTTATCCTTTAATTCCGGCACCGGCGATGCCACGAATGAAATAGCGCTGGAAGAAAATATAAAGTAACAACATGGGGATAATCGCGAGCAACGCTCCCGCCATGAGCATGGGATACTCCACCCCGGCGCGACCGGAGAGCGAGGCCAGACCCACCGGCAGCGTCATTTTGTCCATTGAGGTATTGACGATGAGCGGCCACATTAAGTTATTCCAGCTCCACAACCCGTTAATAATGACGCAGGCGATAAGTCCCGGTTTAATCAGCGGCAGCATGATTTTGAAAAAGATCGTTAAATGGTTATAACCATCCATAATGGCCGCTTCTTCCAGCTCTTTCGGTACGGAAAGAAAAAACTGGCGCAATAAAAAGGCGCTATAAATACTGAATAATCCCGGCAGCACCAGGCCTGGAATGGAGTTCAGCAGACCTATTTTCTCGATCGTTAAAAACTGCGGGATCAAAAAGATCTGTCCGGGAACCATCAGAATCGAAATGCAGAGCATAAAGAGGAGATCGCGCCCTTTAAAACGCAGGCGGGAGAAACCATACGCCGCCATCGCGGCAATCAGCGTCTGTAAGATGACGATAACCAGCGTGGAAACGATCGAGTTAAAATAAAAGCTACCAAACGGCATCTCATGCAAGATTTTATCGTACGCCTGAAACCCCGGATTGGCGGGCAGCAGGATCGGCGGAAAGGCAATACTTTCCGCCTGGGTTTTAAACGAGGTGATGATCATCCAGAGAAAGGGAACCACCGTGACCAGCGTCGCCAGGATCATCAGGCCATAAATCAGCCATTTTTCACGTTTTGTCATGAACATAGTGGTTGCCTTACTGTGCTTTAAGCCGTTTGCCTATCCATATCTGCAGCAGGGTCAGTACCATCGTGATAACGAAAATCACCACGGCAATCGCGGAGGCGTACCCTTTTTCATGGTAGATAAAGGCGTATTTATAAAAGAGATAAGCGATGGTCATGGTCTGATCGTCCACCATGGAAGAACTGCCAAACAGCAGATACACCACATCGAATATTTGCAGCGTTTCGATAAACGAAATCACCAGAACAAAGAACAGCGTCGGGATCATTAACGGCAGGGTAATCGACCAGAAGCCGCGCAGTTTACTGATGCCATCCAGGGACATGGCTTCATAAATCTGCTTCGGGATCCCCTGCAATCCGGCGAGCAGAATGATCATCTTCAGAGCGATAGCCGACCAGATAATAACCAGTGAGGCGCTCAGACGGACAATATCCGGATCGGATAACCAACCAATGGCGGGAATATCGAAATAAGCCAGGATCTGATTGAGTAAACCGAAATTACGGTTCATCAACCACTGCCAGACCATCGCAATGGCGGCAGGCATCGTAACGGCCGGAAGAAATAACAGCGTACGGAACAGCCACTGACCGCGAATCGCCTGGTTTAAACCAATCGCCAGCAGTAAAGACAGGACCGTGATCACCGGCACACAAATAAAAACATAGGCCAGCGTATTCACTATCGCCGAACGGAATTCATCATCGCTGAATAAATTAATGTAATTATCCAGACTGATTGTCGTCCAGATCTGAAACTCGCCCAGATCGGTAAAACTGTAAAATACGTTCTGGAAGAATGGCGTAAAGTAAAAAATAACTAATCCTGCCAACAGCGGCAGAATCATTATCCACCCCCAGAAACGTTCTTCTTTTTCCAGTCGGGTCAGGGAATTTTTATTGGGTTCCCTGGCCGATAACGGCGGGGATGCCGCTTCATCTGAATAGCTCATACAGACTCCGGGATGCTCACTTTACAAACAATAAATGGGTTAACGCAGGAGAGGTGAGAGGGAGCAAGGCTCCCTCACGATTATTTCTGCATTTCACGCTCAACGCGTTTGGCGACACCCGGCATAACCTGTTGCGGATCATTTCCCATCCAGACTTTTTTCAGCCCGTCGTTGAGAATGCTATTCCATTTCGCGGTATTTGAACCGGCGGTGGGATATTTATGAGAAAACGCCAGTGAATCGATATAGGCGGAAACATCAACATCCTTAAAGCCTTCCGCCCATGCTTTAGCGACTTTCTGATTGGCCGGAATCACCACTTTGCCCGCTGCCAGCGTTTGCTGCGCATGTTCTGAGCTCATGAATTCAATGAATTTCCAGGCGGCCTCTTTATGCTGGCTTTTGGCAGACATGGCGAATGCCAGGCTATGAGAGACGCCAGCCTGTTCTGCCATTTTGGGCATCGGAACGACGCCGACATGATCGTTAATCAGTTCGTTCTGCGAGAACGGCAGCGCCCACCACGAGCCCGCGTAGATCATCGCCACCCGATTGGACTGGAAGACATCGGCGGCTTTCATTTCGCCTGGCGGCTGGAGCAATCCTGCCTTCAGCATTCCCTGAACGTCGCGATACATGGCAATCGCGTTGTCGCTGGCAACGTCCGTTTTACCCTCAGGCAGGACAATCTGAGTACCGGCCTGCAGCAGCAGGTTAAAGTAGCTGTCCTGACCGCTGCCGAGATCCATCGCCAACGGATAAGAATGCTGATCCAGCTTTTTACGTAACTGTTCTGATTTCTGTTTTAAATCGTCCCACGTCCAGTTTTTATCGGGATAGGTTACGCCAGCCTGATCAAACATTTTTTTGTTATACCACACGGCAATCGCGTCGATATCCCGTGGAATAGCGTATTGTTGAGACTGGTACTGATAAGCATCGACAGAGCTTTTCACGAAATCATCAAGATGTGGTGATGATGTGTCTTTTAAATAAGGAGTCAGTGGTTCCAGCATGCCGTTTTTAACGTACTGCTGAAAATTCGGCATATTCATCCAGAATACATCCGGCGCCACATTTCCCCCGACCGCTGAACTGAGTTTTATGAAATATTGGTCATAGGGCGTTAGTTCAATTTCAACTTTTACACCGGGGTTATTTTTTTCAAATTCATTAACCAGTTGCTGTTCGCCGGGAAGTTGATTTCGATCCCATAGCGTGTAGCGTAATTTAACGGGTTTTTCTGTCGTCTGGCCTTCAGCACTGGCGGCAACCGGTGCGGCCAGTAAACAGGAAAAAAGGCATGCCAGGGCGACATTATTTTTATTCAAGGTATACATAACTTCCCTCTTTATTCGGGTCAGAATGTCGGTGAGGTAAATTACAGAAGCCATTGAATCTTGTGTTTAACAAAGGGGAAAGTCAAAGGGGGAAAAATGAGCGAATTATCGCATTAAAACACCCCGGCTTTTCGGTAGGTTTCTCTTTTATCAAAACGAAAAGAGAGCGAAAAGGGAGGCCTCAGGCATTGTTCTTTCTTTCAACAGGTTAGGATTTTTCTACCGACGAAAAGCGAAAAAGGGCGGGTGAAAAATTAACCTTCAAAACTGCGAGCATTATCACCTTATCTTTCACGGACAGGAAAGAAAAACGGGGATTATTCCCCGTTTTCTCGGTTGCTTTCGTTTCGAAAATATCAGGTCACTGGTGCCGGGTTAAAGACGGCCAACTGATTGTGCAATCCCCATTGATCGGAGAAGGTTTTCTTACGGCCACTGGCGACATCAAGAATAAATTCGAACAGCTTCTGACCAACTTCCTCAATGGTCTCTTCACCCGTGGCGATGGTGCCTGCATTGATATCCATCAAATCGTACCAACGCTTTGCCAGTTCGGTACGGGTCGCCATCTTAATCACCGGCACGGCCATCAGGCCATAGGGGGTACCGCGACCCGTGGTGAACACCTGGACGGTGATCCCGGACGCGACCTGCTGCGTGCCGCAGACAAAATCGCTGGCGGGCGTTGCGGCATAAATCAGACCGCGTTTGGTCGGGCGCTGGCCTGGGGAGAGCACTTCGACAATCGCGCTTTTACCGGATTTCGCAATGGAGCCCAGCGCTTTTTCCACCACATTCGCCAGCCCCCCTTTTTTGTTACCCGGAGAGGGGTTAGCGCTGCGATCGGTTTTCCCCATATCGAGATAGTTGTCGTACCAGGCCATCTCTTCCAGCAGACGTTTACCCACCGCTTCGTTGATGGTGCGCGGCGTCAACAGATGGATCGCATCACGCACTTCGGTGACTTCGGAAAACATTACCGTAGCGCCGCAGCGTACCAGCAGGTCAGAGGCGTAGCCCACTGCCGGGTTTGCCGTCACGCCGGAAAACGCATCGCTGCCGCCGCACTGCATGCCGACAACCAGTTCAGAGGCCGGGCAGGTTTCGCGCTGGCGCAGATTCAGTTTAACCAGATGGCGCTCAGCGACCTGCAGGATATCATCGACCATGGAACGGAAGCCCACATGCTTTTCGTCCTGAAGGCTGACGATGCTGGCGCTGTCGACCGGAATACTTTGCACATCGTCAGTACCTTCCAGTAAACGTTCCGGCTGCAGTTTTTCACAGCCCAGGCCAATGACCATCACTTCGCCGCCAAAGTTTGGGTTCAGCGAGATGTTATGGATGGTGCGGATCGGCACCACAGCTGCCGGCGCGTTAATTGCCACGCCGCAACCGTACAGGTGGTTAAGTCCGACCACACCATCGACGTTCGGGTATTTAGGCAGCAGATCGCGCTCAATGATTTTGACGACATAATCCACCACACCCGCCACACAGTGCACGCTGGTGGTGATGCCGAGCAGATTCTTGGTGCCTACGCTACCATCAGCGTTGCGGTAGCCTTCAAAGGTATAGCCTTCCAGCGGCGGCAGCGGTTCCGGAACTTTGGTCGCCAGTGGCAGCGTGTTCAACGGCGGCGCTGTCGGTAGCTCAACCATGGATTCATCAATCCAGCTTCCGCGCGGAATGTCGCGCACGGCGTAGCCGATCACTTCACCGTAACGTATGATTTCACCATGAACCGGAATATCCACCAGCGCGACTTTATGTCCCTGTGGAATATGTTCAATCAGCTCCAGTCCATCCGGGAATCGCGTCCCGGTTTTCAAACCATTGTCATTAACAATGATCGCCACATTATCTGTTTCGTGGACCTTTATATAAAATGCGCTCGGCGATTCTTGTCTGATGTCGATGTTGGCCATTGTCCAGTATTCTCCAACCGGGGTGATAATAATATAGAAAGATTCTGCGAATCTGATTATTAAAATAAGGAAGACCTGTCGTGAAATAAGGATGTCAGGAGTTCAAAAATAAGAATGTGATCCAGATCACTCGTTATGGTGAAAGCCCGGCTATCAGGGGCGGTAAAGCGTAAATATGTGCATCAGCGCCCAGCGTTATGTGCATTTGCTCAAGATATTATTTGTAATTAGCATCGTTAATGAGCATCTGCACAATGCGTAATGCTCTCTGCCTGATTATACTGAATCACGAAATGAGTATCTGTATTTATTAATAAGCGATAGCGTCTGTCATCAATAAATAATAATAAATGTGTCTGCTTAAGTGCCTGAGGTAAATAAAATGATCCTGGATACCGTTGTAGAAAAAAAGAAAGGTACGCATACCCGCTATTTAATTCTGCTGATAATTTTTATTGTTACAGCGGTTAACTACGCGGACCGGGCGACGCTATCCATTGCCGGTACCGAAGTCGCCAAAGAGTTGCAGCTGAGTGCTGTGTCAATGGGCTACATCTTCTCTGCCTTTGGCTGGGCATACCTGCTGATGCAAATTCCCGGCGGCTGGCTGCTCGATAAGTTTGGTTCGAAAAAAGTGTACACCTGGAGCCTGTTTTTCTGGTCGCTGTTCACCTTCCTGCAAGGCTTCGTGGATATGTTCCCGCTGGCCTGGGCCGGGGTTTCCATGTTCTTTATGCGCTTTATGTTGGGTTTCTCGGAAGCGCCTTCGTTCCCGGCAAACGCCCGTATTGTTGCGGCCTGGTTCCCGACCAAAGAGCGTGGAACCGCGTCGGCAATCTTTAACTCTGCTCAGTATTTTTCACTGGCACTGTTCTCGCCGCTGCTGGGCTGGTTGACCTTTGCCTGGGGCTGGGAGCACGTCTTCACTGTGATGGGCGTGATTGGATTTGTCCTGACGGCGCTGTGGGTCAAACTGATTCATAACCCCACCGATCACCCGCGGATGTCCGCAGAAGAGTTGAAGTTCATCTCTGAAAACGGTGCGGTCGTGGATATGGACCACAAAAAACCGGGCAGCGCCGTGGCAAGTGGTCCAAAACTGCATTACATCAAGCAGTTATTGACCAACCGCATGATGCTTGGCGTGTTCTTTGGACAGTATTTCATCAACACGATCACCTGGTTCTTCCTGACCTGGTTCCCGATTTATCTGGTTCAGGAAAAAGGAATGTCGATCCTGAAAGTGGGTCTGGTGGCTTCGATTCCGGCGCTATGTGGTTTCGCTGGCGGCGTACTGGGCGGCGTGTTCTCGGACTATCTGATTAAGCGCGGTTTTTCTATCACCGTTGCGCGTAAGCTGCCAATTGTGCTGGGAATGCTGCTGGCTTCCACCATCATTTTGTGCAACTACACCGACAACACCGCGCTGGTGGTGACGCTGATGGCGCTGGCCTTCTTTGGTAAAGGATTTGGCGCACTGGGCTGGCCGGTGATTTCGGACACCGCGCCGAAAGAGATTGTGGGCCTGTGTGGCGGGGTATTTAACGTCTTTGGCAACGTGGCATCTATCGTAACGCCACTGGTTATCGGTTACCTGGTAAGTGAACTGCATTCCTTCAACGCCGCGCTGGTATTCGTTGGCTGTTCCGCTCTGATGGCAATGGTGTGTTACCTGTTTATTGTCGGTGACATTAAACGTATGGAACTGCAGAAATAATTAACGGTTAAGTGACAAGGTAAAAGTGATGAATAACGACATCTTCCCGAACAAGTTCAAAGCAGCGCTGGCTGCGCATCAGATTCAGATTGGTTGCTGGTCAGCGCTGGCAAGCCCCATCAGTACCGAAGTCTTAGGACTGGCGGGCTTCGACTGGCTGGTGTTGGATGGCGAGCATGCGCCAAATGATGTCTCCACCTTTATTCCACAACTGATGGCGTTGAAAGGCAGTTCCAGCGCGCCAGTGGTGCGTGTACCGACCAATGAGCCGGTGATTATTAAACGTCTGCTGGATATCGGTTTTTACAACTTTCTGATTCCGTTTGTTGAAACAGAAGAAGAGGCAGTGAACGCCGTTGCGTCGACGCGCTATCCGCCTGAAGGGATCCGTGGCGTGTCCGTATCGCATCGCGCCAACATGTTTGGCACCGTCCCGGATTACTTCGCGCAGTCCAACAAAAACATCACCATCATTGTGCAGATTGAGAGCCAGCAGGGCGTGGATAACGTCGATGCTATCGCCGCCACCGAAGGTGTCGACGGTATTTTCGTTGGTCCAAGCGATCTGGCTGCGGCGTTAGGCCACCTCGGCAATGCCTCTCATCCTGAGGTGCAGAAAGCCATTCAGCACATCTTTGCCCGGGCGAAAGCGCACGGCAAACCGAGCGGCATTCTGGCACCGGTTGATGCCGACGCCCGTCGCTATCTGGAATGGGGGGCCACGTTTGTTGCTGTCGGCAGCGACCTGGGCGTGTTCCGTTCCGCCACGCAGAAACTGGCTGATTCCTTTAAGAAATAACCACCACCGAAACAAGAGAGATAATTGATATGACGATGAAAGTTGGTTTTATTGGCCTGGGTATCATGGGTAAACCAATGAGTAAAAACCTCCTGAAAGCAGGTTACTCGCTGGTGGTTTCTGACCGTAATCCTGAAGCGATCGCTGACGTTATCGCGGCAGGTGCAGAAACCGCGTCTAACGCCAAAGCGATTGCTGAGCAGTGTGATGTGATCATCACCATGCTGCCAAACTCTCCGCATGTGAAAGAGGTTGCGCTGGGCGAAGGCGGCATTATCGAAGGGGCGAAACCGGGGACGGTGCTGATCGATATGAGCTCCATCGCGCCGCTGGCGAGCCGTGAGATCAGCGACGCGCTGAAAGCTAAGGGCATCGATATGCTGGACGCGCCGGTGAGCGGCGGTGAGCCGAAGGCGATCGACGGCACGTTGTCGGTGATGGTTGGCGGCGACAAAGCGATTTTCGATAAATACTACGATCTGCTGAAAGCGATGGCGGGGTCTGTTGTTCATACCGGTGATATCGGGGCGGGGAACGTCACCAAACTGGCGAACCAGGTGATTGTGGCGCTGAACATTGCCGCGATGTCTGAAGCGCTGACCCTGGCAACCAAAGCCGGCGTAAACCCGGATCTGGTTTATCAGGCGATCCGTGGTGGTCTGGCAGGCAGCACCGTCCTGGATGCGAAAGCGCCGATGGTGATGGATCGTAACTTCAAGCCGGGTTTCCGTATCGATCTGCACATTAAAGATCTGGCAAACGCGCTGGATACGTCTCACGGTGTTGGTGCTCAGCTTCCGCTGACCGCGGCTGTTATGGAGATGATGCAGGCGCTGCGTGCTGATGGCCTGGGAACCGCCGACCACAGTGCTCTGGCATGCTATTACGAAAAACTGGCGAAAGTGGAAGTCACTCGCTAATGACCTTGCGCCCGGATGGCGTATCGCGATCCGGGCCTGGATTGTAGGCCGGATAAGTAAAGCGCCATCCGGCGTTGTGCAGTAACAGGCGATCATCATGAAAATCGTAATTGCCCCAGACTCTTATAAAGAAAGCCTTTCTGCTACTGAGGTAGCGCAGGCGATAGAAAAAGGATTTCGGGAAATTTTCCCCGATGCGCAGTATGTTTCCGTTCCGGTCGCCGATGGGGGTGAGGGGACGGTTGAAGCCATGATTGCCGCCACACACGGTTCTGCACATTCCGCTCTGGTGACCGGACCGCTGGGTGAAAAAGTGAATGCCAACTGGGGCATGTCAGGCGATGGAAAGACCGCGTTTATTGAAATGGCGGCCGCCAGCGGACTGGCGCTGGTCCCCCCCGAAAAACGTAACCCCCTGATTACCACTTCGCGCGGCACCGGGGAGCTTATTTTGCAGGCGCTGGACAGTGGGGCGAGCAATATTATTATCGGCATTGGCGGGAGCGCGACCAATGACGGCGGTGCCGGGATGGTTCAGGCGCTGGGCGCGAAGCTGTGTGATGCCAACGGAACTGAAATTGGCTACGGCGGCGGTAGTCTGAACACTCTCAATACCATTGATGTGTCTGGTCTGGATCCGCGCATTAAACATTGTGCTATTCGCGTTGCTTGTGATGTGACCAATCCGCTGGTGGGCGAACAGGGAGCTTCTCGGATCTTTGGCCCGCAAAAAGGGGCGACGGAACCGCTGATCCTCGAACTGGACCGCAATCTGGCTCACTACGCGGATATTATTAAAAAATCACTGGGTGTGGATGTGAAAAACGTCCCAGGCGCAGGTGCGGCGGGCGGCATGGGGGCAGCGCTGATGGCATTCCTCGGCGCGGAGTTGAAAAGCGGGATTGAGATCGTCACCCAGGCGCTTAATCTGGAAGAGCATATTCACGACTGTACGCTGGTTGTTACCGGTGAAGGGCGCATCGACAGCCAGAGCATTCACGGCAAAGTGCCGGTGGGCGTGGCTAACGTGGCGAAGAAATACCACAAGCCGGTGATTGGCATTGCGGGCAGTCTGACGCGGGATGTCGGCGTGGTGCATCAATATGGTATCGATGCTGTATTCAGCGTATTGACCAGTATTGGCACGCTGGAAGAGGCCTTTCGCGGCGCATTTGACAACATTTACCGGGCGTCGCGAAACATTGCGGCGACGCTGGCGGTGGGAATGCGCAGTGCAGGGTGACAAGGGCGTGCAAACCCTCTATACTGCGCGCCGAAGCTGACCAGACAGTCGCCGCTTCGTCGTCGTCCCTTTCGGGGGAGACAGGCGGAGGGGAGGAAAGTCCGGGCTCCATAGGGCAGGGTGCCAGGTAACGCCTGGGGGGGAAACCCACGACCAGTGCAACAGAGAGCAAACCGCCGATGGCCCACGCAAGTGGGATCAGGTAAGGGTGAAAGGGTGCGGTAAGAGCGCACCGCGCGGCTGGTAACAGTCCGTGGCACGGTAAACTCCACCCGGAGCAAGGCCAAATAGGGGTTCATAAGGTACGGCCCGTACTGAACCCGGGTAGGCTGCTTGAGCCAGTGAGCGATTGCTGGCCTAGATGAATGACTGTCCACGACAGAACCCGGCTTATCGGTCAGCTTCACCACTTTAAGAACCCCGCCACCAGGCGGGGTTTTGCTTTGTAGATAATGTAGATGAATGACTGTCCACGACGCTACACCTGAAAGAAAGCGGCTTATCGGTCAGCTTCACCACTTTCATGTAGAAACCCGCTTCGGCGGGTTTTTGCTTTGCAGATGATGTAGATGAATGACTGTCCACGACGCTATACCTGGAAGAAAGCGGCTTACCGGTCATGACGCTTCGCTTATCAGGCCTGTGAACGGTGAAGGGGAACGGGGACCTGTAGGGCGGATAAGATACGTCGCATCGCCATCCGGCAGCGTTCTGGAACCTGCGGCTATTAAGAAATTTCTTGTTATGTGACAGCCAACACAAAACGCTACTTTCTATGAATATCTCGATAGAAACAAAAAGCAATCGATCGACTTCACAAAATTACGCGCTACAAAAACAGAGAAACTCAGTGTTAATATATTGTTGTGAATGATAATTGTTTGTGTGTATATATTTAATTATTGATAAATTCAATGTTTATTTATAAACAAACAGGGCTAAAAAATGTGATGTATAACATTATTTAATCCAATTTATGTTTTAAACATAATTAAATTTGAGGGATTGCGCATTAAATTTAATGAACAAATTGACCATTAACTGCACGATAATTGCTTGAAATATCGTCATTCCTCATTTTTAGATATGAGGGGAAAATAACGCGTGTTATCGCCATAAAATATTGTTATCCCCCCCTATTTTTTTGACAAAAATCAGACTAAAGTGACATGATGTTTATATAACTAATTGAATGTAAAAGGTTTATTTATTTACAAATAACCACTTGAAATATAGGTGAAGGCAATTTGTGAGTAGTCGCACATATCCTGCTTCATGTAATTTGTTACACTTCACGCCGTCAACAAGGTTATTAACGCAGGTCGATATGAATACGTTTGCTCTCCCAAAAACACAGCAGTTGGTGGTCTTTCAGGAAGTAATCAGAAGCGGTTCTATCGGTTCTGCGGCAAAAGAGTTAGGGTTAACTCAGCCAGCTGTTAGTAAAATTATTAACGATATTGAAGCTTATTTTGGCGTTGAGTTGGTGGTTCGCAAAAATACCGGCGTCACCTTAACTCAGGCTGGGCAGGTTTTACTCTCATGGTCCGAATCCATCACCCGTGAGATGAAGAACATGGTGAATGAGATGAACAGCATGACCGACAACACGGTGGTTGATATCTCATTCGGGTTTCCTTCGCTGATTGGCTTTACCTTTATGTCCGATATGATCCAGAAGTTCAAAGAGGTCTACCCAAAATCACAGGTCTCCATGTATGAGGCGCAACTCTCCTCATTCCTGCCGGCGATCCGCGACGGGCGACTGGACTTTGCGATTGGTACGCTCAGCGATGAAATGAAATTGCAGGATCTGCACGTCGAACCGCTTTTTGAGTCGGAGTTCGTGCTGGTGGCGAATAAGTCCCGAACATGCACCGGCACCACCACACTGGAATCGTTGCAGAACGAACAGTGGGTGTTGCCACAAACGAATATGGGCTACTACAGCGAACTCCTCACCACCCTGCAAAGAAATGGCATTAGCATCGAAAACATCGTTAAAACCGACTCCGTTGTGACCATTTACAATCTTGTTCTCAATGCTAATTTTCTGACAGTGATTCCGTGCGATATGGCCGCACCCTTTGGTTCGAACCAGTTTATTACTCTCCCTGTGGAAGAATCGTTACCCATTGCTCGCTATGCCGCAATATGGTCAAAAAACTATCGTATTAAAAAAGCCGCATCGGTTTTGGTTGAATTAGCCAAAGAGTATTCATCTTATAAAGGTTGCAGACGAAAGCAATTAATTGAAATTAACTAACCGATTAAATTTAATTTAATCCTCAATTCATACCATCGTTCTTAATATTAGACGTTGGTTACGGCTATCTATTACTTTACTATCAGGTAAGAGGTTACAATGCACATTACTTACGATCTCCCGGTTGCCATTGAAGATATCCTCGAAGCAAAAAAACGACTGGCGGGGAAAATATATAAAACAGGCATGCCTCGCTCAAACTATTTTAGTGAGCGCTGCAAAGGGGAAATTTTCCTTAAGTTTGAAAACATGCAGCGTACCGGCTCATTTAAAATTCGTGGCGCATTTAACAAACTCAGTTCATTGACGGATGCGGAAAAACGTAAAGGCGTTGTCGCTTGTTCAGCGGGTAACCACGCTCAAGGGGTTTCTCTCTCCTGCGCGATGCTGGGTATTGATGGCAAAGTGGTGATGCCGAAGGGGGCGCCGAAATCGAAAGTGGCCGCCACCTGTGACTACTCGGCGGAAGTAGTGCTGCACGGCGATAACTTCAACGACACTATCGCCAAAGTCAGTGAGATTGTCGAAATGGAAGGGCGTATTTTTATCCCGCCTTATGACGATCCGAAAGTGATTGCCGGCCAGGGTACTATCGGTCTGGAAATTATGGAAGACCTGTATGACGTCGATAACGTGATTGTTCCTATCGGCGGCGGCGGTTTAATCGCCGGTATTGCTATTGCCATTAAATCTATTAACCCGACCATTAAAGTGATTGGTGTGCAGTCTGAAAACGTACACGGCATGGCGGCGTCTTATCAGGCTGGAGAAATAACCACGCACCGAACGACCGGCACCCTGGCGGATGGTTGTGATGTTTCCCGCCCGGGTAAATTAACTTACGAAATTGTGCGTGAATTAGTGGATGACATTGTCCTGGTCAGCGAAGACGAAATTCGTAACAGCATGATTGCTTTAATTCAACGCAACAAAGTGGTGACAGAAGGTGCTGGTGCACTGGCATGTGCTGCTTTATTAAGCGGGAAATTAGATGCCTATATCCAGAACAGAAAAACGGTCAGCATTATTTCTGGCGGCAATATCGATCTTTCTCGTGTATCGCAAATTACGGGTTTAGCAGACGCGTAAATCCGGCTATTAATCTCTTCGTTGAGGATAGGATATGAGTACTTCTGACAGCATTGTATCCAGCCAGACAAAACAGTCGTCCTGGCGTAAATCAGACACCACCTGGACACTAGGTTTATTTGGTACAGCCATCGGCGCCGGGGTGTTGTTCTTCCCCATCCGCGCAGGATTTGGCGGCTTAATCCCCATTCTTTTGATGTTGGTACTGGCGTACCCCATCGCTTTTTATTGCCACCGTGCGCTGGCGCGTCTGTGTCTGTCCGGGTCAAACCCGTCCGGCAACATCACGGAAACGGTTGAAGAGCACTTTGGTAAGACGGGCGGCGTGGTCATCACGTTCCTCTATTTCTTCGCGATTTGTCCGCTGCTGTGGATTTATGGCGTCACCATTACCAACACGTTCATGACGTTCTGGGAAAACCAGTTACAGTTGCCGGCGCTGAACCGTGGTTTTGTGGCGCTGTTCCTGCTGCTGCTGATGGCGTTCGTTATCTGGTTTGGTAAGGATCTGATGGTTAAAGTGATGAGCTACCTGGTATGGCCGTTCATTGCCAGCCTGGTGCTGATCTCGCTGTCGCTGATCCCTTACTGGAACTCTGCGGTGATCGACCAGGTCGATATCAGTAATATCGCCTTAACCGGTCACGATGGCATTCTGGTCACCGTGTGGCTGGGGATTTCCATCATGGTGTTCTCGTTCAACTTCTCGCCGATCGTTTCGTCTTTCGTGGTCTCTAAACGTGAAGAATACGAGAAAGATTTTGGCCGTGAATACACCGAGCAGAAATGTTCTCAGATCATCTCTCGCGCCAGCATGCTGATGGTCGCTGTGGTTATGTTCTTCGCCTTTAGCTGCCTGTTCACGCTCTCTCCGGCAAACATGGCAGATGCGAAAGCACAGAACATTCCGGTACTGTCTTATCTGGCAAACCACTTCGCTTCCCTGTCCGGAACGAAGTCGACTTTCGCCATCGTGCTGGAATATGGCGCCTCGATTATTGCGCTGGTTGCCATCTTCAAATCCTTCTTCGGTCACTACCTGGGCACGCTGGAAGGGCTGAATGGTCTGGTGCTGAAGTTCGGTTACAAAGGCGATAAAACGAAGGTTTCCTCCGGCAAGCTCAACACCATCAGCATGATCTTCATCATGGGGTCCACCTGGATTGTGGCTTACGCCAACCCGAACATTCTGGACCTGATTGAAGCGATGGGCGCGCCGATTATTGCCTCACTGCTGTGCCTGCTGCCGATGTATGCCATTCGTAAGG
Source organism: Citrobacter sp. Ca225 (assembly GCF_030337175.1). Lineage (NCBI taxonomy): Bacteria > Pseudomonadati > Pseudomonadota > Gammaproteobacteria > Enterobacterales > Enterobacteriaceae > Citrobacter > Citrobacter sp. Ca225. Next base: position 53,558 of record NZ_JAOWCD010000063.1, on the reverse strand, counting down.
CACCGTCACTGGCGAAATATCGCGGTCGTCTGGATAACGTGTTTGTCACCGTCATCGGTCTGCTGACCATTCTGAACATCGTGTACAAACTGTTTTAATCCTTAAGCTCAGGATGAGCGGAGTAGTGAAATGAATGAGTTTCCGATAGTTCTGGTTATTAATTGTGGATCGTCTTCAATTAAGTTTTCAGTACTGGATGCAAATAACTGCGACGTATTAATGGCAGGCATTGCGGATGGTATTAACTCGGAAAATGCGTTCTTATCGGTAAATGGAGGTGAGCCAGTGACGCTGGCTCACCACAGCTACGAAGGCGCATTAAAGGCGATTGCGTTTGAACTGGAAAAACGTAATTTAAATGACAGCGTGGCCTTAATTGGCCACCGTATTGCCCACGGCGGAAATATTTTTACCGAGTCAGCAATTATTACTGATGAGGTCATTGACAATATTCGCCGTGTTTCACCACTGGCACCATTACATAATTACGCCAATCTGAGCGGGATTGAATCCGCACAGCATCTGTTCCCCGGCGTCACGCAGGTGGCGGTGTTTGATACCAGCTTCCATCAGACCATGGCACCAGAAGCTTACCTGTATGGCCTGCCGTGGAAGTATTTCGAAGAGCTGGGCGTGCGGCGTTACGGCTTCCACGGAACGTCGCACCGCTATGTTTCTCAACGCGCGCATGAACTGCTTGCGCTGTCTGAACAGGACTCCGGCCTGGTGATTGCCCACCTCGGCAACGGTGCGTCAATTTGTGCCGTCCGTAATGGTCACAGCGTCGACACGTCAATGGGGATGACGCCGCTGGAAGGGCTGATGATGGGCACGCGTAGCGGCGACGTGGACTTCGGCGCGATGGCGTGGGTCGCCAGTGAAACCCAACAGACTCTGAGCGATCTGGAGCGGGTAGTGAACAAAGAGTCCGGTCTGCTCGGGATTTCTGGCCTGTCGTCCGACTTAAGGGTGCTGGAAAAAGCCTGGCATGAAGGACACGAGCGCGCACAGCTGGCAATTAAAACCTTTGTTCACCGCATTGCCCGTCATATTGCCGGACATGCCGCTTCGTTACACCGTCTGGACGGCATTATTTTCACTGGCGGTATTGGTGAGAACTCAGTATTAATTCGTCGTCTGGTGGTTGAGCATCTGACGGTATTGGGAGTGAATATCGACAGCGACCGAAATAACCTGTCGAATTCTCATGGCGAGCGCATTATTTCCACCCCTGATGCCCGGGTTATTTGCGCCGTAATACCGACGAACGAAGAAAAAATGATTGCGCTCGATGCGATTCAATTAGGCCGCATTAACGCAGCCGTGGAATACGCCTAATTTATTTGTTGTTCTGTAGAGAGATTATTTTTCATGAAGGTAGATATCGATACCAGCGATATGCTGTATGCCGAAGCATGGCTTGGCTTTAAAGGTACGGACTGGAAAGAAGAAATTAATGTCCGTGATTTTATTCAGCACAACTATACGCCTTATGAAGGGGATGAATCCTTCCTTGCTGATGCAACGCCTGCCACTACGGCATTGTGGGAAAAGGTGATGGCGGGCATTCGTATCGAAAACGCGACCCATGCGCCGGTCGATTTCGATACCAATATTGCGACCACGATTACTGCGCACGATGCGGGTTACATTGAGCAGGAACTGGAGAAGATTGTCGGCCTGCAAACGGATAAACCGCTGAAACGTGCGCTGCATCCGTTTGGCGGCGTCAACATGATCAAAAGTTCGTTCGATGCTTATGGTCGTGAGATGGATCCGAACTTCGAGTACCTGTTCACCGAACTGCGTAAAACCCACAACCAGGGCGTTTTTGACGTCTATTCTCCGGACATGCTGCGCTGCCGTAAATCCGGTGTGTTGACCGGTTTGCCGGACGGTTATGGTCGTGGGCGCATTATCGGTGATTATCGTCGCGTGGCGCTGTACGGCATCCGCTATCTGGTGCGTGAGCGTGAGCTGCAGTTCGCCGATCTCCAGTCAAATCTGGAGTGGGGACAGAATCTGGAAGCCACGATTCGCCTGCGTGAAGAGCTGGCGGAGCACCGTCGCGCGTTGCTGCAAATGCAGGAGATGGCGGCGAAATATGGCTGTGATATCTCTCGCCCGGCGCGTAATGCGCAGGAGGCGGTACAGTGGGTCTACTTTGCCTATCTGGCGGCGGTGAAATCGCAAAACGGCGGCGCGATGTCGCTGGGCCGCACCGCATCGTTCCTCGATATCTATATTGAGCGCGATTTCAATGCCGGTATCCTGACAGAGCAACAGGCGCAGGAGTTGATCGACCACTTCATCATGAAGATCCGGATGGTGCGTTTCCTGCGTACGCCGGAGTTTGACACGCTGTTCTCCGGCGATCCGATCTGGGCGACCGAAGTGATCGGCGGGATGGGGTTGGATGGTCGCACGCTGGTGACCAAAAACTCCTTCCGCTATCTGCATACGCTGCACACGATGGGACCGGCACCGGAGCCAAACCTCACCGTGCTGTGGTCAGAAGCGTTGCCAGTCGCGTTTAAAAAGTATGCCGCACAGGTCTCTATCGTCACCTCGTCACTGCAATATGAAAACGACGATCTGATGCGGACCGACTTTAACAGCGACGACTATGCGATCGCCTGCTGCGTGAGTCCGATGGTTATCGGTAAGCAGATGCAGTTCTTCGGGGCGCGCGCCAATCTTGCCAAAACGCTGCTGTACGCAATCAACGGTGGGGTGGATGAGAAGCTGAAAATCCAGGTGGGGCCGAAAACCGCGCCGTTGCTGGACGACGTGCTGGACTACGACACGGTGATGGACAGTCTGGACCACTTTATGGACTGGCTGGCGGTGCAGTACATCAGCGCACTGAACATCATCCATTACATGCACGATAAGTACAGTTACGAAGCGTCGCTGATGGCGCTGCACGATCGTGACGTCTATCGCACGATGGCGTGCGGGATTGCCGGACTGTCGGTAGCGGCGGATTCGCTCTCTGCAATTAAGTACGCGACGGTGAAACCGGTTCGCGACCATAACGGGCTGGCGGTCGATTTCGTGATTGAAGGGGAATATCCACAGTACGGCAATAACGATGAGCGCGTGGATAGCATTGCCTGCGATCTGGTTGAACGCTTTATGAAGAAAATTAAAGTGTTGCCGACCTACCGGAACGCGGTACCGACGCAGTCGATTCTGACTATTACCTCCAACGTGGTGTACGGACAGAAAACCGGTAACACGCCGGACGGTCGTCGCGCGGGGACGCCATTTGCGCCGGGCGCTAACCCGATGCACGGGCGTGACCGTAAAGGCGCTGTCGCCTCGCTGACTTCCGTGGCGAAACTGCCGTTCACTTACGCGAAGGACGGGATTTCGTACACCTTCTCGATTGTGCCTGCGGCACTCGGCAAAGAGGATCCGGTGCGAAAAACCAACCTGGTCGGGCTGCTGGATGGTTACTTCCACCATGAAGCGAACGTGGAAGGCGGTCAGCACCTGAACGTTAACGTAATGAACAAGGAGATGTTACTGGATGCCATTGAACATCCAGAAAACTATCCGAACCTGACGATCCGCGTCTCCGGCTACGCTGTGCGCTTCAACGCGCTCACCCGTGAGCAGCAGCAGGACGTCATTTCGCGTACTTTCACCCAGGCGATGTAACGTTATCGGGGCGGTCTGCGGGTCGCCCCGATTCACTATGCGTATGAAAACCTGGTCTCCACTGAACGAGTCCGAGGGTGTAGAAATGATTAGCGCATTCGATATTTTCAAACCTGGCATTGGTCCTTCCAGCTCTCATACCGTAGGGCCGATGAATGCAGGAAAACGGTTTATCGATCAACTGGTCAGCAGTGGAAGCTTATCGCGCACGACGCGCATGTCGGTTGATCTGTATGGTTCACTGGCGCTGACCGGAAAAGGCCACGCGACCGATACCGCCATTATGATGGGGCTGGCCGGAAACTCGCCGCAAAGCGTCAACATTGACGCCATCCCCGCGTTTATTGACGAGGTGACCCGTACCGGCCGCTTGCCGGTTGCTGAAGGTACACATGTCGTCGATTTCCCGGTTACCGATAGCATTGTTTTTCATGGTGAAACGCTGCCAAGGCACGAGAACGGAATGCGGATCACCGCCTGGGAAAACCAGGAAACGCTGCTGTGTAAAACCTACTACTCGATTGGCGGCGGGTTTATCGTGGATGAAGAGCGCTTTGGTCAGGCGCATGACGTGGAAGCGCCGGTCCCTTATGATTTTCATTCCGCCAGCGAACTGCTGAAACTGTGCGAACGCAATGGCCTTTCAGTCTCCGGGCTGATGATGCAAAACGAACTGGCGCTGCGCAGCAAGGCGGAGATTGATGCCGGATTTGCTCAGATCTGGGAAGTGATGCACGCTGGCATAGAACGCGGGATGAATACCGAAGGCGTCTTACCCGGCCCGTTGAATGTACCGCGCCGCGCGGTGGCGTTACGCCGTCTGCTGGTCTCCAGTGACAGTCTCTCCAGCGACCCGATGAACGTCATCGACTGGATCAACATGTTTGCTCTCGCAGTCAGTGAGGAGAACGCGGCGGGCGGACGCGTGGTGACCGCGCCCACCAACGGGGCATGCGGCATTATTCCAGCCGTTCTGGCCTATTACGATAAATTCCGTCGTCCGCTGAATGCCAACTCCATTGCCCGCTATCTGCTGGCGGCAGGGGCCATTGGGGCATTGTACAAAATGAATGCGTCAATTTCCGGGGCGGAAGTTGGCTGTCAGGGGGAGATCGGCGTGGCCAGTTCCATGGCGGCGGCGGGGTTGACCGAACTGCTGGGCGGTAGCCCGGCGCAGGTTTGCATCGCGGCGGAAATTGCCATGGAGCACAACCTCGGCTTAACCTGCGACCCGGTTGCCGGGCAGGTGCAGATCCCGTGTATTGAGCGCAATGCGATCAACGCAGTCAAGGCGGTCAACGCCGCACGTATGGCGCTGCGCCGCACCTCCGAACCGCGTGTCTCGCTGGATAAAGTCATCGAAACGATGTACGAGACGGGTAAGGACATGAACGATAAGTACCGCGAAACATCACGCGGTGGTTTAGCGATCAAAGTGGTGTGCAGTTAGCGAACGCCAGAAAGCTTGCCCGATAAACCTGCGTCATCGGGCATTTTATCCATTGTCAGCCATCTAAAAGCACACGTCGGTGTGCTTTTTTGTTGTGATCTTCTTCAAATTTAGAAAAAAATGACACGTTATTCTTTTTAAGTAGGAAGATTTTCTTAACCAATAGAAAATATCAGGGTTATTTTGTGACGTTTTTCTCTGCGCCTGAGCGTATCCTTTTTTTCATTCTAATGACTCGCCTGCAAACCCCGTACCGCGTATCGCCTTGATGCGGCACGACAAAAATTAAAAATATACCCTACATAATGAGCGAGAATTTTATGGAAACGGCAACGAACAACAGCGTAGTGCTCGACGCCAGCGCCCCGGCGCGCCGGGCGGGAATGACGGAAAGCGAATGGCGGGAAGCGATTAAATTCGACAGCATCGACACCGGCTGGGTCATTATGAGTATCGGGATGGCGATTGGCGCGGGGATTGTTTTTCTCCCGGTGCAGGTCGGTTTGATGGGGCTGTGGGTCTTTTTGCTCTCATCGGTCATCGGTTATCCCGCCATGTATCTGTTCCAGCGTCTGTTTATTAACACGCTGGCGGAATCCCCGGAGTGCAAAGATTATCCCAGCGTCATCAGTGGGTATCTGGGGAAAAACTGGGGCATCCTGTTAGGCGCACTGTATTTTGTGATGCTGGTTATCTGGATGTTTGTCTATTCCACCGCAATCACCAACGACAGCGCCTCCTATTTGCATACTTTTGGTGTGACAGAGGGACTGTTATCCGATAACCCGTTCTATGGTCTGGTGCTGATTTGCATCCTGGTCGCCATCTCCTCACGCGGCGAAAAGCTGCTGTTCAAAATTTCTACCGGCATGGTGCTGACCAAACTGCTGGTCGTGGCGGCACTGGGCGTATCGATGGTTGGGATGTGGCACTTATACAACATTGGCGCGCTGCCGCCGATGGCGCTGTTGGTGAAGAATGCGATTATCACGCTGCCGTTTACCCTGACCTCAATCCTGTTTATCCAGACCCTGAGCCCGATGGTGATTTCCTACCGTTCCCGTGAGAAATCCGTTGAGGTGGCGCGTCATAAAGCGCTACGTGCCATGAATATTGCCTTCGGCATTTTGTTTGTCACCGTGTTCTTCTATGCCGTCTCCTTTACGCTGGCAATGGGACACGACGAAGCGGTTAAAGCCTATGAGCAGAATATCTCCGCGTTGGCGATTGCTGCACAGTTCATCAGCGGCGCGGGCGCCGGTTGGGTGAAAGTTGTGAGTGTCATCCTGAATATTTTCGCCGTGATGACCGCGTTCTTTGGCGTCTATCTCGGCTTTCGCGAAGCCACGCAGGGGATTGCGATGAACATTCTGCGCCGCAAACTGCCGGCTGAGAAGATCAATGAAACGCTGGTACAGCGCGGCATCATGGTGTTTGCCATTTTACTGGCCTGGAGCGCTATTGTGCTTAACGCACCGGTTCTGAGCTTTACGTCGATTTGTAGCCCTATTTTCGGCATGGTGGGATGTTTGATCCCCGCCTGGCTGGTCTACAAAGTACCTGCATTGCACAAATACAAAGGGGTGTCGCTGTATCTGATTATCGTCACCGGTTTGCTGCTGTGCGTATCTCCGTTCCTGGCTTTTTCCTGATTTATCCTGAAGGTTGTTGTTATGTCTGAGACTATAAAAAATCCGTTGTGGCAGCGTTTCATCCGCGCAGTACAGGAAGAGGTGAAACCTGCGCTGGGCTGTACGGAACCGGTTTCTCTGGCGCTGGCGGCCGCGGTTGCGGCCTCTGAACTGCATGGCGCGGTGGAGCGAATCGATGCCTGGGTCTCGCCCAATCTGATGAAAAACGGACTGGGGGTGACGGTGCCGGGAACCGGTATGGTTGGGCTGCCCATCGCTGCCGCGCTGGGAGCACTGGGCGGGAATGCGAATGCCGGACTGGAGGTGCTGAAGGATGCCTCCGCGCAAGCCATTGCCGATGCGAAGGCGATGCTGAAAGCGGGCAAGGTGTCGGTGATGTTGCAGCAACCCTGTGATGATATCCTGTTTTCTCGCGCGAAGGTCTATAGCCATGACGGCTGGGCGTGCGTCACCATTGTCGGCGGTCATACTCACATTGTGCGGATCGAAACCGATACCGGCGTGAAGTTTACTCAGCAAGCGAACGCGGACGATGAGGCGCAGGAATCGCCGCTCTCGGTACTTTCTGAGACCACGCTGGAAGAGATTCTGGCATTTGTGAATACCGTACCGTTCGACGCTATTCGTTTTATTCTCGACGCCGCCCGACTCAACGGCGCGCTGTCACAAGAGGGGCTGCGCGCAACCTGGGGGCTGCATATCGGTGCGACGCTGCAAAAGCAGTGCGCACGCGGTCTGCTGGCAAACGATCTTTCGACGGCGATCCTTATCCGAACCAGCGCGGCGTCGGATGCGCGTATGGGCGGCGCGACGCTGCCTGCCATGAGTAACTCCGGCTCCGGCAATCAGGGGATCACCGCTACGGTACCGGTGATGGTGGTGGCCGAGCACTTTGGCGCCGATGAGGAGAAACTGGCGCGTGCGCTGATGCTTTCCCATCTGAGTGCGATCTACATACACCATCAGCTCCCGCGTCTGTCGGCGCTGTGTGCCGCGACGACCGCCGCGATGGGGGCAGCGGCAGGGATGGCCTGGCTGGTGGACGAAGGGCGCTACAGCACGATCTCGATGGCGATCAGCAGCATGATTGGCGATGTCAGCGGAATGATTTGCGATGGGGCATCTAACAGTTGCGCGATGAAGGTCTCCACCAGTGCTTCTGCGGCGTGGAAGGCGGTGCTGATGGCGTTGGACGATACGGCGGTTACGGGTAACGAAGGGATTGTGGCGCACGACGTGGAGCAGTCTATTGCCAACCTGTGCGCGTTGGCGTGTCATTCCATGCAGCAAACGGACAAACAGATTATCGAGATCATGGCCCATAAAGCGCATTAAGTGAAGGGCTGACTGCCTGAAGGCGCGACGCTATCCGGCCTACGAATATGTAGGCCGGATAATGCGCTTGCGCAGTCATCCGGCAATGAGGTTCAGGCGGCAGCTTCTTCCTCGGACAGACGAACTTCGGCGTCTGCGACAATCGCTTCCAGCTCGGTCAGCATCGCCTCGTAGTCAAACGCGCGGGGCGCGGTGTTGGTTTCTGCCGTTGCCACTTTCCCTGTCGGGGCCTGTTTTTTTGCTTTCTTACTCATACACCACTCCGGTTACCGATTACACCGGCAAATCTATCAGCAAAGCGCGTAACGGCGTATCGGCAACGAGCGTTATGTTAGCTTCGTCACGAATAAAGGCTCCGTCGCCACAGGTCAGCGCTTCACGCGCTTCATCGTGAGTGACGGCGTGAAAGGTGCCATGAATGGACTGCAAATAAGCGCGCGGGCCATGAAGCTGAAAACTCAGCGACTCGCCCTGATCCAGCTCAATATGGTGTACCCACGCCTGCTGGCGCAGCTGTAGACTGCCGTTCTCACCATCGGGTGAGGCGATCAGTTGCTGTTTAACTTTCGTCAGTTTTGTCTTCTGCACCAGAGCATTCTCGCGTTCAGGACAGGCGTCGAGCCACAATTGCATACGCGTAAGCGGTTTGTCTTTGCTGATATTATGTTCGCTGTAGCTGATACCCGGCTGCGCCGCGAGCAGCAACGCTTCACCCGCCTGGGCCTGCACGTGGTTGCCTTCACTGTCACGATACTCTGCAACGCCTTCAAGAATCAGATTGAGCACGTCCACCTTTGGCCAGGTGCGCGGCTGGAAGGACGCGCCGGGTGCCAGTACTTCCTGATTGAGCACGCGCAGCGATGCGTAGCCCAGCAGTTTCGGGTCGAAATAGTGTCCAAAGGAGAAGGTATAACGGGCCTGCAGCCAGCCGTAGTCTGCTTGTCCGCATTGTTTGGCTGTTCGTGTAGTAATCATAGTTCTTGACCTCTCTTTACTTCCTTTTATGTTAAGGGGCTGGACGCTGCATTGTTAGCCAGATATTCTGCCCGGTATGTTCAAATTTCCTGAATGAGAACGATATGGCCAAAGAAAGGGCATTAACGCTTGAGGCATTACGCGTAATGGACGCGATAGATCGCCGCGGTAGCTTCGCCGCTGCGGCGGATGAGCTGGGACGCGTGCCGTCTGCACTCAGTTACACCATGCAGAAGCTGGAAGAGGAACTGGATGTCGTGCTATTTGACCGCTCCGGACACCGCACAAAATTCACCAACGTTGGGCGTATGCTGCTGGAAAGAGGGCGTGTGCTGCTGGAGGCGGCAGATAAGCTCACCACAGACGCTGAGGCGCTGGCGCGAGGGTGGGAGACGCATCTGACTATTGTGACCGAGGCGCTGGTGCCGACCCCGGCCTTCTTCCCGCTGATCGACAAACTGGCTGTTAAAGCCAATACGCAGCTTTCAGTGATCACCGAGGTGCTGGCGGGGGCGTGGGAACGCCTGGAACAGGGCCGGGCGGATATTGTAGTGGCACCGGACATGCACTTTCGTTCATCGTCAGAAATTAACTCCCGCAAGCTGTATACCCTGATGAACGTTTATGTTGCCGCGCCGGATCACCCGATTCATCAGGAGCCGGAACCGCTGTCGGAAGTGACGCGGGTGAAGTATCGCGGCGTAGCGGTCGCGGATACCGCGCGTGAACGTCCGGTATTAACCGTGCAACTGCTGGATAAGCAAGCGCGCCTCACCGTCAGCACCATCGAAGATAAGCGTCAGGCGTTACTAGCAGGATTAGGGGTGGCGACGATGCCGTATCCGCTGGTGGAACAGGATATTGCAGAAGGACGGCTGCGCGTGGTCAGCCCGGAATCGACCAGCGAGATTGACATCATTATGGCCTGGCGGCGAGACAGTATGGGAGAAGCAAAGGCCTGGTGCCTCCGTGAAATACCCAAACTCTTTATGAAAAAATAACGCGTTGCGGATGACTGATATCGGGGCAAAAAGATTGCCCCGAAAAAGGATTAATTAATCTCGTTTTGCTTAGGATCGGCACCAAAACGGTTAGCACCGGCAGTACCGTTCTGACACAGGAATACAATAATAACGATTGTTCCGATAATCGGAATCAGGCTGAGCAGCAACCACCAGCCGGAGCGCTCGGTATCGTGTAAACGACGGATCGCCACCGCAATGCTCGGCAGCAGAATGCCAAGGCTATAAATAATTGAGATATAGGGTGTTTCCATGCCGATTACAGCCTGAATAACATTCAGGACTGCACAGATGATCATGTTGATTAACGCAAACATCCAGTACTCTTTTCGACGTGCGCGACCGCTGAAACCGGTATAATTTTTTATTACACTCAAATACCAATTCATATAACATCCTTATTAATTAAAAGAGGGCAAAATATAGCATGGTATTTTATGAAGGTCATTTGCATTCTAATTAATTAAGAAAATCTCAGGAAAAATATATCTATTATTAATAGTTTTAAGAAATATGTTTTGAATCTGAATCAGTATCCGGGCGCTAACCAGAACAACAGGTTAGCGTAAATAAAAGGATCAAGGCAGCGGGTAACGCTGCCTTTTCACTTTCTCAGGGGAGAGATTTTGGATCAGGTCCGAAGCGGTTTTCGCCGGGCGTGCCGTCCTGACAGTTAAAAATGAGGATCACCAGCCAGCCGATGACGGGGATCAGTAACAACAACAGCCACCAGGCCGATCGATCGGTGTCGTGCAGACGTCGAAACTGAACTGCCCACCAGGGTAAAAAGACGAGAATTCCGTAAATTGTTGTCAGAATGCCTTCTCCTCCGGCACGCTGCCAGCCCAGGAGTTTATCCAGTACGCCGAGAACGAATGTCAGAATGACGTTGACCAGAATAAACATCCAGTACTCTTTCCGCCGGGCGCGTCCGCCAAAGCCGATATAATTTCTTAAAACCTTTAAGTACCAATCCATTTTTACCTCAATCGTGTGTCAATCACTTGTTTTTAAAGCAATCAAAGAAAGAATAGTTGCGAATGATGAGAGGGTAAATATTTGAAGGGTAAATTGAGCAGGCACCCTGAAGGGTGCCTGGGTTCACTTGGCGAAACGGCTGTCACGCCCGTGTGGTTCTTTGAGGTCTTGCCACGGGCCAATGGAGATAATGCCTGTCGGGTTAATCGTCTTATGGCTGCGAAAATAGTGGTGGCGAATATGGTCAAAATTGACCGTTTCCGCGATGCCTGGCATCTGATAAATATCGCGCAGGAAACCATACAGATTGAGATAGTCGCTGATGCGATGCTTGTCGCATTTGAAATGCGTGACATACACCGGATCAAAGCGGATGAGTGTTGTCCACAGGCGAATATCAGCCTCTGTAAGCCGATTACCTGTCAGATAGCGATGCTGACCGAGGATCTGCTCCAGCCGCGCCAGCGCGGTAAAGACGTTTTCTACCGCGTCATCATAGGCTTGCTGACTGGTAGCGAAGCCCGCTTTATAGACGCCATTGTTAACGTTGTCATAAATCCAGCCGTTCAGTTCGTCGATCTTGTTGCGCAGTTCTGGGGGATAGTAGTCCCCGGCTTTTGCCCCTTGCGCATCGAACGCCGTATTGAACATGCGAATGATTTCAGCAGATTCATTACTGACAATCGTATGGTTCTTTTTATCCCACAAAACAGGCACGGTGACGCGGCCGCTGTAATGGGGATCGGCGTGCAGGTAAAGCTGATACAGAAATTCGTGCTGATATAAGGTATCGCCTGTGGCCGCCGGAAAATCATCGTCAAAGGTCCAGCCGTTTTCCAGCATCAGTGGATTTACGACCGAGACGGAGATAAACGGCTCCAGACCCTTGAGCTTACGCAGGATTAACGTACGGTGCGCCCACGGACAGGCGAGAGAAACATACAGGTGATAGCGGTCTTTTTCTGCCGCAAAACCGCCTTCGCCGGAAGGACCCGGCGCGCCATCCGCCGTGAGCCAGTTGCGGAATGCCGATACCGAACGTTGAAATTTGCCCCCGGTGGATTTGGTATCATACCAGGTATCATGCCAGACGCCGTCGATCAGTTGTCCCATGTTTTTTCCCTCAGATAGCAAAAACGAGGAGAAAATCCCCTCGTTCTTTTTCATTCATTATAGAGCGCTTACCACTTTTTGTTCAGTACACGGTCGAGACTGAATGCGCCCGGACCGGTGATGCCGAGCAGCAGGAAGCCGCCAGCGATGGTCAGGTTTTTCATGAACATCAGTGAGTTCACGCCTTCCGCAAAGTTGCTGTGGAAGATAAACGCGGTCAGCAGTGTAAAGCCTGCGGTAAACAGCGCGGTGGTACGGGTCAGGAAACCGAACAGAATCGCCAGGCCGCCGCCGAACTCAAGCAAAATGGTCAGTGGCAGCAGGAATCCCGGAACGCCCATCGCTTCCATATACTGTTGGGTACCTGCGTAACCGGTGATTTTTCCCCAACCTGCGGTAATAAACAGGATTGGCATCAGAATACGCGCTACCAGTACACCAACATCTTCTAATTTTTTCATTCTTCTCTCCAGGAACTACACAGACTGCTGAGTTTGTTTTTTGGGTGCAATTTCGCGGCGTTCCGCGTCATTGCTGTCGATGGAGAGAATCATAAGCGTGAAGAATGAGAATTGTTAGCAAGGAAAACTGTCAATATTTTTCAAAAAATTTGATTTTGTAGTGGGGTGATATTGTGGATGGGTAAGCGAAGCGCTCCTGGTACCGTTGCCGGATGGCGGCTACGCCTTATTCGGCCTACCTATTGAATGTGAGAGTCGGATAAGCGAAGCACCCTCAGGCAACGGTTGAGCGCAGCGTCTTTTTAGCCAGTCGCCAGACGCTCCACACGCCAAACCCGCGCTTTGCCCAACGCACGAGCAGGTTAGGGTGGCGAATCGTCCAGACGGCCATCACACTGCTGCCGACCAGCGCCCAGGAGCGCAAACTCAGTAGGGTGTTCCAGCCACGATCGTAAGCGCCCGTGGCTTCCAGCCAGTCACGACGACTGGCTGAAAGATCCAGCCGTTGCTGTTGGATCTCACGAAGCAGTCGGGCCTTACGTTGTTCACGTTCGACTTTACCGCTCACGGCTCTCCTCCTCGAGCAATTGCCGGTCATTTGCCAGTTCATGGCGCGTATGGCGTAACAATGTGGAGCGCCGCGCTTTTCGCAGCGTCCATATCCCGCCAATCAGCGCCAGTGCCAGCAGCACGACCGTGGTGGCAATCATCGCATTGAGCCGATACTGCGGGTCAACGGCCCAGATGACTAACACCATCAGGCTCATCAAACCAAATGCAGCGAAGAGCATGGTGAGTCCCAACATCAGCAGAAGCTGAAAAAGGTTCGCCTTTTCTTCTTCAAGCTCGACGACGGCCAGACGTAACCGCGTTTCCACCATCTCAACGAGAAGAGTGACAATCCGCTGCCCGATACCCAGAACGCTTTTCCCGGGCCCTTGCGCGTGATGAGGATCCGCCATCATTAACGACGCGTCAGCAGAACGCCCAGCACGACGCCCACGGCCGCACCAATCCCGACGCCGGTCCACGGATTTTCGCGCACATAGTCGTCAGCACGCGCAGCGGCTTCACGAGTCTGTTTAGCAATGGCATCACCCGTTTCACCGAGGCGATAGCGGCTCTCTTTAAGCGCGCGCTCGGCTTTGCTGCGGATCTTACTCAACTCTTCTTTCGATTTATCACCAGAGGAGTTCAGCACCTCTTCCAGCGTATCGGCCAGGGATTTCAACTCAGCGCGCAGATGTTCCGATGTGTTTTCTTTCGACATAGTTTTCTCCAGGTGAGTAAGTGGTACTGATACTTAGTAGTCGCGAGCTTCGAGCTCTTTCAGTTCCGCTCGCGCTTCAGCCAGTTTACGCTCGCGTTTGGCAATTTTGTCCGCATCGCCTTTTTGCTTCGCTTCGGCGAGGTCGCGCTGACGTTCGGCGATCTCTTCTTTCTGCTCAGCAATTTTTTCCTGATGATCGGCACGCAGCTTGCTGTCAGTACAGTGGGCCCTGACTTCGCTGAGCGCTTTTTTTAGCCCATTGATGCGATTCTGGTTATTGTGCTTCTCGGCGTAGCTGATCTCCCGTTGAATATCCTGCTCTTTTTGCTGGCAAAGCGTGTTAGCGTAGCTGCCAGCACTGAGAGCGAAAAGGGAGATAGCGAAAGCGATGCGGTATTTCATTCTTGAACCTTCCATTGTGACTCGTCCCCATGAATTCAGGAACGATGATCCAGTGATAAAGCGACAGGGTGACCCCATCGCCTCATTAATCATAGACATTAATCGCAGAAATCACCAAAGTGGGTGATATGATTCGGATTCCTGGAGATTACCCTACCCGATGTGGCGTATCGCGTAAACGTGACAACCACTGGACGGCCTGATTGTTATCATCCTGCTGGGCAATGATGTAGCCGCGCGGCAGCGTTTTGTCGAGCACCGCTTTGGCGGCGGCACTCTGGGCGCTGGAATCGAAAGTGATGAGCAGAGTGTCGTTCTTTGGTGTAATGCTTTTAAAACGAATGCCGTTAGCGTCGAGGTGATGCCAGATCGAGAAGCCGTCCGGCATGCTGGCCCCCTGGTGGACGGCGCGGATCGCCAGCGTGGATTCTTGCTGACGAACCGTTGACCAGACCAACAGCATGGCGCTCAACGTCAGCAGAAACGCGGTGCTCCAGGCCAGTTGTTTAAGGGTTATACGCGGTTTCAGCATCCCTTACCCTCGATTCCCGTATTTCTTTTTCCACAGGACGACCAGTGAACCGCCCAGGCCAAAAACCAGTAGCACGACGGGTAACAGCATCAGGCATGACATCAGTTGATCTTCATACTTCAGAAACACCGGCGTTTTCCCCAGCAGATAACCCAGGCTGGTTAAAATCAGCACCCACAGCAAGCCACTCATCCAGTTGAAAAATTGAAAGCGGGCATTATTCAGGCCGGATAAGCCAGCGATGGTCGGCAGCAAGGTACGAACAAACGCGATAAAACGACCAATCAGCAGGGCGGAAAGACCATGCTTATGGAATAAATGGTGAGCGCGTTGATGATAGTGGGCTGGCAGGTGCGATAACCAGTTTTGTACGATGCGGGTATTGCCCAGCCATCGGCCCTGAATATAGCTGAGCCAGCAACCGAGGCTTGCGGCTGCGGTCAGCAACAGAATGGTTTGCGGAAAGCCCATGGCGCCTTTGGCAATCAGAACACCCACTAACACCAACAAACTGTCGCCAGGTAAAAAGGCGGCTGGCAGCAACCCGTTCTCCAGAAACAGAATCATAAATAAAACAAAATACAGCATGCCAATCATGGAAGGATTGGCCAGTGTTTCAAAATCCTGCGCCCAGAGGGCATGCAGTAATTGAGTCAAAAGTTCCATTCAGTATTCCAGGTCGAATTGGTTAACGTCACGCCGGGTTAAACAGTTTGCTACGCCGCATCATTGTTAGTGTTTTACATGGTGTGCGGACGGCGCAAAGCCGCGGCCTGAACTATTCCCTGTTAAAAGTTATGAAGTAAGCAAGCACTGACAAACATAAATTCGAATTGCATCTAATTGTAACAAAGGTCAACGTAGTCCGTTATAGAAATTACACGTCCTTGAAATGTGATTTTGCTGATCGCAGGAGAGGGTGGCGAGAGGATTTACACAGGCTGACACTTTATACCTTTCGCTTACTGACAGGCGCAACGGCGCGCCTGTCGAATCAAGAACGTTTATTTTGTCGCGTTAGCCGCCGTATCGAGATGAACGACCGGATTTTCGGCAAACAGATAACGGTCGGCATTAAATTCAAAATCGTCGCTGGTTTCATTGAACAGCATGATTTTTGTGTTCTCGAGATGCTGCCACATCGCCAGTTTTGCCGCATGCGGGTCTTTGCGGATCAGTGCCTTCAGGATTTGATCGTGGTCGTCGCACCAGTTATCGACGGTACGCGCATCAATATGTTCGTGCAGTTTCTTCCAGTACGGGTTGTGACTGCGCTGAGTCCACATTTTTTCCACGATAGCGGCCAGTGCGGAGTTCTGCGTGGCTAACGCGACCTGAATGTGGAATTGCAGGTCCCATTCGGAGTCGCGGAAACATTTTTCGTTGCGCGCCTGTTCCTGGATCGTCATCAGTTTCATGATGTCCTGCTTGGTGACCTGGGTGGCGGCAAACTCTGCAATATTGCTTTCGATAAGCTGACGCGCCTGGAGTAATTCAAAAGGACCGTAGTTGGCAAACTCCAGCGACTCGTCGGTGACCTGCTGGTGGCGCGGTTGGTTGGAAATCACATGAATCCCGGACCCCTTACGGACCTCAACATACCCTTCGACTTCCAGCATGATGATGGCTTCACGAACCACGGTACGGCTGACATTTTTTTCATCGGCAATAAAACGCTCTGCAGGCAATTTATCACCCACCAGGTAAACGCCCTGTTCGATGCGCTCTTTTAAATCAGCAGCAAGTTGTTGATACAAACGTCGTGGTTCGGTGATTTCCATATGCACTCCAGGCATGATACGGCAGACTGTATTTGTTATACCACTTTCGCGAGTTTGGCTCTATACGCAGAAACGAAAAAGCCGCCTGCGGGTGCCAGCAGGCGGCTGAGATTGCTTATGCGTTATCCGTCGGCAGGCTAACTTTGCGCTGCCGGTTCATCAAACTGCGGGCCAGAATCAACTTCATTGGCCGGTTTGTTTTGCAGCACGGTCCAGATAACCAGCGCGCCCAACAGGTCGAACACGGCCAGTACTGCGAACAGCGGGCTGAAGCCAATGGTGTCTGCCAGCGCACCGACCACCAGGGCGAACAGCGTACTCGCCAGCCAGGCAGACATCCCGGTCAGACCGTTCGCCGTGGCCACTTCGTTACGTCCAAAGACATCAGAAGAGAGTGTAATCAGCGCACCGGACAGGGCCTGGTGAGCAAAACCACCAATACACAGCAGCATAATGGCGATGTACGGGCTGGTGAACAGACCGATCATCCCTGGGCCAATCATCAGCACAGCACCCAGCGTAACGACCATTTTTCGTGAGACAATCAGGTTGACGCCAAACCAGCGCTGGAACAGCGGCGGCAGGTAACCCCCCACGATGCAACCGAGGTCAGCAAACAGCATCGGCATCCAGGCGAACATTGCAATTTCTTTCAGGTTAAAGCCATAGACTTTGAACATGAACAGCGGGATCCAGGCGTTAAACGTCCCCCAGGCCGGTTCTGCCAGAAAACGCGGCAGGGCGATACCCCAGAACTGGCGGTTACGCAGGATCTGCACGAGTGACATTTTCTTTTTGGTGCTGTTTTTGTGCTGCGCTTCCTGGCCATTAATAATGTAGTCGCGCTCTTCGTCCGTCAGTTTTTTCTGATCACGCGGATGCTTATAGAAGATAAGCCAGGACATGGCCCAGATGAAGCTCAGGGCACCAGAGATAATGAACGCCATCTGCCAGCTGTGCATCACGATCGCCCAGACAACCAACGGCGGGGCAATCATCGCACCGATAGAGGAGCCGACGTTAAAGTAGCCGACCGCAATGGAGCGTTCTTTCGCCGGGAACCATTCGGAACTGGCTTTCAGCCCCGCCGGGATCATCGCGGCTTCTGCCGCACCGACCGCGCCGCGCGCCAGCGCCAGGCCCCCCCAGCTTCCTGCCAATGCGGTTGCGCCACAGAAAACGGCCCATAACACGGCAAACATTGCATAGCCTATTTTGGTGCCCAGTATATCCAGCACATAGCCGGCAACAGGTTGCATGACAGTGTAAGCAGCAGAATAGGCTGCGATGATATAGGAGTACTGTTGGGTGGAGATGTGCAACTCTTCCATCAGAGTTGGCGCAGCTGCCGCCACAGTGTTACGCGTCAGGTAACCCAGCACGGTGCCAAGCGTCACCAGCGCAATCATGTACCAACGTAACCCTTTAATTTTACGCATGTAAAACCTCATCGTTTTGTTATTTCCGCAAAGATCGCGGTCATCTTCCTGCCTGTGGCAGAGGATGCTGTTTACGACGGGGTAACCAAAAAAAGCCGGTACGCCCGAACGTTGCCATAAATAAATTTTGCTAATTCGGTTTCCGTACCGGTCAATCCGATGATGAATCATCGGTAACTATGCATTCCGTCGGCTTATGTATCGCGACGGCAGAAAGATAACTTGTCATACAACTTTAAAAGGTGAGTGCCATCACAAAAGTATGAATCTTAGCGTGGTTATTATTTCGATTAGGCGATGCCAGAGCTGGCGCGGCTTGAGGCGATGTTTACCACTTCGAGGGTAAACAATTTGTCGGTATTTATTGATCTATCTCACGAAAATATCTACAGGTTATGGAAATTGGTGTGATAACTTTGTCAGCATCGCTACATAAGCAATCAGACGCACTCGTTGAGAGGAAGACGATAATGACCCCGTTTATGACAGAAGATTTTCTACTTGATACTGAATTTGCCCGCCGTCTGTATCATGATTATGCGAAAGACCAGCCTATCTTCGATTACCATTGCCATCTGCCGCCACAGCAAATCGCCGAAGACTACCGGTTCAAGAATCTGTATGACATCTGGCTGAAAGGCGACCATTACAAATGGCGCGCGATGCGCACTAACGGTGTCGCTGAGCGCCTGTGTACCGGCGACGCTTCCGACCGCGAGAAGTTTGACGCGTGGGCGGCGACGGTTCCGCATACGATCGGCAACCCGTTATACCACTGGACGCACCTTGAACTGCGTCGCCCATTCGGCGTGACAGGTAAGCTGCTTTCTCCGTCGACGGCGGACGAAATCTGGAATCAGTGCAACGAACTGCTGGCGCAGGATGAATTCTCCGCACGCGGCATCATGCAGCAGATGAACGTGAAAATGGTCGGCACGACTGACGATCCGATCGATTCGCTAGAGCATCACGCAACGGTCGCAAAAGACAGCAGCTTCTCCGTGAAAGTTTTGCCAAGCTGGCGTCCGGATAAAGCCTTCAATATTGAGCAGGCGACCTTCAACGATTACATGGCAAAACTGGGTGAAGTGTCGGACACCGACATTCGCCGCTTTACCGATCTGCAAAGCGCGCTGACCAAACGTCTGGATCATTTTGCGGCGCACGGCTGCAAAGTTTCCGACCACGCGCTGGATGTGGTGCTGTTCGCAGAGTCCAGCGACGCTGAACTGGATAGCATTCTGGCACGTCGCCTGGCAGGCGAGACGCTGAACGAACATGAAGTGGCGCAGTTCAAAACGGCTGTGCTGGTGTTCCTGGGGGCGGAATATGCGCGTCGCGGTTGGGTACAGCAATACCATATTGGCGCCCTGCGCAATAACAACCTGCGCCAGTTCAAACTGCTGGGGCCGGATGTGGGCTTTGACTCCATCAACGACCGTCCGATGGCGGAAGAGTTATCAAAACTGCTCAGCAAACAGAATGAAGAAAACCTGTTGCCGAAAACCATTCTCTACTGCCTGAACCCGCGCGATAACGAGGTGCTGGGCACCATGATCGGCAACTTCCAGGGGGAAGGGATGCCGGGCAAAATGCAGTTCGGTTCCGGCTGGTGGTTCAACGATCAGAAAGACGGCATGGAACGTCAGATGACGCAACTGGCGCAATTGGGTCTGTTAAGCCGCTTTGTCGGCATGCTGACCGACAGCCGCAGCTTCCTGTCTTATACCCGTCACGAATACTTCCGTCGCATTCTCTGCCAGATGATTGGCCGCTGGGTGCAGGCCGGTGAAGCCCCGGCAGATAGTCAACTGCTGGGCGAGATGGTGAAAAACATTTGCTTTAACAATGCGCGTGATTACTTCGCCATTGAACTGAACTAAGGTCCGGGGTTGATATGCAATACATCAAAATCCATGTGCAGGATAACGTTGCGGTCGCGCTGGCTGATTTGGCGCAGGGAACGGAAGTCACTGTGGACAACCACACCGTAACGCTTCGCCAGGATATTGCTCGCGGACATAAATTTGCGCTGAGTGACATCAGGAAAGGGGCGTACGTAATTAAGTATGGTCAGCCTATCGGCCATGCTTTGACGGACATTGCGGCGGGTGAACATATTCACGCCCACAATACTCGCACCAATCTGAGCGATTTGGATGAGTATCGCTATCAACCCGATTTTCAGGATCTTCCTGCGCAACCGGCGGACCGCGACGTGCAGATTTATCGTCGCGCTAATGGGGACGTCGGGGTACGAAACGAACTCTGGATCCTGCCAACCGTTGGCTGCGTCAACGGGATTGCGCGCCAGATCCAGAGCCGTTTTCTGAAAGAGACGAATGATGCAGAGGGCACTGACGGTGTCTTCCTGTTCAGCCACACCTACGGCTGCTCGCAGCTTGGCGACGATCACATCAACACCCGCACCATGCTGCAAAACATGGTCCGTCATCCGAACGCCGGCGCGGTGCTGGTGATTGGCCTGGGATGTGAAAACAACCAGGTCGATGCCTTCCGCGAAACGCTGGGCGACTTCAATCCTGAGCGTGTGCACTTTATGATTTGTCAGCATCAGGACGATGAAGTGGAGGCGGGACTTGAGTATCTTCATCAGCTTTATGACGTGATGCGCCACGACAAACGCGAGCTGGGGAAACTGAGCGAGCTGAAGTTTGGTCTGGAGTGTGGTGGTTCAGACGGGCTTTCCGGGATTACCGCGAACCCGATGCTTGGTCGCTTCTCTGACTACATGATTGCCAACGGCGGCACCACCGTACTGACCGAAGTGCCGGAGATGTTCGGGGCGGAGCAATTGCTGATGAGTCACTGTCGCGACGAAGAAACGTTCGGCAAACTGGTCACCATGGTCAATGACTTCAAGCAGTATTTTATCGCCCACAATCAGCCGATTTACGAAAACCCTTCGCCGGGTAACAAAGCCGGTGGGATCACTACGCTGGAAGACAAGTCGTTGGGCTGCACGCAGAAAGCGGGTTCCAGTCAGGTGGTTGACGTGCTGCGCTACGGCGAGCGTTTGAAAACCCACGGTCTGAATCTGCTGAGCGCGCCGGGTAATGATGCGGTTGCCACCAGTGCGCTGGCGGGTGCCGGTTGTCACATGGTGTTGTTCAGCACCGGTCGCGGTACTCCTTACGGCGGATTTGTGCCGACGGTGAAAATTGCCACCAACAGCGAACTGGCGGCGAAGAAAAAGCACTGGATCGACTTTGATGCGGGCCAGTTGATCCACGGCAAAGCGATGCCGCAACTGCTGAATGAGTTCATTGATATCATCGTCGATTTCGCCAACGGTAAGCAGACCTGCAACGAACGCAATGATTTCCGCGAACTGGCTATCTTTAAAAGCGGCGTAACGTTGTAAAAAGTGCCGAATGACGGCAAAACGCCTTATCAGGCCTACGCTGGCAGGCCTGATAAGCGCAGCGCCATCAGGCATTGTTAATGGAGTTGATGTCGTTTATGACCGCGTATTGGCTGGCTCAGGGCGTCGGTGTGCTCGCGTTTCTGATTGGCATTACGACGTTTTTCAACCGCGATGAGCGCCGCTTCCGACTCCAGCTTGCCGTCTATAGCGCCACGATAGGCGTACACTTCTTTCTGATGGGCGCCTGGCCCGCCGGGATGAGCGCGGAACTCAATACCGTGCGTACTCTGGTGTCGATGCGCACCCGCAAACTGTGGGTGATGGCGCTGTTCATTATCCTCACCCTGGTGCTAGGGCTGGCGAAACTACAGCATGCGATGGAAATTCTGCCCATCATCGGCACGCTCGCCAGTACCTGGGCGCTGTTCCGCTGTAAAGGATTAACGGTGCGCTGCGTGATGTGGTGTGCGACTGCCTGTTGGGTGGTACACAACTTCTGGCTGGGATCGATCGGCGGAACGCTGATTGAAGGCAGTTTTCTGGTGATGAACGGGCTGAACATTATTCGTTTCTGGCGTATGAAACGCCGGGGAATCGATCCATTCAAAATTGAGAAAAGCGTACAGGAAGAGACCCCTTCCGCCAGATGACGGAAGGGTTTAAGGCTTAGCTACGCAGCGCGTTATTCGCCAGACGTTCGTCTTCAGCCTGGCAGGCTGCCGCGGTAAACAGGACGTCAGTGGAGGAGTTCAGCGCCGTCTCACAGGAATCCTGCAGCACGCCGATGATAAAGCCGACAGCAACCACCTGCATGGCGATATCGTTCGGGATACCAAACATATTACAGGCCAGCGGGATCAGCAGCAGCGAGCCACCTGCAACACCGGATGCGCCGCAGGCGCACAGTGAGGCGACCACGCTCAACAGCAGCGCGGTGGGCAGATCCACCGGAACGCCCAGCGTATGCACCGCTGCCAGCGTTAACACCGTAATGGTGATCGCCGCGCCCGCCATATTGATGGTGGCGCCCAGCGGAATAGAAACGGAATAGGTATCGCGATCCAGATTCAGTTTTTCACACAGCGCCATATTCACCGGAATATTCGCTGCTGAACTGCGGGTGAAGAAAGCATAAACGCCGCTTTCACGCAGGCAGGCAAAAACCAGCGGATACGGATTGCGACGAATTTTCCAGAATACCAGCAGTGGGTTGATCACCAGCGCGACCAGCGCCATACAGCCGACCAGCACAACCAGCAGTTGCGCGTAGCCCCACAGCGTGGAGAAGCCGGTGGTGGCGAGGGTCGATGCGACAAGACCAAAAATACCAATCGGGGCAAAGCGGATCACCAGTTTCACCATAAAGGTCACGGCGTTCGACATATCATTGACCAGATTTTTGGTGGTGTCGTTGCCGTGACGCAGGGCAAAACCAAGGCCGACCGCCCACACCAGGATGCCGATATAGTTGGCATTCAGCAGCGCATCAATAGGGTTAGAGACCATGCTCATTAGCAGGCCACGCAGTACTTCTACAATGCCTGACGGCGGCACGATATCATGCGAACTGGTGACCAGATGCAACGTTGAAGGGAAGGCGAAGCTGAAGACTACCGCGGCGAGCGCCGCAGAAAACGTCCCCAACAGATAGAGAAACAGAATCGGGCGAATGCTGGTTTTTTGCCCGTGCTGATGGTTGGCGATCGACGCCATCACCAGCATCAGAACCAGAATCGGGGCGACGGCTTTTAACGCACCGACGAACAATGTGCCGAGCAAGCCAACGGCAATGGCTGCCGGTTTTGAAATCCATGCCAGTATGATCCCCAGTACGAGACCTACCAAAATTTGTTTAACCAGGCTTCCTTGAGCCAAACGCTGTAGCAGCCCCGATGAACGTTGCGTAGTCATTTCTTGATCCTTACAGTGTGTTGTTGCTCATCCTTCGCGCGTTCTATGGACGCCGCTTTCCGGATGTAACAAAGTGTTTGCCTGGTTGAGTATAAGGAAAGATAACGCTTCGGGAAGCGAAATATGCTGGATTTCATGCTGCGGTCATGTTTTGTAACTTGGTGTTAACAGTATTGTGACATGTTCTACAAAAAGCAGAGGCCAGATTATCTATTGGCCGGGGACGCGCTAGCGTCGCCCGGCACGACAGAATTACGCCTGTTGTTTCTTATCATGCTGGTAGTTGACCCAGGCGTTGATCAGTAACGTCACGACCAGGATGCCAAATACCACGCCGAGCGAAATCGCAATCGGGATATGGTAGAAGTCGACGATCAGCATCTTTATACCGATAAACACCAGGATCACCGCCAGACCGTATTTCAGCATAGAGAACCGCTCTGCAACTCCCGACAGCAGGAAGTACATGGCACGCAGGCCCAGGATCGCGAACAGGTTAGAGGTCAGAACGATGAACGGGTCAGTCGTAACAGCAAAAATAGCCGGAATACTGTCGACCGCAAAAATAACGTCGCTCAGTTCCACCAGGATCAGCACCAGCAGCAGCGGCGTGGCATACAGCAGACCCTTTTTACGCACGAAGAAATGTTCGTTCTCGATAGTATCCGTCATGCGCAGATGTCCGCGCAGCCAGCGCACCAGAGGCTTATCGCCAATGCCGGCGTCATCTTCTTTCGCCAGCGCCATTTTTACCCCGGTAAACAGCAGGAAAGCGCCAAACACATACAGCATCCATTCGAACTGCGTAATCAGCCAGGTACCAGCAAAAATCATTATCGTACGTAGTACGATGGCACCCAGCACGCCGTAGACCAGTACCCGACGTTGCAGGGCAGGCGGCACTGAGAAGTAGCTGAACAACATCAGCCAGACAAAGACGTTATCGACGGCGAGGGATTTTTCGATCAGATAACCCGTGAGGAACGCCAGCGCCTGCGGATCGGCGACGGCGCGGCCTTCGGTTTGTACCAGGTACCACCAGAATGCAGCGTTAAACAGTAGCGAGAGCGTGACCCAGACTAGGGACCAGGCAGCCGCTTGCTTCATGGTCATCGTATGTACGCCACGACGCCCCTGCAAAAAGAGGTCGATAGCCAGCATGATCACCACAACAACAGCGAATCCGCCCCATAACAACGGTGTGCCGACAGTATTCATCATCATTCCTTACACATAAAAAAAACGGCCAACGTCGGAAGACGTCAGCCGCTGCTTTTTATGCATAGACCTCGCCTTCCGGCAAGGTCTCACTTACAACAAAAAAAGAATGCGTTAGCGCATTCCTTTGTCGTTGCCCGGTGACCGGATGTGGTTTTTCACACATCGTAATGACGATCGACCGACAATGAAGTTACTCCCCTTTGCAGGTAACAAAATATGACAGGCCACGCATTCCGTCAATGGCCTGTAACATCTGTTTTACAATGTTTTACGCAGTCGCTGCGCGGCTGGCATTGTCTGCCGGGAAGATGACGCCGGTCTGGCGACGAATCTCGGTTAACAGTTTTGCCGTGATGCGACTGTTGGACAATCCAGGGTGATTCACTTCATTGGCGTCCACCAGTGCTGCAAACGCCTGTGCCTCATACAGCATAGTATTGATGTGCTGCGGTTGGGTAAGATCCTGGGTTTTCCCGCCGCGCGGAACAAAACAAACCTTCTGGCATTCGGAGATTTTTTCGATCACCAGCGATCCGGCTTCGCCCTGAATTTCACTGTCGACAACGGAATCACTCACTTTGGAATGCTGGAGGGTGACGCTGAAATCACCGTAGTCCATCACCACCACGCCGTGGGCATCGACACCGCTCTCCAGCAGACTGGCAGAGGCCTGTACGCTGTGCGGTTCGCCCCATAGCGCCACGGCGGAAGCCAGGCAGTAGAAGCCAATGTCCATGATCGAGCCATTGGAGAAGGCTGGGTTAAAGGTGTTCGGGTTTTCGCCGTCAAGATAGCGCTGATAGCGCGACGAATACTGACAGTAATTGAGGAACGCTTTGCGCATTTTACCGACTTTCGGCAGCGATTGTTGTAACAGCAGGAAGTTAGGCAGACTGGCGGTTTTAAACGCTTCGTAAAGCACCACTTGATTTTCCCGCGCACAGGCGATGGCGGCTTCGACTTCGGCCAGATTCGACGCCAGTGGCTTCTCACAGATCACATGCTTTTTATAGCTCAGAAACAGTTGGGTCTGGGGAAAGTGCAGCGAGTTCGGGCTGGCAATGTACACGGCGTCAATCGCCTCGCTTTGCGCCATCGCATCCAGCGAGGTAAACAGATGCTCGACGAGGTAATCATTGGCGAAGGTTTGCGCCTGTTCGAGGCTGCGGGAATAGACTGCGGTTAACTTATATTTGCCGGTCTCATGGGCGGCATCCACAAACTGGCGGGTGATCCAGTTTGTGCCAATCACTGCGAAACGTATCATAAATGCCTTCAGGCTCCATAAAGGGATTTTGTCGTCAATTTAGCACGCCTTTATGACAAAGCCAGTGCGCTACTGCGCAGTTTCCTTTAACGACAACTGCGTCAACCAGAGGCGGGTATCAAATTCCAACTGGTGATAGTGCGGTTCCATGTGACAGCAAAGCTGATAAAACGCCTTGTTGTGCTCCTTTTCCTTCAGATGCGCCAGTTCGTGGACGACGATCATTCGCAAAAAGGGTTCCGGCGCGTTGCGAAACACGGTGGCGACGCGGATCTCGGCTTTCGCTTTCAGCTTGCCGCCTTGTACGCGAGAGACCGCTGTGTGCAGGCCGAGCGCATTCTTCAGCACGTGGATCTTATTGTCATACATCACTTTGTTGATCGGCGGGGCGTTACGCAGAAATTGATTTTTCAGATCCTGGGTGTATTGCCAGAGCGCTTTATCCGTCGCGAAATCATGCGTTCCCGGATAGCGCTTTTCCAGCACCGCGCCCAGCCGTTGCTCGGCAATCAGCGTGCGCACCTGAGAAAGCAGGTGCTCCGGGTAGCCCTGGAGGTAAGTTAATTGGCTCATCGTCACCCATGCAAATCATAAAAAGTGTATACTCACGCACCCTTTTACGGGATACGCCGAAATTTTACCATTCAGGAGGGCCGATGAGCCACACAGACAACGGTTTCCGTTCACTGACACTAAAACGTTTCCCGGAAACGGACGACGTTAACCCACTGTTGGCGTGGGAAGCGGCCGATGATTATCTGCTGCAACAGGTGGACGATACGGAGATTCGCGGCCCGGTGCTGATCCTGAATGATACCTTCGGTGCGCTGAGCTGTGCGCTGGCGGAGCAGTCGCCGTACAGCATTGGTGATTCGTATTTAAGCGAACTGGCAACGCGGGAAAACCTGCGCCATAACGACCTCGCGGAGTCCAGCGTCAAGTTTCTCGACAGCACGGCAGAGTACCCGCAGGCGCCGGACGTGGTGCTGATCAAAGTGCCGAAAACGCTGGCACTGCTGGAGCAACAGTTGCGCGCGCTGCGAAAAGTGGTGACCCCGCAAACCCGTATCATTGCTGGCGCGAAGGCGCGGGATATCCATAACTCCACGCTGGAGCTGTTTGAGAAAGTGCTCGGTCCAACGACTACCACGCTGGCGTGGAAAAAGGCGCGTCTCATCAATTGCACCTTCAGCGAGCCGGCTCTGGCTGATGCGCCGGAAACGCTGAGCTGGAAACTGGAAGGCACCGACTGGACCATCCATAACCATGCCAACGTCTTCTCCCGCACCGGGCTGGATATTGGCGCACGTTTCTTTATGCAGCACCTGCCAGAGAATCTGGAAGGGGAGATTGTCGATCTCGGCTGTGGCAACGGGGTAATTGGTCTGACGCTGCTGGAAAAAAATCCGCAGGCGAGCGTGGTGTTTGTCGATGAATCCCCAATGGCGGTGGCGTCCAGCCGTCTGAATGTGGAAACTAACCTGCCTGAAGCCATCGATCGCTGTGAGTTTATGATTAACAACGCGCTGTCCGGGGTTGAGCCTTTTCGCTTTAACGCCGTACTGTGCAACCCGCCGTTCCATCAGAAGCATGCACTGACGGATAACATTGCCTGGGAAATGTTCCACCACGCCCGTCGCTGCCTGAAGATCAACGGCGAGCTGTATATCGTCGCCAACCGTCACCTCGACTATTTCCACAAGCTGAAGAAGATCTTCGGCAACTGCGCCACCGTTGCGACCAACAATAAGTTTGTGGTGCTCAAAGCGGTGAAAGTCGGCCGCCGTCGCTAAGCGAACTGCCCATGCCCGGCACGCACAATGTGACCGGGCAATGAATTAAATTCCCAGCGCCAGACGG
Organism: Citrobacter sp. Ca225; assembly: GCF_030337175.1. Classification (NCBI taxonomy): domain Bacteria; kingdom Pseudomonadati; phylum Pseudomonadota; class Gammaproteobacteria; order Enterobacterales; family Enterobacteriaceae; genus Citrobacter; species Citrobacter sp. Ca225. Next base: position 25,835 of record NZ_JAOWCD010000063.1, on the reverse strand, counting down.
GTGCCCTGGGCAATGGCCCGGCGGGCATCCAGTTCCAACGCTACATCACAGCCGCCGATTAAGTGCACCGTTTTTCCCGCCGCATGCAGCGGTTCTGCCAGCTCACGTCGCGGCTCTTGACCCGCACAAATAATGACGTTATCGACTTCCAGCGTCTGCGCTTCACCACCGATCAACACGTGCAGACCGGTGTCGTCGATCTTCTGATAGCTGACTGCCGGGATCATCTTCACACCGCGTGAAAGCAACGTGGTGCGATGGATCCAACCGGTGGTTTTTCCCAGTCCCTCGCCGGGTTTGCTGGCCTTACGCTGGAGCATCACAATCTGACGCGGGCTGCGAGCCAGATGCGGGCCTTCCGGACGTAATCCGCCGGCCTGTTGCAGGCTGGTGTCGATACCCCATTCCACACAGAAATCGGCAATGTTCTGGCTGGTGGGTTCGCCGGGCTGACTCAGGTACATTGCGGTATCAAAGCCGATCCCGCCGCAGCCAACGATCGCCACCCGATTCCCCACCGGGGTTTTGTCACGCAGGACATCGAGGTAGGTTAAAACCTTCGGATGATCGATGCCGTCGATCGGCGGCCTGCGCGGCTCGATCCCGCTGGCGAGGATCACCTCATCGAATGCCTGCAGATCGTCTGCTGCAACATAATGATTGAGTTTCAGGGTGACGCCGGTGACGTCAATCATCCGACGGTAATAGCGGAGCGTTTCATAAAACTCCTCTTTACCGGGGATCTGTTTGGCAATATTGAACTGCCCGCCGATCTCGCCCAGCGCATCAAAGAGGGTGACATGATGACCGCGTGCCGCCGCATTGATAGCAAAGGCAAGACCCGCCGGGCCCGCGCCGACGACAGCCAGATTTTTTATTGTGGAAGCCGGAACAACAGGCATTTTGGTTTCATGGCAGGCGCGGGGATTCACCAGGCACGACGTGATTTTGCCGACGAAGATCTGATCCAGGCACGCCTGATTACAGCCGATGCAGGTGTTAATTTCATCAGCACGCCCCGATTGCGCTTTCGACAGCAGTTCGGCATCCGCGAGAAACGGGCGCGCCATCGACACCATATCGGCATCACCACGCGCCAGAATTTCATCGGCAACCTGCGGATCGTTAATCCGGTTAGTGGTGACCAGTGGCAGCGAAACGTGCCCTTTCAGCTTACGCGTTACCCAACTGAAGGCGCCGCGCGGTACCGGCGTGGCGATGGTGGGAATGCGCGTTTCATGCCAGCCAATTCCGGTGTTGATGAGCGTTGCGCCTGCGGCTTCAATGGCCTGCGCCAGTTGCACTGTTTCTGCAAAAGTGCCGCCTTTATCCACCAGATCAAGCATCGACAGGCGGTAGATAATAATAAAGTCGTTCCCCACCCGCTGACGCACCGCACGTACCACTTCAATGGCAAAGCGCATACGATTGGTATAATCACCGCCCCATTCATCGTCGCGCTGATTAGTGCGCAGGGCGAGAAACTCGTTAATCAGGTACCCTTCCGAGCCCATGACCTCCACGCCGTCGTAACCCGCCTCCCGTGCCAGTTGGGCACAGTGCGCGAAGTCTTCTATCAGTTGCAGAATTTCTTCGTGGCTCAGTGCGTGCGGGGTAAACCGGTTGATGGGGGCCTGAATTGCGGAAGGGGCTACCAGTTGTGGTTGATAGCTGTAGCGCCCGGTATGCAGGATCTGTAGCGCTATTTTCCCGCCTTCACGATGAACCGCGTCGGTGATGATGCGGTGATGCGGCACCTCACGGGCGTCATTGAGCGTCGCGCCGCCTTCCATCGTGACGCCAGACGACGCGGGGGCGATGCCACCCGTGACAATCAGTGCGACGCCGTGCCGGGCTCGCTCGGCATAGAAAGCGGCCAGGCGTTCCGCGCCATCAGGATACTCTTCAAGTCCCGTGTGCATTGAACCCATCAGCACGCGGTTTTTAAGCCGAGTAAAACCAAGATCAAGCGGGGCGAACAGCGACGGATAGCGCATAAGATTGTCCAGTATGTAAAATTATTGTTATGTGGTCGGATGAGTGTCTAATTTAGTCGTCGGCAGGGAAAAGGGAAAAGGGGAATGCGATGATTGTGATGGGATTCAAAAAATGCCCCCGGGCAGGGGGCATTTGTTCACAGGCCAGAATGGTGTTTCATCACCCGGCAAGCTGTTTACACCTCTTCTATGCTCACCCGCAGCGCCGCCAGCGCTTTACGCGTGGCTTTCAGCACTTGCTCACACTGCTCAATGGTCAGCGTTAACGGCGGTTCGATGCGGATCGTTTTCGAGTTGTTGAGCGTTCCGGCAACCAGGACCCGCTGGCGGAACATCTCGCTGGCGAAACTGTAGCCGGTTTCATTGTCGACAAACTCGATTGCCATCAGCATCCCTTTCCCGCGGGCGTCCTGCACCAGGTCAGGGAACTCTCGCGCCAGTTGGCGAAAACCGTCCAGCAGGATATCGCCTTTCTGTTCCGCTTGTGCCGGTAAGTTCTGCTCCAGCAGCACATTGATGGTGGCCAGCGCGGCCGCACAGGCCAGCGGATTGCCACCGAAAGTGGTGGTGTGCAGGAAGGGGTTATCAAACAGTACCGAGAAGACCTCTTCGGTGGCGATCGTCGCGCCAATCGGCATCACGCCGCCGCCCAGCGCTTTTGCCAGGCAGAGAATGTCGGGCTGCACGTTCTCATGCTCGCAGGCAAACATCTTGCCGGTACGCCCCATGCCGGTCTGGACTTCATCAAGGATCATCAGCGCGCCAAATTCGTCGCAGAGTTTACGTACGGCGGTGAGATAACCCTGCGGTGGCAGGATCACGCCGCCTTCACCCTGGATAGGCTCCAGAATCACCGCAGCCACATCATCTCCGGTTTTTTTGCACTCGCTGAGCGCGGTACGCATGGCCTCAATATTGCCGAACGGCACATGACGGAAGCCCGGCAGCAGCGGCATAAACGGCTTGCGGAACGTCGATTTGGCGGTGGCGGACAGCGCGCCCAACGACTTACCGTGAAACGCGCCGCTGGTGGCGATAAAGGTAAATTTGCCGCGTGGTGACTGATACGCCTTCGCCAGTTTCAGCGCCGCTTCGACCGATTCGGTACCACTGTTGCTAAAGAAGCTGTATTTGAGTTTTCCGGGCGCCAGGGCAGCAAGGGTTTTTGCCAGCATGGCCCGCAGTGGGTCAAGCAGTTCCTGACTATGCAGAGGTTGTTTCGCGAGTTGATTCTGTACGGCGGAAACCACAACTGGATTACGGTGCCCCACGTTGAAAATTCCAAAACCTCCCAGGCAGTCGACAAACTCCTGTCCCTGGGTGTCGACAAGCGTGTTCAGACTTCCCGCTTGCCACTCTACGGCTCCGTAATCCCCGCCGGCGGTAACAGATTTGCGATACTCTAAAAATCCCGGATTGACATGCTCTTTGAAGTAATCAATCACCTCTCGGTTAAGTGCTTTCATCTCCTCATGATCAAGCGTTCGCTTCTCAATGAGATTCAGTGCGTGCGCACTACAGGCCAAAGCCGATGCGCTGGAAGGTAACCTGTTCAAAATATGCTCCCGGAGATCGCGTATCACATGATACCGATTTAAGTATTGCAGGGATTGCGCCATCCCGGCGGCGCTGATGAAAATCGGGATAAACACCAGGGAGAACTGTTATTGCGCAACATTTAATCTCATTTGTTAACAATTGCTGGGTTTTTGTGCAAAATGAAGACCGTGCGAGATCGGCGTCAGAAGGGGCGATTGCGCAGAAATAGTGCAAAATTTGCGCGATAACAGTGCGCGACCCACAGTGTGATTTTATAGTTTCAACGTGAAAGTATTTTAAATCAATCAATTAGAATTCGTACAAAATATGAGGTTTAATCGCAAATTGCGATCTAAATCAAATTTAACATCTAAAGATAAATCTGTTAGCGCCGAAATAACATCTGACAAGAAGTTAACAACCAGATAACTTGCACAGGACGCGACTATGTCTTCTCAGCTCTACGTTACCCAGCAAAATACACCGCTGGATGACGATACGACCCTCATGTCGACAACCGATCTCTACAGCTACATCACGCACGCCAACGATACGTTCGTCAATATTAGCGGTTACTCACTCAATGAATTGCTGGCGCAACCGCACAACCTGGTGCGTCACCCGGACATGCCGAAAGCAGCCTTTGCTGACATGTGGTACACCCTGCAGCAGGGTGAACCCTGGAGCGGCATCGTCAAGAATCGCCGTAAAAATGGCGATCACTATTGGGTCCGGGCGAACGCGGTACCGATGGTGCGCGAGGGGAACGTGACGGGGTACATGTCAATTCGCACCCGCGCGACGGATGCGGAGATCGCCACGGTTGAGCCGCTTTACAAGGCGCTCAATGAAGGTCGTTGTCGACGCCGGATCCACAAAGGACTGGTGGTGCGTAAAGGATGGCTCGGGAAACTACCGGCAATGCCGGTGCGTTGGCGGGTCCGCAGCGTGATGGCGCTGATCTACGTGGTATTGGCGGCGGTGCTACACCTGTCTGGTGCGCCATGGCTTGCACAACTGATGTGTGTGCTGGTGATGCTACTGGGTACAGCGGCGTTTGAGTGGCAGATTGTTCGTCCGATTGAGAACGTCGCGAAGCAGGCGCTGAAGGTAGCGACCGGTGAGCGAAACAGCGTGGCGCATCTGAATCGCAGTGATGAACTGGGGTTGACGCTACGCGCTGTCGGGCAACTTGGTCTGATGTGTCGCTGGCTAATTAACGACGTTTCAAGCCAGGTGTCGAGCGTCAGAAACGGCAGCGAAGCCTTAGCGAAAGGCAACGACGATCTGAATAAGCATACGCGTCAGACGGTCGATAACGTCCAGCAGACGGTGACCACCATGAATCAAATGGCGGCGTCGGTAAAACAAAACTCCGAAACCGCATCCGCCGCCGATAAGTTGTCGATTGCCGCCAGTAGCGCGGCGGCACAGGGCGGTGAAGCAATGGACACCGTGATTAAAACCATGGATGACATCGCCAACAGCACGCAGCGCATTGGCACCATCACCACGCTGATTAACGACATCGCTTTCCAGACCAATATTCTGGCGTTGAACGCCGCAGTTGAAGCGGCCAGGGCGGGTGAGCAAGGCAAAGGGTTTGCCGTCGTGGCGGGTGAAGTGCGCCATCTGGCCAGCCGCAGCGCCAGCGCGGCGAATGATATTCGTAAGCTAATCGATGCCAGTGCGGATAAAGTGCAGTCGGGTTCTCAGCAGGTCCACGCCGCGGGACGTACGATGGATGATATTGTCTCTCAGGTACAAAACGTCACTCAGTTGATTGCGCAGATCAGCCATTCAACGCTTGAACAGTCCGACGGATTGACCAGTCTGACGCGTGCGGTAGGCGAACTTAACGACATCACGCAGAAGAACGCCGAGTTGGTTGAAGAGAGCGCGCAGGTGTCCGCCATGGTTAAACACCGTGCCAGCCGTCTGGCGGATGCCGTGACGGTGTTGCACTAATCCTTTCTTTTATCCGCATCAACGCTTACCGGTAATGGTAAGCGTCATTGTAATAATAATGTTAATAACATATTAAATATTACCACCTACGGGTGGTTTTTTTATTTTATTCGTATCTTTTCATTTCTGTCTTTGGGCTATTTGGACATCATAAAAAATCGTTTATATAACGATCGGTCTGCCTTTATTCATCGTCAAAAACTATTTTCCGGCAGTTATTGATAATAAAAAGCGATCAATATCATAAAGTTAGTGAGTTTGTTACCGATAAAGGAATCTGTCTGAAGAAAAACTATCTCCAGGGAGAATATATGTTTTTGCGTAACATGAAGATCCGCTCAAAATTATTTATCGCGTTTGGATTGTTTATTGTACTGATGATGGTGAGTTCAGGCCTTTCATTATTTAGCCTGGACCGCGCCAACAGCGGTATGCAAAACATCATTACCAATGACTATCCCATCACGGTAAAAGCCAACAAGCTCATCGATCATTTTCAGGATTTTGTCAGCACGCAGCAGTTGATGCTGATGGACGAAGAGGGGCGGTGGACCCAGACGTCCCAGAAAAAGCTCGACACCATTAGCCAGCAGATTACGGTGTTGCTGGATGAACTGGACGCTGCGCCGCTAAATGCCGAATCGAAAAAGGTCATCGCCGGGATCCGCGACGTGCGCGAGCAATATCTCGCCTCCCGATTCCGCATTTTGCAGGCACTGCAAAACCATAACCGACAGGCGGCAATGCAGGAGATGATGACCACGACGGTCAATGTACAGCAGGCCTATAAAGAGAAAGTTCAGGCACTGATCGCCATTGAAGATACGCAGATGTTGCATGCTGGCGCGCAGGTGGAAAGCGACTTTACCGCGAACCGGGCGTTGCTTATCGCGCTGGCGCTCATCGGTATTGCCGCGGGTTGTATGATGGGTTGGTATATCGTGCGTTCCATCACCCGGCCACTGAATGAAGCGGTGCAGTTTGCCGAAGCGATTGCCGAGGGCGACCTGACCCGCAATATCCTCACCACGCAGAAAGATGAGACCGGCGAACTGCTGCATGCGCTGATGGTAATGAAAACTCGCCTGCTGGAGATCGTCCAGGAAGTCCAGGACGGGTCGGAGAATATCTCCAGCGCGGCAGCGCAGATCGTCGCCGGGAACCAGGATTTGGCTGCACGTACCGAAGAACAGGCGAGCTCCGTTGAGCAGACCGCCGCGTCAATGGAGCAGATCACCGCCACGGTAAAAAACACGGCCGAACATACCGGAGAAGCGACGAAGCTCTCTGCGGGGGCGGCGACCGTTGTGAAGAACAATGGCGAGATGATGAATCAGGTAACGCAAAAAATGCGGGTGATTAATGAAACATCTAACCGCATGTCGGACATCATCAACCTGATTGACTCCATTGCATTCCAGACCAATATTCTGGCGCTTAATGCGGCTGTTGAAGCCGCGCGAGCCGGTGAGCATGGCCGTGGGTTTGCCGTGGTGGCAGGGGAAGTACGCCAGTTGGCGCAAAAGAGCGCATCTTCTGCCAGCGAGATCCGCCATCTGATTGAGGATTCCACCGGTCAGACCCAGGAAGGGATGCAACTGGTCGAGAAGGCTAACGGCTTGATAAACGGCATGGTCAACAACGTCGAGGAGATGGATGTGATCCTGCGGGAGATCGGCCAGGCCAGTCGTGAGCAAACCGAGGGGATTTCGCAGATCAACAGCGCGATTGGCCTGATTGACGCCACCACCCAGCAGAACTCCTGTCTGGTCGAGGAGTCCGTTGCGGCAGCGGCGTCACTGAATGAGCAGGCGTTACACTTAAAAGAGATGGTGAAAGTGTTCCGTGTTCGTGACGGCGACGCCTTGCCTGCTTAATCAAGCTGAGTGATTTCCAGCGCCGCACGGTCGATCACGCCAATGATCTTTTTTAACTGTGCGTCGCTGATGTCACCCTGATTCACTCTCAGATCCAGCACTGCCTTGAAGTTTTCCAGCGCTCGTTTCATCTGCGGATTCTTACGCAGTTCAAAGCCGACATTGCGTGCGTTGACGCGTTCCTGAATGTGGCCGAGATGTTCACGATTCTCTTCCAGCCATTGTGCGCCGGTGTCAGTGAGAGTGATTTTTTTACGCCCCCCATCCTCTTCGCTAACCGCAATAAAGGCCTGATCCTGGAGGAAATCCAGCGTTGGGTAGATCACGCCAGGACTCGGCGTATAGTTGCCTTGCGTCAGATTCTCGATAGCTTTGATTAGCTCATAACCGTGGCTGGCTTCGCGGGAGAGAATATCCAGAATCACCAGACGCAGCTCCCCATGGCCAAAAAAGCGCTGACGCCGTCCACCACCGCCACCTCTACCGTGACGATGTTCGCAACCGCCGTGATGATGCCCTTCGCCTTTACAGCAACCTTCATGATGATGTCGCATGATAATCTCCTTTTGTTTAGATATATCTAATTTATATCTAAAATGAAGATTTTGACAAGGGTAGTGTTGATGATTTTACTAATCCTATGAATTTAAATGATAAATATTTAAAGGCAGTAACACTGCAGACGCTATCAAAAAATGACTTGCAATTCTGGCTATTAACAATCATTATCATTTGAAAACTGTATTTAGATATATCTGATTATCACACGAAGGTCAAAAATGATGGATAAAACTTCACGTTACCCTCAGCGCGTGCGCAATGAACTGCGCTTTCGCGAACTTACCGTTTTGCGCGTAGAACGCATCGGGACGGGTTTTCAGCGTATTGTCCTCGGTGGCGATGCGCTGGACGGCTTTAACTCGCGCGGCTTTGACGACCATAGCAAGGTGTTTTTCCCGCAACCCGGCAGCCGGTTTGTTCCGCCAACCGTAACGGAGGAAGGGATTGTCTGGGGCGAGGGCGTGCGTCCGGCTTCTCGCGATTACACACCGTTGTACGATGAAGCCCGTCATGAGCTGGCACTGGATTTCTTTATTCACGACGGCGGTGTGGCGAGCCGTTGGGCTATGAAAGCGCGCGAAGGCGATACGCTAACCATCGGCGGACCACGTGGTTCGCTGGTAGTGCCGGAAGACTATGCTTACCAGCTCTATGTTTGTGATGAGTCCGGTATGCCAGCGTTGCGGCGTCGTCTTGAGGCACTGAGTCGCTTACCGGTAAAACCGACGGTGAGCGCGCTGGTGAGCGTCGCCGATCCGGCATATCAGGATTACCTCGCGCATCTGGGCGATTTTTCCATTGAATGGCTGGGACACGATGAGCAGGCGGTTGCCGCACGACTGGCGCAGATTGACGTGCCGACAGAAGATTATTTCATCTGGATCACCGGGGAAGGGAAGGTGGTGAAAAACCTTAGCCAACGCTTTGAGCAGGAACCGTTTGATCAGCAGTTAGTCCGTGTGGCGGCGTACTGGCACAACAAGTAAAGTGAGCGCCGTCGGGACAATGAAATTTAATGATTTCTTTGAGGCTGAAATCGGTTTAAGGTCATAGAGTAGTCTTGTGTTTTACATGGTAAATTTTAAGGATAAAAGTATGCCTGCAGTCATTGATAAAGCATTAGATTTCATCAACGGTATGAATACCTCGGCCTCATCTCCAGAACCTATGGATGAAAGCACGGCGAAAGGAATTTTGAAATATTTGAAAGAGCTGGGCTGCCCTGCAAGTGCGTCGGATATCGTTGCGCGTGGTGAGCGGGAGGGGTGGAACCCTGGATTTACGCAAAAACTGGTTAAGTGGGCTGAGAAGTTTGAAGCCGGTGAACGGGTTTTGATCAGAGACCCTGAATATTTTTCATTGTACATGCGTGAGCAGCTTCAGGAACTGGTCGAAGTTGAGCGCGCGTGAAGCCAACAACCTGCCTTGATGCTCTTGCCAGCCAGGGAAGAGCATCCCTTTCGGTTACCGTTGGTGGCAGAATAGTGTTTCACATTGATAGTTTCGGTAAGTAGTTTCTCTTGCGGCATTTGTCGTTAACGTTATCATGACAGAAATAAAACTAACAACATAAAACGATTAATTTTATAAGCTTTTTGGACCTGTTTTTTACTATTTTTCTTATTGGTGTTATCTTTATACTCTATTATAATAAATTATTTTAAACGATACACTTTTGTATTAATAACATTGATGAGATTTATGTATGTATGCATTGACCCCTCTGCGTCTACTGGAAGTAAACTCATCTTTAATATGGCACTGGCCGTATTTGCAAAATGTAATTAATATGATGAAACGAGACGGTTTTAATGGTCTTGTTATTCATCAGCAAGATTTATTCGCGTTATTGACTTCTCCATCTGACTATTGTCAAAATGGAAAAGAAAATTTGATATGTGAACAGCAGGAGAAACTGCTATACCTCCAAAGGTTATGCCGTATCTGTAACGGAAATGGCATACGAATCTGGTTACAGGGCGAGGCATTTCCATCTGGGGGAAAACTTCAGGAAAAATTTCCGGAATATGCATTAATTGAAAATACCCATGCAGATGAAGCTTTCTGGAAAAAATTCTATCAATTAAAAATCGCTGAATCTTTAAGTCAGCTGCCTGCTATAGATGGTGTTATTGTCACTCTTCCTAAACATCTTCCTTATCGGGCCAATTGGTCATCGACACTTCCTTATCTTTATCAAATACTACGTAGTCTTGGGAAAAAACTAGTGTTGCGAGACTATATGGATGATGAGTCTGCATCATGGCAGCTTCTTAATGCATTGCAGGTGCTTCCCGGAGATGTACGTGTTTCGCTGAAAGCGGTTCCTGACGGCTATCGTCCCGGATTTGCCACGAATCCACTTCTGATGCAACTGGAAGACAAAATCAAATGGATTGAATTTGATTTATGGGGTCTGGAATATGGCTGGACGCTGCTACCCTGTTATTTACTGGAGGAGATCAAGGGGCGCCTCAGTTGGGTTGAAAATATGTCAGGCGATCGCCTGGAGGCGGTCTCTGGTCGCTTAAGCTGGGAGTGGATATCCAATAGTTCTCTTATCAATTCGGTCAACTCGATAAATTTACACGGTCTGGCAATGTTTGGCCGTGAAGTGGGGATGTCAGAAAAGCAGGCATTTCACTGCTGGCTTACCGATATGCTTGAGCACAAAGTCGATAACGCTGAGCTGGATGCATTCCATCAACTCTATATCAGCAGCCATGAGTGGATGACAAAAACCCCTTACATACTGGGGCATGTTTTGCATCATTACAGTCAGGTGCCAAAGACATATCAGCAGGCCGTCAAACTTTTACAACTTCATTCCCGGCGTTCAGATGATTTTTCTCTTTCAACACTTTTTCCACCAGACGATCCCGACACCGGGCTTGAACAATATCAACTGATGTTACTGGAAAAACAGCGCGCCCTTTTTCTGGCACAAAATACACGTAGTCAACTCCATTTTCTTTTACAGCAGACCCCTCTTCCTGACGGTAAAAGGGAGTTATTCAAACGTGTCTGGGATAGAGTGCTATGGTATACCGATTTATTTTCTGACGTTGCGAAGGGCGTTGCGATGAAACTCATCCTGGAACGCTATGGCAATCGTCGTGGCGTTTCTGACTTTGAACTCGATAAGCCAATACACAGCCTTCGCCAGCTGGCAAACCGTCTCGGCGAATGGCTGGATAAGGAAGAGCAACAGCAACCTCATTATCTGGCAATGCTCTTTGATCCCGCCAGGTTGTTATCCCTGGCGGATAGTCTCCAGCATGATTAGTCAGATGACGACCCGGCTTTATTGAGATTTTCATAAAAATCCCGCAGAACATAAAACGCGGCTTTGCGTGTTTTCTTATCTGCGGTAATCAGGCCTTTACAGTTGAACCCTTGCTGCCAGGGGTTTTGTCGACGCTCTGTTCGATAGTCATACAGCAGCCATGGGGTAAAGCCACGAACGTAAGTGAGTTTTGGCAGATATTCGGTTTGTTTACGATAAACATCGGCCATATATTGCTCAGAGAAGGGACCGGTTTTAGGGGCGTCTTCGCTGAGAACGCCTTCCGCGCCGGTTTCGGTGATGACCACGGGTTTTGTGGGTGATGAGTTCTTTCCAAGCACAATTAAGTCATCAAAATTCTCTTCATACCATCCGTAGTATTCATTTAACCCGATGATATCGAGGTATTCTGTCAGCCTGTCTTCAATCTTCATTTTTGCGTGGTTGACGAGGCAGGCTGCCGAAATAAGACGACTGGGATCAGCATCACGTGCCGCATTCACTAACGATGTCATGAAGCTTAAACGTTCATCCGTATCCGCATTCTCATTGCCAACGGACCAGATAATGACGCTGGCACGGTTACGATCACGCAGAATAAGTTCCATCAGCTGGTTATGCGCATCCCGCTGTGTCGACAGATTCGTAAAATCGACTGCCCAATAGTTGGGAATTTCTTCCCACAGCATGATTCCTTCTTCATCCGCAATGCGTGCCGCCAGTTCATGATGAGGATAATGCGCCAGCCGCATATAGTTGCAGTTCAGTGCCTTCGCATCACGAAAGCGCTGGCGAATATCATCCTCACTGGTGACTTTCCCCATGAATAAATCATCTTCATGGCAGTTCACACCGCGCAGATAAATGGATTTTCCATTCAGCCGAATATCGGTACCCACCACCTCAATCTGGCGAAATCCGACATCATCTTCGACACTGTCGCGCCCAAGCATAGCCCTGACTTTATAGCGTTTAGGATTTTCGGGTGACCATAACTCTGGACTTACGGATAAAATAACTTCAGCCTGACCGTCAACGACAGGCAATATCTGATTAATCCCAAGTTCAGGGATCATAAGGGTAACGTCAGCCGCAGGCCCGTCAACCGCGACGCGCGCAGCAATCCTGTTATAGTTGCCATCCGGAACAAGATAGATAAACAGATCGTGAATATAGCTTCGCGGTGTTCGGATAAGCTCTATCTCACGATAAATACCCCCATAGTTAAACCAGTCATTATTTCGTAATGGAAGGCGGTCCGTTGTCCGGGTGTTATTCACACAGATCATTAATACGTTGTTTCCGGCTTTTAAGTTTGCGCTTAACTCAGCACAGAAAGGCGTCGAACCACCATAGTGGTTACCGATAAACTCATGGTTAAGAAATATTTTGCAATCGTAATTCGCTGCACCTATCCGTAGAAATACACGCTCATCCGGATCCCGCTTCGCATACTCGATTTCACGGGTATACCATGCGCTGCCTTCATAATAAAACCATTTATCCTTCAACATTTGCCAGCAGCTGGGTACAGGAACCGTCTGACCAGAATAGGGATCATAATCGTAAGGATCCTTACGCGTTTCAGCATCCTGCTTTTGCATCAAGAACCATTTTTGCCTTAACCCCGTATCATGCAGATCAAGAGTGAAGTGCCAGTCACCCGCCAGGCTTTCCCGTTGACGCCCACCGCTAAAGATGAGTGTGCGATAGTTAAGATTTTGCACATTATAAGCGCGATCGTAGTGTTCGTTATGCAGACATTCGACCGCATTATCTGCCAGGTCAGATTTTTCTAACATCGCCATTCCTCGTGAAGAAAAGTTGGGGGGAGAATAGCGGATCTGAACGACCGCCAGATCAAAGAAGAAAACATTCGAAGGTGTGCAGATATTGAATAAATAGCAATTGTGATGTAGCTCAAAAAACATCAAATTTAATCGTGATTAACCTCACATTCCCTTTCGTGCTGAAGTGTTCCTCATCACATTAGCCAGCTAAAAAGGTGACTTTGCTTGCAAATAAAAACCGAATGAACGTTAAGATCTCAGTTTCCTTTTTGAGTATTGCCTGTCCCGGTCTAAAGATACTTACACTGTAGCGGCGAGAAAGATTCATATTCTGTAGAGCACAGACATGGAGAGGTAATAAGATGAGCCAGCTACAACACAGTATTAGCGAACAAGCAACAAAGCCTCAATTAAACAGAAGTCGATACCGATGGACAATTTGCGCATTGCTTTTTTTCTCGGTCACTATTAATAACCTTGATCGCTCTATCCTGGGGTTGTTAGCCCCCATGCTACAAAAAGATATCGGCTGGACAGAAATCGAATATGGCAATATTGTCACTGCCTTCCAGGCAGCCTATGCCGTGGGTTTATTAATCTGCGGCAGAATTGTCGATCTGTATGGCGCTCGCCTTATATTGCCCGTTGCTCTGGCAATATGGAGCCTGGCCGCCATGGCTCATGGTGCAGTGAGTACTGTTACAGGGTTTATTTATGCAAGGATTTTTCTGGGCGTTGGCGAAAGCGCTAACTTTCCGTCAGCGGTAAAGGTTGCTGCTGAATGGTTCCCCAGGAGAGAGCGCGCTTTTGCGACCGGTATTTTCAACTCCGGTTCAAACGTCGGGAATATTTTCGCCCCCATTATTATTCCATGGATTGCATTACAGTGGGGCTGGCGTGAAGCTTTTGTAGTGACCGGCGCAGTCGGTTTTATATGGATTGTTTTCTGGCTGTTCTTATACGGAAAACCAGAAAAAGCAAAAAAAGTGAATAAGGAGGAACTGGAGTGGATCCATCAGGATGAAATGTCTGAACCCACACCAGCAGCATGCAAAGTGAGCTGGATTGGGTTATTAAAGTATCGCCAGACCTGGGCATTTGCGATGTGCAAATTCCTGACCGACCCGATTTTCTGGTTCTTCCTGTTCTGGTTGCCTAAATGGTTACACGACAGTCGCGGTATTGATATGGCGCACATGGCGACACCATTGGTTCTGATCAATATACTGGCGACCATTGGCGGACTCGCCGGTGGATACTTGCCTGCATGGTTGATCAACCATGGAATAGCCGTCAACAACGCACGTAAATTAACACTACTGCTGTGCGCTATTTGTGTATTGCCAATCTTGCTGGTCTCTACCGCGTCTAATTTGTGGGTCGCCGTTATTTTAATTGGTATTGCGGTTGCCGCCCATCAGGGATGGTCAGTCAATCTCTATACCAGTGTTTCTGATATGTTCCCGAAAGAAGCCGTTGGCGCTGTTGTCGGTATTGGTTGCCTGATTGGCTCAATAGGTTCAATACTCTTTGCACAAGCTACCGGGCATATTTTGCAGGCGACAGGGAGTTATTGGTCAATATTCCTGATGGGTGGTTTTGCTTATCTGTTAGGTTTTGTCATTATGCATGTTTTAACACCGACAATGTCGGCAGCAAAATTTAAATAATTATCAACCTTCAGAACAACGATTAATCCTGAATACAGGTTATTTTATGAAATTAACAGACTGTCTTTTACAAGAACGTATTCTGCAGGCTAAAGAGAACAGTATTAACTGGCTCAATAGCATGAGCGTCGCCGGGATGACGCCTGGCGTATTGCGTGTCAGCGATTATCATCAGCCAGAAAAATGGCCGCAAATGTTATTATCAGGAACCTATGATGGAACTATGGCCCGCGCATTATTAGGGGATAATATAGAGGAAAAGGAATTACTGGCTGACTGGATTTTAAGTCACCAACAGGATGATGGTTATTTCCTTCTACCGGGTATGCAGTGGGATGAAACATGGAAACGCCCGGATATCGAAGAAACACGTCAGTATATGCGTTTCCATGCAACAAATTATTGTATGGGGGCATTGGAGGTTCTGGAACAGTTAGACAGGCTTGAACTGCCCTTTTTAGCGCCCTTTCTCGATCCCCTGGTTTTCCGGGCATGGTTAGGCCAGCGCGATATGCGCGATCCGTGGCTTGAAGGAAACAATATCGTTAACCTTGGCAGTTTCCTGCTTCTCGAAAAGCAGCGTCACCCGGAGGGGCCTGCAAGCCAGCGCTTGCAGGATATGATCGGTTGGCACAACCAGCAGAGCGAGCCCTACTCCGGATTCTGGGGGCCAGGACAGCAATTCAGTCAGGAAGCATTGCTGTTCGCACTTTGTGGTGCAACGCATAACCTGCATATTTTTTATGCGCTTGACGAGACAATTCCTCATTTCAACCAGTCGATGAGTCGTTGTCTGGAACAACCCGTGGCAATACGCAGTAGCTGTATTGATGTTGATATTATCGATATTCTGGCGCATGGGTATTCGCGCTGTCCCCATCGTCAGGATGAAATTGAATACTGGCTACGTAATATGTTGGTCAAACTTCTCGATATCCAGAATGCGGATGGCGGCTTCCCTGACACACTTGTTGGTGAACGGGGATACGATGGTTGGGTTAAAGGCTATAAAGAACCACAGGGGTTAAGTAATACCTTCGCGACCTGGTTCCGATGGATTGCTATCGCGATGATTGCCGACGTTTTATGGCCAGAGTGGCAGCCATGGCGTTTCAGAAAAACCATTGGAATTGGTTACTTTAAATATCAGGTTGGTAAGATCGTTTAATATGTCTGCTGAATATCTGGATATAGAAAAGTGTTAAATAACCCAGCATCCGTTCGTCTGTTGATGAGGATAGGGCAAAATACCCATGCGCAGGGCTGTTTCTCACTAATGTCGCCCCAGCAACGGAAAGTCGTTCTGGGCGGCGATTCAGGCCCAACCATCGCTTTCGGATATTGCTAAAGTTGCTGTTGGCGAGCATTTTCAAAATTTCGCGTTTAATACCGTAGGTCTCGCCTTTCCCAACTCTATTTTTGTAAAACGAAAAAGGAGTCAGACGATTTCTCATCTAACTCCTTGTTTTGTCTGGTGGCCCCTGTTGGGTTTGAACCAACGACCAAGCGATTATGAGTCATAAAATTGGCATGTTTTTAATTGTTCGTCATTGTCTCTATTTGTATTTTTAATTGTCTATAATCAATCAGTTATGAAGTTATTTTTGTTTCTGATTGGTTCTCTCATTTCCCCATTGTACTATCCTTACCTGACCCGTTACCTGACCCGAAATGGGCATCGGGTCAGGTAACGCATATTCTTAGAAAGGTAAACTTATGGCCGCTAATCTTACCGAGACTGCTATACGTGGATTGAAGACAAAAAGCACGGCGTACTACGTGTGGAGCAACAGCGCTCAACGTGGTACTGGCAGGCTTGGCGTTAAGGTTCAGCCTTCAGGCAGCAAAGTTTTTTATTTCCGTTACTACGTTGAGAAAGGGAAGAAAGAAAAGTTCATCCAGTTGGGCATCTGGCCTGAGATGAAACTGGTGACGGCCAATGAGCTGGCGAAAAAATATGGAGCCTGGCTTGTTGAAGGAAAAGAGCCGCAGCAAGAGCTTGAGCAACAGCGCCTGGCCGAACAGCACATCATGCAGATCCATCGCTCGCAGGGCTCGTTTAAAGAGCTGGTACATGGCTACGTTAACAAGATGAAGCTCGACAATAAGCGGACCTGGGCCGATGTACTGAAGCGTCTTGAAAAAGAGTGCTATTCAGTCATTCCTCGAGAGACCAAAGCGAAGGATGTCACGCCATTACAGATCAAAACCATCCTCTCAGGCATTATCCAGCGAGATGCGGTGGTCCATGCGAACCGAATTCGTTCCTACCTGATGGCGGCATTTAACTATGGGCTTAAAGCCGATAACGATCCGATGAATACCAGCGTGGGCATTACGTTCGGGCTTGAAGTTAATCCGGTATCGGCCATACCGAAGCAGTCCTCTGCGGAGAAAGTGGGTGATACATGGTTAATGCTGGAAGAGCTGCGTTTTGTCATGGAGCAGTTCGCTCAGGCAACTAACGTTGGGCCGTTGATGCAGCACCTTATCCGCTTCTGCGTTTATGCTGGCGGGCAGCGACCGTTTGAAATGATTGCCAGCCAATGGAGCGCGATTGACTGGCAGCAAAAGACGTTACTGGTCATAGCCGATGTATCGAAAAACAAACGGGAGCACCTGATCCCATTGACTGAATCGGCATTAAGTGAATTAGCCTCAGTGAAAGAACTGACTAAGGAAAGTAACAGCCCCTATATCTTCCCGCTCTCGACCAACGGCGAACGACCGGTACGTACCGATAGCCTGGCCCGTTCCATCATGTATTTCCGGGCTTTTAATCCTAAGTTTAAAGTTTTCACAGCGCGAGATTTACGTCGCACATGTAAAACGCTGATGGGGGAGGCGGGGATCAGCAAAGAGATCCGCGACCGTATCCAGAATCACGCTTTGAATGACGTCAGCTCGAAACACTATGATCGTTATGATTACTTGCCTGAAAAGCGCAGGGCGCTTGAGATCTGGGAAGATAGGGTCAACAACTATCAGCGACAGCAGGAAAACAACGTTGTGAACTTGTTTGGACGGAGGTAAGAGCTTGGCAAAATATGAGCTTAATTCAGTAGAAGAGCGGTATCAACCGGGCTCTGGAGACCTGGTGCTGGCTAATAAGTTAGGGATCACAGATGAAGAGGAAATGGAGGCGCTGGAATCTGGCCTGCTGCTGATGCTTTATGAACAGCTATTTATCGAAGGCCAGCCGCCTGCGGCGCTGGCTTTTGAGCACATCAGTGGGTGGCATCGCCAATGGCTGGGGAATGTGTATGACTGGGCGGGGAGGCTGCGTAATGCCAACCTGACTAAGGATGGCTTTCAGTTTGCGGCTGCCGACAGGATTCCGCTTCTTCTTGATGGTTTTGAGAAGCAGTTTCTCGCTCGGTCGGGTGAGCTTAAATCTCTGGCTCGTTCGGGGCTGGTTAGTTATCTGGCTGAATGCCACGTGGAATTTATTTTGATCCACCCATTCAGAGAAGGTAACGGGCGTCTGTCGCGGCTGCTTTGCGATGTGCTCTCGGTTCTTGCGGGAAAAGGCTTGCTGGATTACAGCTTATGGGATGAACACAAGACGTTTTACTTCAAGGCAATACAGGCAGGCGTATCAGGGAACTACAGCCCTATGATGCAACTGGTGAGCGACATCTTGCCAGATTAACGGGCGAGGCCAACGGCCTTCGCCTGTGCCTGATTTTTTTTGAGTTGCTGCTCAATTTTTTGCACAGAAACACCGGTTTCTATCGCGGTCGAGCTGGCAACGGCGCGGAGGATTTTTGCTTTGGTCACTTGAGATGATGTATGTTTTCTCATGAAAAATTTCCTTATAGCTGCTGCTAGAATTGTAGGTGTTTGGGGATAGATTAGTCCAGTTAATTTCACATTGTGTATCGTAATTTATTTTGGTGGTAAGCTATTTATTGATTCTATAAGGATAAAAAATGTTTGATAAGCCTGATTTTACAAGAGAAAGTTTTGAAGAGCTACTGAGGATAAATAATGATTTAAGAAGGGAAAACAATAATCTTTTAGGTGATATAAAAAATTATCATAAAGATAAGGAAAACTTCCTTGTTGATAAAGAAAATTTTATCAAAGACATTGAAATGTTTAGAACCGAAAATAACGAACTAAAAAAAGAGTTATCAAATAATGAAAAAAAATTTAAAAATAACAATGGTGATACTAAAATCAGATCGCCAGCATTAAATGCAATTTATCTTCTTAGCAAAGAGTGTTATCCAGAATACAAATTTACTGCAAAGGATTTTGTTAAAAAATTAGACTCTCTCGCAAAGTCACATGATATTGTCTACTCCTTCCAGTTAAAGACTGTTGAGGGCTGGTGTACAGAATTCAAAAAAATGGATACTAAACAGTAAACTCTTTTTATCTGAGAGTTATTTATATACTCGTAATTCTCAGATCATATGTGAGAGTTTTATTTTATGAAGGGTGTTTTAAGCTATCCCCCTTCAATGATTCTCTTATTCTCCAGCATGAATCCCTCAAATATCACTTTTGTAATATATGGTTTTCTGAGTACACACTCCCTCAGTCATAGCAAGATATCCCTTAATAAGGGAAAAGTAATAATTTATTAAGTAGCTGATGATTATGTGTTTTTTGACCGCAATCCTTAATGAGCATCGTGGATGTTGCGCATGCTTCCTGGCACGAGCATGATAATTTCACGCTATCAACAAGGAAACTCAAATGATGCCTTTTAAGTTAACTAATGAACAACGTATCAAAGTCTTAAGAGATTATGGTGAAACTTGCGATCGATTAGTACGAGAAAAAGAACGGCAATATATTACCTCTATTTCTCGCTCAACAGCGTGGAAACTGGAACAGTCTGGTAAGTTTCCACCGCGTAAGTCCATTGGTCTGAAATCCTGTGGGTGGTTGCTTAGTGACCTGCTCTATTGGATCAATGAGCGTTAGTATCGATGTGTTTTTTACATTTATTTTTTTGTTTTTTTTGAGTGCCCCGTGTTCATCCTGCTATTTCTGCCATTAATAGCGGCATAGCGATGTGAGGGGAATCATTTTAAACGTTAATGAATAAGAGGTATCTATGCTGTGTGGTCGTCCTTTCCCTGTGCATGTGTTCCCGCAGATCATCAGAAATGCGGTTTATGAAGTGGAACAGCATACGCAGGCTCCCCAGGCTTTGATTGCTGCATCGGTATTGGGGGTTATTTCGCTAGCCTGCCAGAACCGGATTGATGTGTGCCGACTGAATAATCTGCGCAGCCCGGTATCACTTTTTTTACTGACACTGGCGGAATCTGGAGAACGCAAAAGCACGGTGGACAAACTGCTGATGAAACCATTATATCAACTGGAAGAAGAATGGTTTGAAAAATATACCCAGGACATGATTATCTGGCGGAATGAGGAAATGGCTTTTAATGTTGAAAAGAAAGCCCTGATGTCGAAACTGAAATCAGATATTCGTCGTAATAAAGATCACTCTGCAACGAGCGAACGTCTGAAAGCGCTACTGGTGGCGTCCCCGAAAGCACCGGTCAGGTTAAGGCAGATATACAACGATGCCACACCTGCGGCGATGAAAGACTCTCTCTGTGGACGCTGGCGGTCCATCGGGCTTATGTCTGATGAAGCTGGCACCATTTTTAACGGCTACGCGCTAAATGAACTGCCTTTCATCAATAAAATGTGGGATGGTGCAATGTTTCCCGTGGAAAGAAAAAGCGAGCCAGGTAAATTAATCAAAGATGCCAGAATGACGCTGGGGCTGATGATTCAGCCTGATGTGTTTAAAAAAGGGTATTTGGAACGAAAAGGCGATGCCGCGAAAGGGATCGGATTCTTCGCCCGATGTCTGATATGTCAACCTGGTTCAACACAGGGCTACAGGCAAATTACCAGTCCGGTTGTCTCAAGTGAGCATCTACCGGTATTTCATCAACGACTTATAGACATTGTTAACGAGAGCATTGCCAGAAATGAGGAAAATGAGCGTCAGTGTCTGCGTTTCTCTCCCGAAGCAGAAAAACGCTGGCTCGAATTTTATAACAAAGTCGAGTCAGAAATGGGGCTGATTGGCCTCCTGTCTGATTTTAAGGATTATGCTTCTAAAATGGCGGAGAATATGGCGAGGATCGCTGCACTGCTGCATTACTTTAACGGTGATGAAGGAGATATATCCCTTACTGCCGTGGAAGCCGCAGTAGATATAATCGCCTGGTATGTGGATGAGTATGTGAGAATTTTCTCTAAACCCCAGACGTTACTGCTGGTAAGTTCAGAAGCAGACGAGCTTTACTCGTGGATAAAAGATTATTGCTACAGGTGTGTGGTGCCGTATATCAGGAAGACAACCATCCTGCAATATGGTCCGAACCGGTTCAGGAACCGGAGTAAAGTGAATGAACTGCTCAGTACACTTTATTCGCAAAACAAAATACGGGCAGAGAAAAGAGGGAAAACTATTTTCATACAACCTGTCGATGGTTTTATATAACGAACAGAGAAAAGACAAGACGGAATAATCACTTTATTAAAGAGTCATTACTGTAACTAATTACAGAGTAACTTTTAATCAGTCATCACAGGCTGGGGCTGCCTTCGTCTCAATTTTAGATGTTGGATAGGTATTATAATGGCATTACATCCCCTTACTACTGTATTAACCAGTAAGAGTAGTAATCAGATCAGTATGTCCGTACTAAGATCTGATACCAGTATATACCGACAACAGTGAGCAAGAATAGTCCTGCCTGTATGGCATCCCTATAGGGTCTGCTATAGACCGTAGGACCAACTACAGGTATATATTATGAAAACATATCAAGGTACTCATGGAGTACATATCCTCGAATATCAGATCAAGATCAATAAATTATTATGTTATTTGACTAACCGTTACCCCAGGTTAACGGTGGTACGAGTTGATCTCCATTATCCGAAGATAGTTGATAGCGGTGACAATATTTGTTGCTTCCCTAATCTGGAACCAGGGGTGATATCCCGGATGCGTGAGTCCCTCAGAGCTAAGCTGGAGGCTGACCGTACCCGTAAGGTGCGTGAGGATAAACGCATTTACCGTTGCCCTTTATTTATTATATGGGCGAAAGAGTATTCTGAGTCAGGCAAATGCCACTACCACATTTGCTTGTTGTTCAACAAAGACGCTTACTACCACCTCGGAGATTACGATCAGGACGATAATCTGAGAGGGATGATCACAGGAGCCTGGTACAGTGCCCTGAGATTGGAGAGAGACGATCACCCTGGTCTGGTCCATTTTCCTGAAAACTGTAAGTACGTGCTGGATACCAATAATGCTGACTTCCAGCATAACTACCAAGCGCTGTTAACCCGACTGGATTACCTCACCAAAGTCGAAAGCAAAGTTTTTGGTGAAGGGGATCGTAACTTCGGCTGCAGCCAAATCGAACTGTAAGTCGGTAATGGCCTTCTCAGTGAGAAGGCCATATTTGTATTGCATCAACCAATTACTGAAATGCAGTTTCGTTACGCAATTTTCTATAGATTACTGATAGTCATCAGCAAGTCCGCTACTAAATAACGTTTCTGCATTTTCAGCATTCGCAACAGCATCCTGCACATCCTGCCGTTTCAAATCTAACACCCGTAATTTACCTTTTACTTCGGCGACGGATTCGATTCGTCTATAAGCATCAGGATGGTGTTCGGCATATAGCGCCAGTCCTTTCAGTTTAGGCAAGGCATCAGCCAGATGCAGGCCATGTGGATCTACCAGGTCCACAATCATTTCGCCATCCTGTTCGGCAAAGAATAGGAAATCGGGACGAACAATCTTGTACTGTTCAGCTTCAACATAAGCGATTCCCAGTGACGACTGCCCTGTGTACTGTGGATTACGATACCAGAAAGCAAATCCTTCACGTTTGGTTTCGATCTCAAAAACCTTGGTTTCCCAATGGTTCAACAGAGCCGGATAGTTCCCGCTTTCGTCACACAACAAATGGTGTTTCCAGACTGGAAGGTCAGCTTCCTTTTCACCTTCACGCACCCTGGTCATTTCAAACTTGTTCGCCGGCCTGACCAGATCCACATCCTGCGGTTCGGTACTCATTTCGACGATTTGACGATAGGCCTCTTTACGCTCATCTTTCAACGACTTGATTTGCGGTGTGTACTCGGCCAGCCACGCCTTCGCCAGTCTATCGGCCTCGCCATCGAAGTAATCCTGCACCTCCATCACTAGCCCTAGGCCAGCAACGGTTACACGAGCTTCCATGATTGCTTCTAGGTATTCCTCTGCATCCTCTTCTCGATCCGCGACCTTATCGGCCAGATATTCCACATAGGTACGTGAAACATCCGGGCTGAAGATTCGGGCTGCACGCCGGTAGGCGTCATCAATCACCGCTACGTCCGCCTCCTCCCAGAACTCGTTGAAGGTCATTGCTTTGTTCTTCAGGCTGGCAACCACCGCTTTACCATCTACAACGAGCACTGCATTGCGCTTGTTTTTAATTTTTTCAGCATTTTCTGTCTGGAACCTGTCCAGGACAGCGTGCAAAGCAGCATGGGCTTTCCCAACTGCCCCATCAAGAATGCCGTCATCAACCAGTTCCTGTGCCAGTGCGGTCAGACGTCTGGCGGGTCTGGCTCCTTTCTGTGGTCGGGTTTGCGAAGGTAGCGCTTCAAATGCTTCCCATACGGCAGTTGAAGCAGCCGGGTTAGGTTTCATCTCCACAGGGTTAACCAGGATGCGTCCGCTTGGAGGAGAGGTATCATCGCCCTTAAACAAGGTATTGACGACATCTCTCACGGTATTGGTATTAAACTTGGGCAACAGGCATTCTACAGAGTTTAAACGCTCATTACCCGGAATACGTCTCGCCAATGGGGTACGCACCATACGCCCCAACAATTGCGTAATATGCGTCCTGTGGCTGGCTGCGCGGAAGGAAACCATCACTTCGGCACGTGGGCAATCCCAGCCAGTGCTGATGGCATCTTTAGCAATCAGTACTCGCATCCAGGTTGATTCCTGCACCCGCTGCGGTTCAATATAAGGCACCTGATGTTGGCCGAAACGTTGTGTGGTGTGTTCACCGAAGACATGAGCAACACTGTCAATGGACAATTCAGGATAACGGGAGAATAACGTATCCAGCCAACGCCCCACCTCATTCGGGTCAGGCGTATTAGGTACCTGGAATACCATTAGCGGCACTACTTCGCGCACGGTTTCCTGCTGTCTTGCGTACTCTGCCCAGGCATCGGTCACTTCCCATCCTTTAGTAGGTATTTTTTCAATACGTTCGCCGCGCGCACCCGCGCGTAGCCATAGCAACGGCGCAATGCGAACAAAGGCCAAGTTGTGGCTAACCGACTTCTCAGCTTCGTAGGTCAGAGTGAAAAACTCGGCATTTTCCTCAAAACCGTCAGACATTGGGAACTCGTCTGTAAACCTATAATTGCCCTTAATCGGTTGTTCATTCGGCGTTTTGCCTGTGATAGCAGCTTGTACACGTGGTTTGGTGATATAATCACAGATCCCCCACTTTTCCCAATCAGGATCTCCAGGCCTTAAGCCCTGTTCGCGCAATTTTTTCTGTTCGTCGGCAGCGACTTCGTTGTTAGTGACGGAGATGCACTGGCGACGACCACCACCTCCGCCGCGACCGTGGCGGCGTCCGCACCCTGTTCGTGGTGATGTTCCTGGTGACAGCCTGCGTGGCGATGCTCTTCACTTTTGCAGCAGCCTGCATGGTGCTCACTGTGGCGGCTTTCGTGGTGATGTCCTTCACCCTTGCAGCAGCCTTCGTGTTGGTGCTCTGTATGTTTACAGTGATGTAGCCCCCTGAAACACCAGACAGTAGCTGTATCTCCAGATAAGAGATAGGCTTGAATATATGTCTAACACTAACGCCAATTTTGAGATGACCGGGATCCTGTTAGGGCAAGAAGTCCGTAAACGTAAAACTCCTCAGGAGAAGATCGCCATTATCCAGCAGACGATGGAGCCGGGCATGAATGTCTCCCATGTCGCCCGCCTGCATGGCATCCAGCCCAGCCTGCTGTTTAAGTGGAAGAAGCAATATCAGGAAGGCAGCCTCACCGCCGTTGCGGCCGGAGAAGAAGTTGTTCCAGCTTCTGAGCTTACTGCTGCTCTGAAGCAGGTCCGGGAGCTTCAGCGCCTGCTGGGCAAGAAGACGATGGAAGTTGAGATCCTGAAAGAAGCCGTGGAGTACGCTCAGTCGCGAAAATGGATAGCGCACGCGCCCTTGTTGCCAAAGGACGGGGAATAGCCCTGGTCAGCCGCACCATGGGCGTGTCGCGTGCGCAGCTGTCACTGCGAATTAACCGTTCTGCCGACTGGCAGGACAGGCGCTGTAACCGGCGTGATGACGAAGCAGACGCTGAAATACTGTCAGAGATCCTCGATATCATCAGCGATATGCCCAGTTACGGCTATCGCCGTGTGTGGGGCATCCTGCGTACGCAACGCCGTACAGAGGGACTGCCCCCCGTGAACGCCAAACGGCTTTACCGGCTTATGAGTGAGCATAATCTGCTGTTACTGCATGACAAACCAGAGCGGTCGAAGCGTGAACATAAGGGCAAAATCGCGGTGGCAGAAAGCGATATGCGCTGGTGTTCAGATGGCTTCGAGTTCGGCTGCGACAACGGTGAGAAGCTGCGGGTCACGTTCGCGCTGGACTGCTGCGACAGAGAAGCCATAGACTGGGCAGCGAGCACAGGAGGCTACGACAGTTCGACGGTGCAGGATGTGATGCTGAGGTCGGTGGAAAAGCGCTTCGGCGACGGGCTGCCGACCACACCGGTTCAATGGCTGACGGATAACGGTTCAGCATATACCGCGCATGAAACGCGGAGGTTCGCCAGAGAGCTGAATCTGGAGCCGTGTACAACAGCGGTGAGCAGCCCGCAGAGCAATGGCATGGCCGAACGATTCGTGAAGACGATGAAGGAAGACTATATCGCGTTCATGCCAAAACCAGATGTGAGAACAGCCCTGCGAAACCTTGCAGCAGCGTTCACACATTACAATGAAAACCACCCGCACAGCGCGCTGGGATATCACTCCCCGAGGGAATATCGGCGGCAGCGGACATCGTTAACTTAAGATACAAAAGCTGTCCGGAGATGGCGGGTCAAGATCA